>CAYZOI010000035.1:0-13666 GCA_964480145.1 uncultured Dehalococcoidaceae bacterium | reverse complement strand
CTTCTCAAACTATGAGGCCTCCTGAATAATGCACTCCTCTTTCATATAGGACTAGTATAAAATGCTGGCAAATCTGTCCGGCTGGGTCACCCGTCGCGAGGGACGCAAGTTCCTGAAGCTGAACCCAGCTATTGACGATGCAATACTTACGGGCGCAAAGGATACGGGAGCGATATCGCTCTACATCCACATCCCGTTCTGCCGGACCCTGTGCCCGTTCTGCTGCTTCAACCGCTACCTGTTCCAGGAAGATAAAGCCAGGCAGTATTTTAAACAACTGAAACGCGAGCTTGACCTCTATATCAAGAAGGGCTTCACCTTCTCTGATTTTTACTTTGGCGGCGGCACGCCGACCATCCTCATGGATGAACTCGAGGGCTTTATCGGCTATCTTAAAGACAACTTCAGCGTCAAGCGAATTTCCCTGGAGACCACCCCCCGCGAAGTGAACCGGGAAAACATCGCCCGGCTCAAGGCAGCCGGCATCAACCGACTATCCATCGGCGTGCAGAGCTTTGATGACGAAATCGTCAAGGCGATGGGCAGGCCTTTCGGCCCGAGCGAAGAGATGAAGCAGCAGGTGCTGATGGCGCAGGGAGAATTTGACACCGTGAATGTCGACTTCGTCTTCAATTTCCCGGGCCAGACCGTTGACCAGTTCAAAGCGGATGTGCTGACATTCAAAGAATTAAACATTGACCAGGCCACCTTTTACCCGCTGATGGCTTCCCCGCACAAGAAAAGCGCCCTGGAGCGGCGCTTCAACCGGGTGGATATAACGGAAGAGAAGCGATTTTACGATGTCATTTTGAATGAACTCTACGCAGATGATTACAGAGCGTCCACCGTCTGGTGTTTCTCCAGAGGGGAGAGAATGATTGACGAATACATCGTCGACTTTGATGACTATATCGGCATCGGCGCGGGCTCGGTGAGCATCGTGGGGGGTAATTTTTACGTGAACACGTTTTCGCTGGACCGCTATGGCGAGCTTCTAAGCCGCGATACCCTGCCCATCGTTGGCTGGCGCAAACTCACTGAAAAAGAAAACCAGAGATACTATCTGCTCACCAAACTATTCGGCATGGAGCTTGATACCGATAAGTTCGCCCAGAGGTTCGGCGCCGGTATTGAAACAAAGCTGCGCGCCGAGCTGCTTTTTCTCAGGCTTTTTGGCCTGGCAGGAGGCAAGGATAAAATCCGGATAAACAGAAAAGGCATGTACCCGGTGAGCGTTATGATGCGGGAGTTTTTTACGTCCCTCAACAACCTGAGAGAGCTTTACATCGAAGAGCAGACTTGACCATTTATTTGACGGCAATATGAATGCCGGCGGCGCCAAACAAAAACGGCCGGTAGCGAACCTCGCGGAAACCCGCCTCCAGCAGCATATCCCTCACCTCTTCGGCCGTGTAAAAGCCGGCCGCTGATTCCGCCAGGTAATTATATGCCCCCTTATTTCCCGAGAGCCAGAACCCGACATTGCGGACGAAGCAACGCAGGTAGCAGTGGAATACTCGTCGGATAAGCTTTGAATTCGGCTGGCTGGTCTCCACAATGACGTACCTGCCCCCGCCAGCGAGGACTCGCCATACCTCAGTTAAATGCTGCCTGGCCAGGGGATTTTTATAAGTCAGGTTCCGGAAGGCAAAAGAGATGCCGACGCAGTCGAAAGACGCGTTGGGAAAAGGGAGAGAGCCCGCATCACCGTGTATGAAGGAAACATGCCTGCCCTCGTTCCATGACGCTGATTTTGCCCGCGCTATTTCAAGCATGGGCAGACTGTAATCGATGCCGGCCACGCTGACCCCACCTCCCCCGAGGCGGCGCACGGTCAACGCCAGGTCCCCGGTCCCGCAGCAGAGGTCGAGGAATTTCTCCGGCTTATTTCCCAGGCATTCCTCCGCCGCCATCTTGCGCCACCGCCGGTCAAGACCCCAGGTTACAACCGTATTGATAAGGTCATAGCGGGGCGGCACCTCGGTGAACATTCGCTGCAAAGACCTGCTCATGATGTTTCCTGCGGTATGGCCAGTTATTGCTCGGGCGGCTCAGAAAATTCCGGCCAGTATATAGCCGATGCCCAGAAGGAACTGCGTTACGAGGACGACCAGCACATTGCTGCCCATCGCCGGAACCAGCTGCGTCATATCCTGATACCTTCGTGAACCCTTTATCGCCTTCAGGGCAAAGGGGAGCGTCAGCAGCGAGATAAGCGAGAAGGGGGGCATCTGACCGGCTATCACCCAGCCGATTATCCACAGATAGACCGCGATGGTAAAAATCGAATAAACGAGGCTGGCCCGTGAGCCGCCCATGACGATGGGCAAAGTCCTTCGCCCGGCCTGGCTGTCTGCTTCGGTATCGGGGAACTCATTGAGCAGCAGGAGGTTATGCACCAGAATCCCGGAGGGAATGGCGACAATCACCGCGTGCCACGTGTAGTGCTCGGCCTGGACAAAGTAAAGCCCCAGGATCGGCAGTGCGCCAAGCCCCAGCCCGGCCGCCCATTCCGGCCAGGGCATCTTGAGCATCACCGGCGTATAGAAGAGAACACATACCGCCGCCAGCAACAGCAGGGGAAGGAGCATCCATCCCGTCGCCAGCACAAAAAATACACCGACGACTACCGCCAGCAGGAAAGATGACATGCCGAACCAGAAGACCTGTTTCGGAGTGAGCAGGGCGGCGGGAAGGATGCCGCTGCCGCCGCTGAACGGCGTCGGCTTTGTGGCCAGGTCCACCCCGCTCCGGTAATCAAAATAGTCATTCAACGTGTTGACGCTGATATGGGTGAGCAGCAGCCCAAAGCCCGCGAGCAATGCGTAACCGAGGTGGAAATAACCGTCATACCAGGCAATGCTGGAGCCCAGAAAGGCCAGCACCACGGAAAGTATCAGAAACTGGGGCCTTGTTTCCAGAAACCAAAGTTTCAGCTTCACGACTGCCCTTCCCCGCCTGATAAAGTAACCCTAAAGGCCAATATAATGGAACAAAGAAGGCATTGTCGTTGACAGTGCCTTCAAATATTGTCCATCAACCGGCAGCGCTGAGGCGTTCGCGCTTACGCTCCTAAATTTTCATCTCAACCGCTGCCTGATTGTCATTTTATACCCAATACAGTTTCAGAGATGTGTTAAGAAAACGACAAGTCTAGGCCTTGCCGATGCGGAATACCTTGGTACCGCAGGTGGGGCATGTACCCTGAACCGCCGGGCGTTTGTTCTTGAGGGTTGTTTCTTTCGCGTCCTTGATCTCTACTTTCTTTCTACACTTCATACAGTAAGCCTGGGGCATTTTCCGAACCTCCTTTATTCGACTCTTTGAGCAGAGTAACAAACCTGTCAAGGTTTGTCAACAGCTTCTAGGCTCAAAAATAGCCCGGTTTACTTTTTGCCCAGCCTAATCTTTACCTCATCACCCACCGTAGCTCTCAGAAAATCACGGGCGCTGCCCCCATTCAGGGCGATTTCTCAGGTAAGCCGGAGAGAGACGATGGCGATTATAATAAAGAGGACGGCCAGGACAATGGTGAGCCGAAACATCGTCTTTTCCAGGCCCCGCTTTGTCCGGTATACCGTGTCCGCCTGACCGAAGATGCCCCCCAGCCCACCACCTCGAACCTGCAAAAGAACAATCAGTATCAAGGCTACCGCCAGCACTATCTGAGATATATTTAAATAGGTCTGCATCTTTCCCTTCCTCTCTACCTGCTTCAGCCTTCACCCAGTTTTTTCTGCAACAGCTCACCGGCCAGAGCCGGGTTGGCACGACCCTTCGTCGCCCGCATCACCTGCCCGACCAGGAATTTCAGCGCTGTTTCCTTGCCCGACCTGTAATCGGACACGGCCTGCGTATTTGAGTTTATCACGTCAACGATGGCGGCTTCAAGCTCCCCGGTATCGCTTATCTGGCTCAGGCCGCGCTCTTTAATAATATCACCAGAATCCGTTCCGGTTTTGAACATTTCGCCCAGTACCTCTTTGGCACTCGTGCTGCTAACACTACCGCCCGGTATTTTGGCTACAAGCTGGCATAGTTGTTCAGGGCTAATCATTTTCCTGAATCCCTCTATATCAGTATTGGCAACGTTCATTATATGACTGGCTTGACCCAGTAGCCAGTTACTCACTTCTTTTGCCGCCTTATCCTGAGGCAGTTTCTGATAGGCATCAGTTCTGGTAGCATCTTCAAAGTAATCCGCCATCGCCTTTGAGCTGGTCAGCAGGCTGGCGTCATATAAAGGCAGGTCATATTCCTTCATAAACCTGTCTCGCCTATCTTCAGCTAATTCTGGTAATTTGGCCCTTATTTCCGCCACCCACTCCCGGCTGATGGCAAGCGGGGGGAGGTCGGGCTCAGGGAAGTAGCGGTAGTCATGGGCGTACTCCTTGCTGCGCTGCGCCACCGTCTTTCCCTTCTCCTCCACCCAGCCCCGCGTTTCCTGCACCAGTTTCTTCCCCTCACTGAATGCCTTTCTCTGCCGCTTGGCCTCATATTCCATCGCCAGGTAGACCGCCCGGAAGCTGTTCATGTTCTTGACCTCGACCTTGGGCCCCAGCTCGGCACTGCCTTCAGACCGGATGCTGATGTTGGCGTCGCAGCGGAAGCTCCCTTCTTCCATGTTCCCCGTGGAGACACCCAGGTACTGGAGGATGCTGCGCAGCTTTATCAGGTACTGCCTGGCCTCCTCCGGCGAACGCAGGTCCGGCTCGCCGACAATCTCCATCAGCGGCACGCCGGAGCGGTTCACATCCACCAAGCTGTACTCCTCCCCATCATTGGCCGTGCGGTGCAATAGCTTGGCCACATCTTCTTCCAGGTGAACCCGGGTGATGCCGATTTTCTTTTTCTGGCCATCAACTTCAATGCCGAGCCAGCCCCCTATGCCGATGGGGGCATCATACTGGGAAATCTGATAACCCTTCATCAGGTCTGGATACGGGTAGTTCTTGCGGTCGAACTTGGTGCAGTCCGAAACGGTACAGTTCAGCACCAGCGCCGTCATGATGGTGAATTCCACCGCCTGCCTGTTTATCACCGGCAGCACACCGGGCATGCCGAGGCACACCGGGCAAACATGGGTATTGGGCGGGGCGGTAGCATAATCAGCATTGCAGCCGCAGTACATCTTACTCTTGGTCAACAGCTGAACGTGTACTTCCAGCCCGATAACAGTCTCAAAGTCCATGACAGGTCCTCAAATCGATAACGAGTCCAGTATAGCAATATTGAGTATAGCTGACAAGAATGATTATCCAGCCGTGGCGAGAGATAATAAGCCGGTGACAGATGTGGTATAATAGCCTGCGGCAACGGGGCTGTAGCTCAGTCGGGAGAGCGCCTCCTTTGCAAGGAGGAAGTCAGGAGTTCGAGTCTCCTCAGCTCCACAATTCCAAAATATCTAAAGTTACCTTCACTTGTTCACAAAAGTTCACATTGGAGCAGGAATCGCCGGCCTTTCCGCGGGGAGCTACGGTCAGCTGACGTTAAACAGTAAATTGGCACCAGATACTTATAAAGAAGGTACAGGATGCGTAAAATTGTATCCTTTATAGGCGTAGATCAGGTACAGGGTTTTTCCAGCATGTACTTAAAATGAGAACCTTGACAAAGGAGGGATAATGGAATTTAAAGACATGGTGGTGGTGGTTGCGGGAGGGGCTGGTGGCATCGGCGAAAAAATTGCTCAGGGCTTTGCGCGAGAAGGTGGCATGACGATTATTCTGGACAGCGTAGAGGAAGGAGCGCAAAAAGTGGTCCGGGAGATAGAATCAAGTGGAGGCAAGGCTTTTATGGTAGTCGTTGATGCCACCAAAGAAGATAAAATAAAAGATGTTATCGCTGGAATTGCGGGAAAGTTTGGCAGAATAGACGTGCTGGTGAACAGCATTGGCTGGAATAAGCCCATGCCATTCCTGGAAACCCCGGAGTCCATCTGGTACCGTATCATAGAGCTTAATTTGATGGTAACAGTGCGACTCTGCAAGGCGGTTTTGCCGTATATGATAAAACAGAAGTTCGGCAGAATTATAAACATTTCCTCACAGCAGGGCCGGAGGGCAGCACCTCAGGCAGCGCCTTATGCTGCGTCTAAAGCGGCAGTAATCTCGGTGACCAAGTCATTGGCTGCCAGCATTGCTGAGCACAATATAAGAGTCAATGCGGTCTGTCCGGGGATTGTTGACGCTGGCCTGACGAAACAATTTCTGAGGAACAGCCCTCATTATATTGAGGAAATGCTGCCGCAAACACCGATGCGGAGAATGTGCCAGCCTGAAGAAATAGCCTCGGTGGTGGTGTTCTTAGCTTCCGAGAAATCATCTTATATGACCGGGCAAAGCCTGAGCGTGGATGGCGGCGCGGTAATGCTTTAACAACCCTCGTTGCAGTTATTGAGATTTGTGCTCAATGCACCAGAGTGGATGTTTTTGGAAAATAGGAGCATTTGGCCAACAACTACAAAATAACTGTTCATAGAAAAAGGAGGATTTATGAAGAAACCAGAAGAATTCTATGAACCTGAAATAGAAACTATATCCCGAGAGGCAATAGGAAAACTTCAGCTTGAGCGCCTTAAGTGGCAGGTAAAAAGATGTTATAAGGATTCTGAATTCTATAGAGAAAGGTTCGATAAGGCAGGACTTAAGCCAGATGACATCAAATCTCTTGCTGATGTAGATAAAATTCCTATGGTAACTAAAGAGGAGCTCAGGCAGGAACAAATTAACCATCCCCCGCTTGGCAGATATACTGTCGCTCCACAGAGGGACTGGAGAGAACTCCACCCCTCAACCGGAACAACAGGTATACCGGTAAATACTATCTGGACCCAGGGGGACGTGGAGTATTTAACTCAGTGGACAGCCCGGACGATGTGGAGTTTCGGGATTCGTTCTGGAGATATTATTCAGAATAGTTTTAGCTATGGTCTTTGGGTTGCGGGCATGTCAGTCCACTATGCTGCTGCGCGCATTGGTTGCTTTGTCCTTCCCATAGGAGCGACCATGACCGAGCGCCAGCTAGATTATTTTGTAAATCCTGGCTCTACTGCAATGGTGGCGACTCCGTCCTATGCTCTTTACCTCGCTGAGAGGATGAGGCAGCGGGGCATCTCTCCGGATCAGATTCCAATGAGGTTAGGAGCTTTTGGCGGAGAAGGAGGAACAGAGGTGCCAGCTACCAGGAAGAAAATAGAACAGGGACTGGGAATAGATGCGTATGATTACTACGGACTTGCTGAGATAGGTCCCACCTGTGCCTCTGAATGCAAGAAAAAAGTGGGGATTCACTGGGCTGAAGATCATATACTGGTTGAGACTGTTAATAAGGATACGAGAGAACGGTGTGCCCCTGGAGAAATAGGAGTTTTGGTGCTAACTTCTCTTACCCGGGAGGGAACGCCGTTGATTAGATACTGGACCAATGACTATGCTCGACTTGACTTTGAGAAATGTGCTTGCGGCAGAACGCATGTCCGTGCAGTGGGGGGTATCCTGGGTAGGGCAGATGATATGATAATTTATAAGGGGGAAAATTTCTACCCTGTTCAAGTAGAGAAAGTTGTAAGGAGCTTTAAGGAGCTTAGTGACGAGTACAAAATAAGGCTCACAACACAGGAAAGAACAGGTGCAGATGTTGTTACTGTGGTAGCAGAATATATTGATGAGGAGACAAACACTGAGGAGTTTAAGAGTAAATTGAAGCGAGCTCTTCGCGAGGAGCTTATTGTTACTACTGAAGTGGATTTGGTAAAATCCGGCACTATTGAGAGAACAGAATTCAAAGCAAAGAGAATTGAGGATAAAAGGATAAAGGATTAGGGATTCGAAAGCATAAAGAGAATGAGGAGCCGACTATGAAATTCCTGGCCAAAGACAAACATGTTCACCAATACAGCCCAGATAACGTTCCGGCACTTACCGTTGCTCCTGGAGAGCTTTTTCAACTGGAAACCCCCAGTATCCTCACCTTCATTGAAACCTTTCCCGATTCAGTGGTTTTGCCTGTTACCGGCCCGGTTGAAATCCAGGGCGTAGAATCTGGTTCAACCCTTAAGGTAGATATCTTAAACATCAAGCTGACCGCCGGTGAGGCAGCCATCGTCGCAATGCCCGGCAAGGGGGCTTTTGCCGAGCGCATCTCCCGGCCCAGTTACAAGGTGGTTACCTACAATGATACACATGTTCATTTCAGTGATAGCTTGAAAATCCCACTGCGGCCTATGGTGGGGAAGATAGGGGTGGCACCAGCTGAGGCCAGTATTAGCAGCGGCACCTCAGGACCTCATGGCGGCAACATGGACATCACCGATATAGCCGAGGGTGCCTCCGTCTATCTGCCCGTCTTCGTAAAGGGTGCCCTTATGGCCGCCGGCGACGTCCATGCCCTCATGGCTGACGGGGAGAGCCACCTCTCTGCCGTGGAGACGGAGTCGGTGCTGACACTGCGCTGTAATGTAACCGACGCTATCAGGCTGACTCATCCCTTAGTGATAACACAATCGCACGTGATGACGGTCGGGGAGGGCAGAACCCTAGAGGAGGCCTATCACATAGCCCTGGATGATATGGCCAAGTTAATAATGGACTGCAATGGCCTTGAATTTCTGGACGCGGTGATGTTGATAAGCAATGCCGCAGACTTGAAGATAAACCAGATTGTCAACCCTATGGTTGGGGTCAGGGCGGCACTCCCTAAAGAGCTGCTAGGGCGGGCGATATTTTAACCCTAGCTCACGTTAATAGGAAGTGGTATCCTTTGTGGGGGCAGACCACTGGAGGGCTATAATATGATTTGGCAAGACTATGTACTGATGACAGGAGGCATGATACTCTGGATTTCTATCCTGCCTATGATTAGAGCCAAGGCGAAGCCTCCTTGCCTGACTAGCATTCCTACTTCCGTTATACTCACCATATTCGTAGTATGTCTTGTGACTCTAAACCTATACCTGGCAGCCTTCTCCACAGCCTGTACTGCGATTTTCTGGTGGATTCTTGTATTCCAGAGAATGCAGCTTATTACTGGAACGAGAGATTAACTAGCCTCCATAAATTTGAAGGTGGGCCATTGTGGTCTCGAACCACAGACCGAAGTCCTATCAGTAAAGTGGCCTATAAACAACTGTGAGGATTTAAATTATCCTCTCTTCTTTGAGCTGCTTTATATCCGCATCAGAAAAGCCTAACCCCTTTAGCACCTCATTATTGTGCTCACCCAGTTCGGGTGCGATTCCAGCTTTGGCCGGGGTCTTATGGAATTTCCAGGGAAAGCCAACCTCTTTTATCTTTCCCAACTTCGGGTGGTCAACCTCTATCACATAGTTATTGGCGATGGCATCAGGATCGGCTCCTGCTTCAGCCAGAGTGTTGATTGGAGCACTTATCACATCGGCCCCGCGAAGTATCTTCAGCCAGTGCTCCCTGGTTTCAGTAGCAAACAGTCGGTCCATGGTATCTAAGAAGGTCTGCTTTTTTTCCGGAGAATTCGCGACCTCCACCAGACTGCCGCAACCGACTTCGTCCAGCTTCTTGGCAAAACCGGTGGCTTCCAGGCCCTTCCGCCAGCGCTCTTCACCAACCACCTGAAGCATAAAAGGTTTGCCATCCTTGTCGTTGAAGCTAGCAGTCATGTTCGGTGCTGCGCCAACGACCATACGGACTCGACTACGTGGCGCCTGTTTACCAGTCACGAGAACTTGTGTCATAAAAAAGCCCATCAGGCGTATCTGGCTACCAAACAATGAGGTTTCAATCAACTGGCCTTCGCCGGTCTTCATCTTGTGGTACAGGCCAACCATTATTGCTTGAAAGTTATGGAAGGCAGCGGTTTCATCTCCCACAGCGACCTGCCCTGTCGCCATAGGGGTGCCTTCCTGACCAAAGGCACTGCCAATGCCGCCCATCGCCTGGGCTACGCCGTCTGTTCCCGGCAGCATGGCTTTTGGCCCATCCGGACCGTAGGCTGATGAACTGAGGTAAACGATACTGGGGTTTATCTTAACCAAGTCTTCGTAGCCACAACCAAGACGCTGGGCTACGCCGGGACGAAAGTTCTGGGCAAAGACATCAGCATCTTTTACCAGTTTATAGAGTATCTCTCTGGCTTTCTCTGTCTTAAGGTCAAGTGTTATACACTTGAAACCACGGTTGTTCGTCTCAAAGTAGGGACTGAACGGTAAATCAGGGACGGCTAAAAGCTGTCTACCCAATTCACCTTCCGGGGGTTCTATCTTAATTACCTCGGCCCCCAGGTCGGCCATCATGGACAACGCTACCGTTAGCTGCTCAAACATGATAACAGCTACACACTTTACTCCTTCAAGTGGACGAGTCATTTTGCTGGCACCTCCTTATGTGTGTTATTCAGGCTATTTTACATACCCGGTTATTAAGCGGCGACAGGCAGCGCGGCCAGATAGTTCAGAATCTGGGTATCTCTGGCAACACGGGCAGTCATCGCCCCCTCTTTCAGCACATTAGCAAGCTCAGGCAGTGACTGGGCTTCCCGGCGTAGCATGGCTACCTTTACACCATAAGGTGTATCCAGTACAGTTGTTTCTTCTGCCGGTACCGCCATCCGTTTGCCCTCGGCAGTGAGCACCACCACGCCAGAGTTCATCAGTATACGACGATTCTCCTCCCGGTCCTCCCGCTTTTCCCAGCAGATGAGTCCGCAGTTACCACAGGTATTGATATAGATCTCATTGGGGTCAAAGCATTTATCACGCTGAGTAAGTACGGCTCGCTTTCCCTGAAAATTAGGGTCGGCGGCTCGTATCTGCCGGCTCAGGGCAATAACTTCCGCCACTTCACCGGGGAAGGGATAGTCCACATGGTAAGGACTCCAGGTAGACCATGTCTTGTCAAGCCCTAAGCCGTGGTTGTGGCCACAGGCGATGATACAGCGGGCATTGCTTTCCTTTTTCCCATAGCCGTATTCTCTGCCGGCTATGGTCACGGACATAGTTTCCTTTTTATCCACCATCTCCACGGGGCAAACCCTGGTACACAGCTTGCACTTGCCACAGGGATCTTCTTCCAGGAGCGGGTCAGGCTCCAGTACTGCTGAGGTGAGTACTGAACCCAAGAAAATCGCCGAGCCAAACTGGGGAGTCATCAAATTGCCGCTCCAGCCCAACCGTCCCAACCCCGCGGCTACTGCTCCGTAACGATGGGAGAAGTCAGGCACCATATCAACCATATTGGCCATATCCGTGGTCCCTCTGCTACCCTCTTCAGGCCGATAGACATTGTTCATATCAGGTCGTATGGCTTCAAAACCTTTTTCCTTCAGGAAATCAACAAGGCGTTCAGTGATGTTATAAAGTTCCCGGTAAATGCGTTTATGGTCATTCCCGTGGGCCAACCAGTCCCTTTTGCTCAAGTAGTCCCGAATAATTTTTCTATCCAGCGGTATGACTAGAGAGATAATAGAACGAGTAGAAGGCAAGAGGTAATCAGGATCGGCTGAAGGCGGTGCCTCGGCCAGCCTTTCTCTGGAGGCAATACCAACAAGGGCAGCCCCGTTCTCCTGAGCAATGGCCTTAATTTGAGAGCTGAATTCCATTATTCACTCCTTTGAGCTTAATCTACGCATTCGATGTTAATCTTTCAGCATTGATTTATATTTATAATGTATTAATGGGCTGAATGTCAATTCTACGTACGTCTTAAGGAACCATACAAATTCCAGCTTCGATAACTGGCAAACTGGAGAGGTCACAAAACGTCAGGTTGTGCTGCAATGAGGTAACAATTCAAGCAATTGTTACTTGGTTAAACAATTCGCTAAATTGTGCAGTCAGATTATACTTCCTGATCAGGATTGAACTCAGCGATTTCTTTATCTTTTCGCACTAAGGCCAAGATCCGCTTTCGGTTCGCTTTCTCAAGACCCACTATATTAAATAGCCTCTTTATAAACCTGAAACTGGCTTCGTACTCGGGGCTAACCAACTCAGTTACCCCTATCTCCTTCAGCGCCTCAGCTTCCTTCAAACGGTGGACCCGTGCCAAGATTACCAGCTTCGGGTTAACACTCAAGGCGACTTTTGCCGTAGTCACTACGGCTATTGGGTCAGGATAGGTTATCACCAATGCCCTGGCTCTACCCAGGTTAGCCTGAGAAAGTACATGGATGTTTGTCGCATCGCCATATATGCGTGGTCTACCACTATCACGCGCTTCAGAAATCCGCTCGGGGTCAATATCAATGACAGTATAAAGTATTCCGGCGTCTTGCAGGCCCTGAGCAACATTTTGTCCAACCCGGCCATAGCCGGCAATCACTACTCTGCTAGGCGCTCGAGCAGACGATGGAGCGGACGGTTGCGAAACCCGTCCGGCGGTCAGCGTTCTACGAGCTGAAAGTAAAGCTAATTTGGTTGAGAGTTGAGAAGCTAGGCTAATGGAAACCGGCGTCAACAACATGCTGATAACGGCACTGGCCAGGATTAAAGAATAAAACTCGGCTGAGATTATACCTATATTGATTCCTCCTTGGGCCAGGATGAAGCCAAATTCACCAATCTGAAACAGCCCGGCACCGGTGATGAAAGCTACTCTATTACCGAAGCCAAAGAGCCGAACAATGCTAAAAATGATCAGCAATTTCATAAAAATGATAACGGCTACGGTAAGTAAAATCGCCGCCCAGTGGGAAACCACAAAAACGGGGTCTAATAACATACCCAGAGAAACAAAGAAAAGGGTGGCGAAAACATCGCGCAGAGGTGTAATCTCAGCTAAAGCCTGATGTACAAATCTTGTTTCACGGAGCACAAGGCCGATAAGGAAAGCCCCAAATACCATTGACAACCCAAAAATATGGGTTCCGATGGCTGCGCCCAGACAGAGGATGAGGACGGTGAGTAGAAATAATTCCCGGGCTCGAACTCCTCCCACTCTCCCCATCAGCCACGGCAGTATCCATCGCCCCAGCACGATTGCTATCCCAACAAATAATACCGCCTTCCCCACTGCTATTGATAGAGCCAGAGGGAAACTCCCGGCGGCACCACTCATAAGAGGCAGGGCCACCATCATTATGACCACACTGATATCCTGCATGATAAGAAATGCAATCATAATCCGTCCTCGAACCGAAGTAAGCTCTCCCCGCTCCATCAGTATTTTCAGACACACGGCGGTGCTGCTAAGTGATATTATCAGGCCAAACAGGATGGCTTGAGATAACTGCCAGCCGAACAAGAGAACGCCCACCATTAACCCCGCTGCAATAGTAGCCGCGATTTGCGTGATGCCACCCCACATCCCTACTTTGCCTACTTCTCGTAACTGGGCTATCGAAATCTCCAGTCCCAGGGTAAACATCAACAGGGCAACACCGATTGCTGCAACCGTCTCAATCAGTTCCAGATCGCTGACCAGGCCAAGGGAATGAGGCCCAACGGCAATACCAATGACCAGATACCCCAATATGACCGGTTGCCTCAGTCGGTGAGCTATCATGCCACCTACCAGGGCTGCCGCTAACAGAATAGCAATGGTAACAATGGGATCTAATTGATGCATAATTCTTTACCTGAAAATCATGGAAATTGTTCTGCCTCCATGTTTTATATTTCCTAAGTTTGATTGTAAGTGGTACAAACCATACATCGAATCATTCAACAGCAGCTACAAGACGGAGGAGATCTATC
>CAYZOI010000034.1:0-13735 GCA_964480145.1 uncultured Dehalococcoidaceae bacterium | reverse complement strand
AATACGGACCTGCTTCTGGATGAGGCGTTGAGAGGGGCGCAAAGCCGGCAGGCCGAGGTGGAAAAAATTATTGTGGATAAGATGAAGATAACGCCCTGTAAGGAGTACTACGGCTGCCTCAAGGACGGCAACTGCGTCATGCGCGACGATATGGATGTCATTATTCCCAAGCTCCTTGAGGCTGACGGTATCATTGTGGCGTCGCCCATGTTCTTCTATGGAGTTACGGCGCAGTTGAAAACCCTTATAGACCGCTGCCAGGCGCTGTGGGTGAGAAGGAACGTGCTCAAGACTCTTCCTGAATCAGAGAAGAAGGGCGCCTTTATCGGCGTGGGGGCGACCAAGGGGAAACAGCTATTTGACGGCTCGATACTGGTGATAAAATATTTTTTCCAGGCCTTCGGCGCGGAATACGCTGATGAGCTTTTGGTGCGGGGGGTGGATAAAAGGGGAGAGATTAAAGAGCACCCTGGTATGCTGAAAGAGGCGTTTTCCCTGGGCGAGAAGCTGGCGCAGGAACTCGATTAGCGTGTCGGCTACCTTTTCTTTTCTACTCCACATATATTTGTTGGTGAACCCAAACGGCTTCTGCCATTCTGCTCATTTCGGTCAGGTAAAAAACCCTTATTTTTTGAAAAAAGTTTCCTAGTTTTGGGTAAAATAAGTTCTTGAATAATCTTGACAAGGATATTATGCGTCTGCTATTCTATTCGGTGATTATGTTCCCGAAACCGTTCGATAAATTCAGTGAAGTTGGTTCGGCTGATTTTTTTATTTAAAGTAGCATGAGATTTTTAGTCACAGCGGTTGTTGCCTATTTAATTTACCTGGTTTTAACTATAGGTTCCGGCAACATACTTCTCTGGAATACCGCGGAGTTAATCATCGGGGCGATTTTTGCCCTGGTAGTGGCCGCTCTGGTCAAGAATAGATACCTCGCAAAGAGCCTGCGCATGCTTAATCCGGTCAGATGGTTCATCTGGCTTATCTATCTGTTCCCGTTCTTCTTCGCCATGGCGGTGGCAAATGTTGACGTTGCCTATCGCGTTATCACCGGCCGGATTAATCCGGGCATTGTGAAAATTTCCCCCAATCTGAAAAACGATATGGCTCTTACCATCCTGGCCAATTCCATCACATTGACGCCGGGAACTTTGAGCGTTGACGTGGACGAAGAAACCAACGACCTGTACGTACACTGGATAAACGTGAACATGGAAACGCTCAAGGAGATGCCCAGAGACTACCATAAGATTTGCAACAGTTTTCCTGACTGGGCCAGGAGGATAGCGGGATGATATGGCTTCCGGCGGCGATTGTGGTGGCGGTTTGCATGATTATCGTCATTGCCAAGGTGTTTATCGGACCGGGCGCGCCAACCCGTCTCGTTGCCTTTGATACCCTCAATACGCTTGTCGTTGCCCTGATGGTGGTCCTGGCTATCCTGTTCAAGCAGGTCATTTTCGTGGACGTGGCCATTGTTTATGCTGTGCTCTCGTTTATTATGACACTCTACGTGGCCCGGTATATCGAGGGGAAGAATTTTTAGATGGGTGCTTTGAACGCAGTAACCTACATATTTATAATAATCGGTCTCTTTTTCAATGTGGTCGGCGTCTTCGGCCTGCACCGTTTTCCTGACGTGTATACCAGACTTCACGCCGCCACGAAGTGTACCACTTTCGGCTCGATATTCCTTATCATGGCCGTGATCATACAGTCGGCCAGTATCTGGGCGATGGAGGGAACTTACTCATCCCAGTCAATTCTCTCCATACACTCGGTAATTGCGCTTGTTGTTCTGCTCATCACCAACGCGACGGGCGCACACGCGATTGCCCGGGCAGCACATCGCAGCGGTGAGAAGCCTGCCAGGGCAGTTGTTGATGACCTTGAAGGGAAGGACAATGATTGACGCCGCTGTCTTGCATATCATAATGCCGCTGGCCATAGTTGTCTGCGCCATATTTGTGGCTGTCTGCAGAGACCTTCTGTATGCTGCGGTGGTGCTGGGGGTGCTGAGCCTCCTTCTCGCTCTTGAGTTTTTCCTGTTGCGTGCTCCTGATGTGGCCATTGCCGAAGCGGGCATTGGCGCGGCGGTGACGACGGCCATCTTTATCATCGCCATCAGGGCAACGAAACGTATGGAGTAGCCATGAGACAGGTTGTTGCTTGGTTTGTTTTGATAATACTGGTTGCGGTCCTGATGACCGGGGCGCTGCTCATGCACCCGTTTGGTTACCCGCCTTCTGATATGGATGATTACATGATTGCCAATTCTCAGGCGGAAACCGCGAGCAATAACGTGGTGACGGCAGTCCTGTTTGACTATCGCGGTCTGGACACACTGGGAGAGGCCACTGTCCTCTTCACTGCGGTGACCGGCGTGCTGCTCCTTTTCCGGGCTTTGAAGAAGAGGGAGAAAAATACGTAAATGCTGTCGAAAATCGTGCGCACCATAGCGAACCAGCTGATACTGTTTGTACTGATATTCGGGCTGTACGTTATCATGCACGGACACGTTACCCCGGGCGGGGGCTTCCAGGGCGGTGCCATCGTCGCTTCCGGTGTGGTCATGCTGATAGTGGCTTTCGGTTCCACCGAGATAAAGAAATCACTTCGCGAGAGCTATCTTTCTGTAGTTGAAAGCAGCGGCGCCCTGATATTTATCGGGATGGCCTTTGCCGGTATGGGTACCATTTTCTTCTACAATTTCCTGGTCGGCACGCCTTTCTTCGGCGGAATTCCTCCTACCGGACCCAATCCAGGCGACGTGTGGACGGGAGGGGTCATGCCACTGATGAATTTCGGAGTCGGACTGAAAGTTATGGCCGGGCTATCTGCGGTGGTTCTCGCCATGGCGCTATTTTCCAGCGGGGAGGAGATGGAAGAATGATGCAATATATTCCTTTTAATATCCCATTTGTTGCCGCAGCGCTCCTGGTGGGTGTGGCTCTGTTCATGTTTCTGTTCAAGCGGAATCTTATAAAAATCGTGATGGGTATCGCCATTTTGAGCTCCGGGGCCAACCTGTTTCTGATAGCTCTGGGGTACCGGGCGGGGGGCGTTGCTCCCATCTATACGGCTACACCGGAGGGCGCTATGGTGTTGCCGGTGCCGCAGGCACTGACCCTGACCAACATCGTCATCACGGTTTCCGTAATTGCGCTGATGCTGACCATGGTGATGTATATCTATCGCCACATGGGCGATATTGACGCCAAGAAATCAAGGTTGCTGAAAGGGTAGA
Organism: uncultured Dehalococcoidaceae bacterium; assembly: GCA_964480145.1. GTDB lineage: Bacteria > Chloroflexota > Dehalococcoidia > Dehalococcoidales > RBG-16-60-22 > E44-bin89. The sequence continues at coordinate 10,485 of CAYZOI010000034.1, read as the reverse complement.
GTTTGGAGTACTTAACCGTACATTCACCAATACTGATTGTGGCCATACCGCTGCTAGCGGCATTTATCACGCCACTAATCAGTCGGATAGGCAATAAATTCCGGGATACCGTCAACGTCTCCCTTCTCGGCTTTGTCACTTTACTGATAGCTATACTGGCCATAGACGTCTATACGAATGGCACCCGCATCTATACCCTCGGCGCTGCGGTGCCGGAGATGGCCATTCCCGAGAATTACATGGTGCCGATACGTATCATGTTCCAGGTGGATGGCATCTCGATATTCATGGGCCTGACCACGACGGTGGTCGCGCTGGCCGCGCTGATCTACTCCCTTCAGTTTGTGAAAAATGAGACCGGTCAGGACCGGTTCTATTCGCTGTTCATGCTTTTGTATGTGGGCATGATTGGCTTGGTATTCACCGGTGACATGTTCAATCTGTTCGTCTTCCTCGAGATACTGTCCATCGCCGGCGCTGGCCTGGCCGCATACCGCGTCAACATGGCTGATGCCGTGGAGGGCGGTTTCAAGTACATCGTCGTTTCGGCGGTCAGTGCCCTGCTGGTGCTCTTTGCCATTGGTATACTGTACGGGCAGTACAACCTCCTGAGCATCGCGGCGCTGGCTCAGAACATGCAGTTCAACACTCTGGACATGATTGCTCTGGCGATGCTGGCCATCGCCTTCGTCATGAAGCTGGCGGGCGTACCCCTGCATATGTGGGCACCGGATACATACGCCGTGGCACCGGCAGGTATCACGCCCATGATTTACGTCTCCAGTGTCGTCTCCATGTATGCCCTCTACCGGGTAACCTTTACGCTGTATGGCGGCCAATTTGATACCACGGCCATTGGCTGGATAGTTATCATTCTGGGCGTGCTCAGTATGTTTATCGGCGTTATGAGGGCGATTTACCAGACGGACATCAAGCGCCTCATGGCCTACCACGCCATCTCGCAGAGCGGTTATATGTTGCTCGGCGTGGGCGTGGGGCTGGCGGTGCTCACCGACCCCGTGGCGCTGGCCAATTATGGAAGGGACGCCATGAATGGCGGCATATTCCACATCATAAACAATGCCCTCTACAAGGGTATGCTCTTCCTCACCGCGGAAGCCATTTTCTTCCGCATCGGGACCAGGGATTTGAACAAGATGGGCGGCCTGGGCCATAACATGAAATGGACAACGATTTTCTTCATCATCGGGGCGCTCGCCATTTCCGGAATCCCACCATTTAACGGGTTCGCCTCGAAGCTGCTTATCTATGAATCAGTGTTCCGCTTTAACCCGCTGCTCTCGATTATTGCCATGTTCGTGTCGCTGGTGACGCTGGCATCATTCACCAAGGTATTTTACTCCGCCTTCACCGGCCCGGAAATGCCCGCCTACAAAGAAGTCAGGGAGGTTCCCCGGTCAATGCTTATCGGGATGGGTATCATGGTGGTCTGCATCATCTTCTTCAGCATCTTCCCCGGCCTGGTGGTGGATACTATCGTGGCTCCGGCGACGGATGCTCTGATTGATCAGGCCGGATACATTAACGGCGTTATGGGCGCGGCACCCTAGAGATAATGAGAATGAAGAGGAAAGGTAAGTAGAGGTCAGGAGATAGGGAGTTGTCAGTTATAACGTACGGATACGCGGTCTGGAGTCCAATCATCTGGCTGGTAGTGCTGCTGGTGATAGGGGCGATTGCGCTCTATGTGCGAAGTCGCGGCCAGAAGCGCTACAAGAAAGGGACGGCGCAGACCGATATCTTTATCTCCGGAATCCAGGTACCACCGGCCGAACAGCGCCATATTCCGGCACATAATATATACTGGGGCTTTTTTGAAGCGTTGAAGGGATTCTATAGCGCCATGATGCGACCGCATACCGGAATTCTCAATGATTACATGCTCTGGTTGGTAGCCGTAATGGCGATAACGGTCCTCGTGCTGATTATAGTAATTTAAAACGGAGAACATATTTCAGGAAAGACGATGAATTTAAAGGCATTTAACCGAGCACTCTGGGTATACCACCTCAACACCGGGTCCTGTAATGGCTGTGATATTGAGATTTTAGCCGTGCTGACACCGCGCTACGATGTCGAGCGTTTCGGCATCATGCTGGTGGGCTCGCCGCGCCATGCCGATGTTCTGCTGGCTACCGGGCCGGTGGGGCGCAGCATGGCGGACAGCGTGCGGCGTATTTATGAGCAGACCCCGGACCCCAAAGTGGTCATGGCGGTGGGTAACTGTGGGGTGGAAGGCGATGTCTTTCACGAGGCTTACAGCCTGGTTGGGCCTATCGACCAGATAATACCGGTGGACGTGTATATTCCCGGCTGCCCTCCCAGACCGGAGGCGATTATCGAAGGGGTAGTGAAGGCCTGGGCGAAGTTGGAGACGCTGGCCAAGCAGGAGGTTTCATAGGTGGAGAAGCTTAGCCCACAGGGAATCGTTGATAGCTTCAAGGAAGCTCTGGGTGGTGGTTTCGTTGACGACAAAATCTACGAGCGTGAGGTCGCCGTCAAGAAGAACCGCTTCCGCAGCATATGGATACATGTCAAAAGAGAGGCATTCCGGGATGCGGTGGAGCATTTCTGCCGCCTTCAGCCGTACCCTCACCTCGCCATTATCTCGTCTAGCGATATGGGCAACGACGTGGAGCTGATATACCACTTCACCATTTACTACGGCAGTCATCTGGAAGAAATAAGCTTGGGGCTAAGGGTTACCCTGTCCAAGAAAGACCTGAAGATTCCCACCATAACTGACCTCATCCCTGGTGCTATCTTCACCGAGCGCGAGACTCAGGAGATGATGGGGGTGGAGGTTACTGATATACCGGACGGAAGAAGGTTATTCCTCGAAGGAGACCTTCCCGAGGGTATATACCCGTGGCGAAAAGATGATAAGAAGCTGGAGGAGTACCTGAGGGTCCTGCCGGGAAGAAAGCCTAAGGGGAAAGAGTAAGGAAGGGCAGCAGGAAAAATGGCAGTTAATAATACTGAGAAAACAACCTACACCATACCGATCGGACCCATTCATCCCGCACTTAAGGAGCCGATACAGCTCGACCTTGAGATTGACGGGGAACAGGTCGTTGATGTCGATATAAAAGTAGGGCAGGTGCATCGCAGCGTGGAATGGCTGGGAATGAATCGCAATAACCCCGTCCAGACGCTGTACCTTGCCGAGAGAATCTGCGGCATCTGTAACATCTGCCATCCTTACTGTCTGGCTCTGGCGGTAGAGCAGGCGGCGGACATTGTGGTGCCGGAACGCGCCGAGTATATCCGGGTCATCGCCGCCGAGATGGAGAGAATACACTCCCATATCCTGTGGGCCGGCGTGGCCGCCCATGAGATTGGCTTTGACACCGTCTTCTATCTCACCTGGCGGGTTCGTGAGGAAATCATGGACCTGATAGAGCTTGTCTTTGGCAACCGGGTGACCAAGGCGATATTCCAGTATGGTGGGGTGAGAAGGGATATAACCGAGGAGCAGGTGCCACTGCTGCAAAAGGGGCTGGACTATTACAAGAGCATTTTCGAGCAGCTGAGGCGCATTTTCCTCGAGGACGAGACGGTAAAGATGAGGACGAGAAACGTCGGCATCCTCCCGTATGAAGATGCGCTGAAGCTGATTACAGTGGGGCCGACGGTGAGGGCCAGCGGCGTCCCCAAAGATGTACGGCAGGACCAGGCGTATTCCGCCTATGCTGACCTTGACATAAAAGCGATAACGCCGGACGTTGTTACTGGAACCGTGGTCGGTGACGTTTATGACCGCATTATCGTCCGTCTGCTCGAAGTGGCGCAATCAATTGAAATCATAGAGCAATGTATTAAAAACATGCCTGAAGGCCCCATACTCACCGAAACCAGGATGCCCAGGCTGCTGAAGCAGCTAACCGACGCCGAGGGTGAGGGCGTGGGACGAGTGGAGGCGCCGCGCGGCGAGGACATCCACTATGTCCGGCTGGTAGCGGGAGAGAGCACGCTCTCCACGTGGAAGGTAAGGGCACCTACTTACGTCAACCTGATTGCCGTGCCAACCATGCTCAAGGGCATGCAGATTGCCGATGTGCCCATCGCTTTCGCTTCCATTGACCCCTGTATGTCCTGCACCAACCGGGCAATAATTACCGATAAAGCCACGGGAAAGAAATCCGTGATGGACTATGAGGAGATGCACCGGCTCTCCGTACAAAAGACGAAAGAGTTACAGAGATGAACTTACTGGGAGACAGTTTGCTGCAGAACGCAATCGTAATCATTATTGGTTCCGGTATCGTTGTGGTCATTGGCGCTATCTTTGGCATGCTGTACCGCGGTATTGACCGTAAGCTGGTGGCGCACATGCAGGGAAGAGTCGGCCCGCCCATCGTGCAGCCCTTCCGCGATATGCAGAAACTGCTTATGAAGGAAAGCATTATACCCAGAGGCGCCATATCGTGGCTGTTCACGGCGGCGCCTTTGCTGGCCATCATTTCCGCCAGTGTGCTGCTCCTGTATGTTCCGCTCTTCGGTCAGCCGGCGCTGCTCGGCAGATACGGAGATGTGATACTGGTGCTTTATCTGCTCATTGTGCCCTCGCTGGCCTTTGTCGTCGGCGGGTTCGCTTCCAGTTCCCCGTATGCCACCGTGGGCTCCCAGCGCGAGATGATAATAATGATGAGCTACGAACTGCCGCTGGCAGTGGTCATTCTGGCCATCGCCTGGAAAATCAGCCAGGTCACCACGGCGAATCCGTTCCTCATGAGCACAATAGGCTCGTATCCGATATGGAACCTGGTGGGACCGGTGGGTAGCGCCGGAGTGATATTAATGCTGCTTGCCCTGGTGGTGGTTACCATCGGAGAGGCCGCCAAGGTTCCGTTTGATATTGCCGAGGCGGAAACGGAAATCGCTGGCGGACTGCTGGTTGAATATTCGGGAAGAAACCTCCTCCTGTTCTACCTGGCGGACGTCGTCAAGGCGTTTGTCATGGTGGCATTGATGGTGGCACTGTTCATTCCCTACAACCTGTCGCCCTATATCGGGGTGCAGGCCGCGTTCCCTGCGGGCATCATCGATGCGCTTTTCTTCCTGGTCAAGGTCTTTGTCGTCATGTTCTTCAGCATTACGCTGATACGTGCCGGCATGGCGCGATTTAAAATCACGCAGGCCAGCGCGGTGTACGTTATCGCCATGACGGCCATCGCTCTGGCGGGCATGTTGCTTATCTGGGTTGACTCCATGATTTGAGGTTTGATATGTGGGAAGGCGCGCTTACAATAATTAAACAGCTTTTTCAAAAACCGGCAACCAACCTGTTTCCGGCCAAGTATGCGCCGGAATCAACGCTTGACCTGCTTGACAAAGTGACCAAGCAGGAAGTGGCGCTGAACCCGCCGGTTACGGTGCCGCCGCAGTTCCGCGGCAAGATAGCCTATGACCGGGAGAACTGCACCGGCTGTCAGCAGTGCGTTAAAATATGCCCCACCAGGGCCATCGAGTTTTTGCCGGAAGAACGCAAGGTCAAGATATTCATTTCTCGCTGCTGTTTCTGCGCTCAGTGCGTTGACGTCTGCCCGGTGCATACGCTGGCCATGACGGAAGAGTTCCTGCTCTCCAGTTACGATAAATTTGCTGACGAGCTTATTGTCACTGATAGCGGGGAACTTCCCGGGTCAGTGAAGAGGAAGGCAAAAAGCGCCGAGGCAGAAGAGCCGTCAGAAGACCAGTAAGCCGCCGTAAAAGACTCACTCAAGCGCTCTGATTTCGTCCAGGCGTTCCTCAATTATCAGCTCGGTCACGCGTTCGCCGCTTTTCCGCACGGGAATGGAAAGCCTGCCCCCGGCTTTCGTAGACTTCGGCTGAATACCGACAATGTATACCTGTCCGCAGAATTCCTGTACGTATGAGATAAGTGTCGATAATGGCATGCTGTGTGTGGAGAAGGATATGGTGGCTATCTTTTCCGGCGACAGCAGCCTGATTGAACCTGGGGGCAGTCCCATGTCCGCCGCGTCAACCAATATCAGCTGTTCCGGCCGGTTCCGGCGGATGACCGAGGTGTAGCTCTCCGGCGCGCTGCCCGCATCTATGGCCGTGATGGTCTGTCGGTTGGAAGTTGATGGACTTGGGGCGTCGGATTCTGCCGCCAGCTTCTCGTTTATCCTTCGAGCGACAAGCGGGCCGACGGCATCATCACCGCCCAGCGGATTACCGATGCCCAGAATAATTCTATGGCTCACCTGAGTATTCTAGTTGCCCGGCTCATGCTTATCAAGTCGCAGCTGATGGCACGGGGTCGAGGCGTGATAGTATATCTCCCATCGTGCCGATGGTCACGTCGTGAAACGGGATATCCAGGCCGCTGGCCGCGATGGCCTTCTGTGCCATATACACCAGTCCGGAGCAGCAGGGCACTTCCATGTGTACCACGGTGAGGCTTCTCGGTGTTGCCTGGCGCAGAATGGCGACGAGTTTGCTCAGATGGGCGTCGAAATCGTCGAGTTTGGGGCAGGCCACCAGCAGGGCGCGGTCTTTTAAAAACTCCCGGTGAAAGTTAGCATAAGCGAAAGGAACACAGTCGGCGGACAGGAGGATATCGGCGTCCTTCAGAAACGGTGCCGAAGGCGGCACCAGGGTCAGCTGCACCGGCCAGTGGGCCAGCGTTGACGTGATGGTGGTCGCGGCTGATTCGGGCTGTTCGGCTTTTCGGGGTTGAAACCGGGCAACATTGGCCGCAGGGCAGCCGCAGGGAAGCTCATGCTTTGGCGGCTCCTGTAAATGTTGCTCAACCGCCTCCTCATCAAACTCATCAGCCTCACGCTCCTCGATGATGAGCGCTCCCTGCGGGCATTCTCCCAGGCAGGCGCCGAGCCCATCGCAGTACTGCTCCTTTACCAGTTTTGCCTTTCCATCGATTATTTGCAAAGCCCCTTCGGCACAGGAGGGCACGCAAAGGCCGCAGCCATCGCATTTTTCTTCATCAATCCTGATTATTTTTCTGAGATGTCTGGTGGTCATGTTTATTCCTCCTTTGCTATCGGCTCCTCGCCTTTGAGTTGCTGCCACCTTTCCTCGCCAAGGCACTGCCGGGCGGAAGCGCACCAGTCAATGCAGGAAGGGGTTTTCTCCTTGTATACGTACTGTCCGCATTTCTGGCATTTCACCCGCATTTCATCGGAAAAAATCTCCACCTTGGCGCCGCAGTTCGGGCACTTGTGGAGAGAAATCCTCAGATTGCGCATATCCTGACCGGGACACCGTATCATGAAAACCATCTCCTCCGTTTTGAGTGACTGTTTTTCTATCTTCATAGTAGCTTTATTTCATACGGGCGACTATGATTTACATCACATAACTGCCGGAAAAGCGTGATTTATTACCGGGCTGATTAAGTGGCGGATGATTGTATTATCATACGATTGGCGGGCCTTCGGCGAGCGCCCTGAGCTTGGCCTCGTCAAGGATGACAAGCTGACCGCGAGAAGTGCGGATGATACCCCTCTCGCTCAGCCCGCCGGTCAGGCGGATGGCCGTCTCCGTGGTCATGCCCGCCATATCGGCCAGCTCCTGTCGTGTGAAGGGCAGAGTGTTGCCCATTCTGGAAGCAAGCATCAGCAGAATGCGGGCCAGCCTTTGCTCCACTCTCTCCCCGGCCAGGTCCTTCAGCCGACCCTGCGCATCGCGGAGGCGACCGCCAAGAATGTTTATGATACGCAACGCCACCTTCGGGCGGGTGGCGAGAAAATCGAGGAAATTCTGCCTGTTGATGCCCAGCACCTTGCTGGCAGAAATCACCTGGGTAGAAGCCGGATAGGGCTTGCCTTCAAAGACGGCCACCTCACCGAACATCTCACCCGGCTCAAAGAAGGCGATGATGAATTCTTTGCCTGAAGACGCGTGCTTGACCACCTTTATCCTGCCCTGAGCGATGACGTAGAAATAATCGGCCTCGTCGCCTTCCCAGAAGATAAATTCATTGGGCTGGAAGCTGCGTTCAATCGACAGCCCGGCCAACTCCGAAAGCTCTTCTTCGTTCAGACTGGAAAAAATCAGGGACTTCTTTAAGATTTCAGATTTCTCTGCCGGTAACAAAGCTAATCCCCTCTCAATTGTGGCTGCGCCTGTCTCTACCCGGATACAGCACTCCTGCCGGAGATTTCCTGGTTCTGGTACCATTTGCAGACGGCGTCAACTATTTCCTCGGTGTCATCGCAGACTCGGAGCAGGTGCAGGTCTTCTTTCGAAATAAAACCTCCGGCCAGCGTGTGGTCCTTTAGCCAGTCCAGAAAGCCGTTCCAGTAGTCGCTGCCGTATAACAACACCGGAAAGGGCCTGATTTTGAGGGTTTGCATGAGGGTCAGCACTTCGGTGAGCTCGTCAAGTGTCCCCAGCCCGCCGGGCATGATGACGAAGGCGGTGGCGTATTTCACCAGCAGCACCTTGCGGACAAAGAAGTGGCGCAGCGAAAGGGAAATATTGGAATAGGTGTTGGGCGCCTGTTCTTCCGGCAGTTCAATGTTAACGCCCACTGATTTGACTCCGGCCTTGAAAGCACCCTTGTTGGCGGCCTCCATTATCCCGGGTCCGCCGCCGGTGATTATGGAAAAACCCGCCTCGCCCAGGCTGTGGGCGATTTCTTCCGTTTTCTGGTAAAGCTTGTCACCCGGCTTCACCCTTGCTGAGCCATAAATGGAAACGGCTGGCTCCACGCCGGAAAGCCGGTCAAATCCCTCCACCAGCTCGCCGATGATGCGGAACATACGCCAGGAATCTTCTTTGGCCAGTTCATTGATTTCATATTCCTGTGGCATAGCTTTCTCCCTATCAAAATAATCGCGAGTTATGTATTGCTATCATTCTCGAACGCAGATACCAGGAAACGGGCGATTTTGCGTCGGATGAATGGGTACCACAACCAGAAGGTGGCATGAGTTCCCGGGAACCAGCTTAGGGCCGGTTTGCCGGAAGCCTCCCAGAGGTCAAGGGTGGCTTCTTTCGGTATATATTCGTCCCAGAGAGCATTGAGCATCAGCACGGGACGTTCCTTCAGGTAGTGCCCGTAGGTCATCGGGTCAATCAAAAAGCCCTGGCTGGATGGCGGTACGTTCTCGTAGCCCTTCTCCGCAATCTCGCTCAGATATTGCCTGTAGACCTGCTGGTTATGGTTGTATTCCTCATCGGTCACGCTGTAGCCCTTCCGCATGGATTTCTTGCGGCTGAGATGCCCTATCTTCTGCGAGTTACCGCCGGCGACGAGAAAAGCGCCTGCCTTGATGCGGTCGTCTATGCCCATGGTTATCGCCGAGATGAAGCCGCCAAAGCTAATGCCGATTACCCCCGCCTTTTCCGTGTTTATTTCGGTACGACTTTTTGCCCAGTCGATTACCTGGCGCACATCGGTTATGGAGATGACGTAGTTTTCAAACCACTCTTCAGGGGTGAGGGCAGGGTAGCGATATTTCACCTCATCCGGCATGCGCCGGGAATGAAATACCGAATAAAGAGCAAAGCAGGCCATACCTTTCTTGACCAGCGACCGTGCCAGCATCTTGCAGGGGATGAGAAGCTGGTCGCCGATGCCGTGGAATAATATTACCAGCGGCGCACCGATGGCATTCAACGGCCGGAAATACTCGGCCATGACGGTATTGTTCTTTTCATAGCGCGTTGGGTGGGCGGTGGGATAGCGAACCGTATAGTGTGCCCACTGACGGTGCGTCTGTATCAACTTCATATCAGCGTGCAGCCCATCGCCTGAGTAATGGAATGGATTCATAGCTCACCTTATTAAAATTATGGTGTAACGGCCGGTCTACTACGGTATCTCAAACAGGGCCAACCTTTTGTCGGTTATTAACTTCTGGAGCTCGGCAAAAAGCACTGCTTGAGACACCTAACACTCACGGTATCATCAACGATTTTCGGCGGTTTGTCAAGCGCCGCCACGTGATTGCGGAGTATCTATAATGATGCGTAACTTTCGGTTGGTTTTTGGCCGTGCTATTTGGTAGAATAGCCTATGGCGCGCCGTCTGTCTCCCTGAAGCTGACACTGTATATTTGGAGGATGATTTCGACCGTGCTGACCGTTCGACCGGAAACCCCTGAAGACATTGATTCCATTCGCTATGTTAATGAACAGGCGTTTGATCAGGAGGAAGAGGCGGAAATTGTTGCTAAGCTGCGTGACCGGGCGGCGCTAACCGTCTCCCTGGTGGCGGTTCGGGAAAATGAAATTGTGGGGCATATTGCTTTCAGCCCGGCGGCCATAGAATCGGAATCTTTGAGCTTCGAAGCAGTCGTCCTCGCCCCAATGGCCGTCTTGCCGGCATATCAAAAACAGGGCATCGGGGGACAACTGGTTCGCGCTGGCCTTGAGGAGTGCCGGAGTCTTGGCTACGAGGTGGTTGTGGTTCTGGGTCACCCGACCTATTACCCACGCTTCAGCTTTGTGCCGGCCAAGCCAAAGGGCATAACCTGTGAATTTGAAGTG
>CAYZOI010000033.1:0-13778 GCA_964480145.1 uncultured Dehalococcoidaceae bacterium | reverse complement strand
AGCAATAAGGGTCAGGATGCCTCATTGCGAGTTGAAATGGGAAATTCCCAATGAATACTAAGGACCCAGAAAGCGCCTGGAACGCGCTGCGCCTCAGTACTGAGGCGCTCAATAGTGGCAACGAAGTTAGCGTGTTCCTCCTTGGAACTGGCGTGGAGATACCAAATATCAAAGACAAGACCTTTGATGTGGACGGAATGTTGAAAAAGTTCGTCAGCAGCGGCGGTAACCTCCTGGCTTGCGGCTCCCGCCTTGAATTGAGACACCAGGAGGCTGGTGTATGTCCTATCTCTACCATGTCACAGCCGGTAGAGGTAATCTCAAACTCAGGCAAGGTGGTGACTTTTGGTTGAGCAGATGAATTACATGTCTAAGCCGATATACCTTGACTACAATGCTACCACACCAATCGATCCCGCTGTTAAAGATGTCATGCTTCCCTACCTGGGGGAACATTTCGGCAATCCTTCTTCCAGTTATACCTACGGACGGCGAGCGAAAGAAGCCGTGGAGACAGCCAGGGGACAGGTCGCCGCTCTTATCGGGGCTGCATCTGACGAAATTATCTTTACCGGTGGTGGCAGCGAGAGCGACAACCAAGCCATAATTGGCGTCGCCCTAGCCAATGCTGAAAGAGGAAACCACATTATCACTTCGTGCATCGAACACCCCGCTGTCATAAACACATGCCGCTACCTGAAGGAGAGGCTGGGTTTCAGGATTACCTATCTGCTGGTGGACAGTAATGGTCTGGTTAACCCTGAGGACGTTCGCAATGCTATTACCAAGGACACCATTTTGATCACCATAATGCACGCCAACAACGAAGTAGGAACGATTGAGCCAATCGCAGAAATTGGTGCGATTGCCAGGGAACGGGAAATCCTGTTTCACACCGACGCGGCCCAGTCCTGTGGAAAGATTGAGGTTGACGTGAACCGTCTGCAAATTGATCTGCTGACTGTGGCCGGCCACAAGCTCTATGCGCCGAAGGGTGTAGGCGCGCTCTTTGTCAAAAGCGGCAGCCGGCTTGATTCTCTGGTCCATGGTGCCGGGCAGGAGCAAGGCCGAAGGGCTGGAACTGAGAATGTACCCTACATTGCAGGCCTTGGTGCTGCCTGTAGAATCGCTGGAGAGGCACTGGTACATTACCAGAAAGAGGCGAAACTCCTCAGAGACAGTCTTCACGCCAAAATTGAGACCGGCCTGGGGAGGAAAAGGGTTCGGCTCAACGGGCACCCAGAGCAAAGGCTGCCCAATACCCTCAACATCAGTATTAAAGGCATCGTGGGAGAGGAATTGCTCCGTCAGATTCCAGAGGTGGCTGCCTCGACCGGGGCCGCCTGCCATGCCGGTTCTACCGAGCCATCGAGCGTGCTTCTTGAGATGGGAATCGACCGGGAGACAGCACTTGGAGCACTTCGCCTGACACTGGGGCGGTGGAGTACCCAGAAAGAGATAGATATAGCAGGCGAACTTATCGTGGAGCGAGCATTGTATCCAGGTTAACCCCACTAGCCCCACACGCCGCGAAACGGGGTTCGCCACGACTGAACTGTCAATACCCTACCAGGTAATTTTTGAATAATAATCTTGGGGTACGATATAATTGAAGTGTCCTATTCTTCTTTTCTTCATTTACACCTCTTTATCTCCCTGAAACGGGCTTGGTATGCTGGCGTGCTGGAGCGCTGGCATCCAGGCTCGTTTTATTTTTACTCTCCGCGAAAGGGGCTCCGCAGTTTGTAATAGCTCTAATATGCATTGACATAGCTGTACTCGGTGATATCATTTCCCCTGTAAGGGTTTTGGCGGAGTGCCACGTTGAGAATCTGCGCTTGCGATAAAAGAACGTTTTTAGACTAAACAATCTGAGTATTTGTTGGGTTGGCCCTATTTTTACTGGTATTAACAGAGCGTTCTTTCACTCCAGTTTGGTGTCTGCTAACTAGAATTACATGCCAATCACCATAACAATAAATACCTTGAAAAACTAAACCACCTAGCAATCCATAAGTTATCTCTGGCGTTAAAAAGTGCATGCCAGTTGTGAAACTAAGACTAACTAAGAATAAAGAGTAAAGCCAATGGTGGAGATGTATCGCCCATCTACTAAGAGGAATAACAATTGACCTTACTTTACCTCGTTCTCCGGTTGATTTACCTGCAATATACTTAGATACCAGAAAACTTATAAGCCAGCTCAACAAAAAAAGATAGCCAAGCATAAAAATAAAGACTACTGTTGATAGGATAGTGAATAGCTTCTTCTTCATCTGAGCAATGCCCCAAAAGTTATTATAGCATCGCAGTTAAAATGGCGTTACTCTTAGAATAAAACTCGTCAGAATGTTTAATAAAGAATCGATTATTGGTCTACACGCCCCCCACGCCGCGAAACGGGGCTCGCCAGGACTCAGACGAGCACCATACGCCTCACGGGCCAGCCTCCGCGCTTTTCCCTGTTGGGCGGGGCGCCACGTTGAGGATCCGGGGTTATTTACGCTTGCCTTCTGTTGTTGCGAAGCATATCTAGATAGCGGTAGAGGTACCAACAGGCGATGGTACGGTAAGGCCGCCATTGCTCCGCTGTCTGCCTGGCTAGAGCAATGAAACCCGTCTCAGGGAGACCGTAAACGCGTAGCATAGCAGTGCGGATGGCTAAGTCATCAATGGGGAAAACATCGAGCCTTCCCAACGAGAACATCAGATACATCTCGGCTGTCCATCGCCCAATACCTTTTACCTGAGTTAAGGTACTGATAACGGCTTCATCATCAATCGCCTCAAGCATGGGGAAATTGATCTTATCTGACAAGACATGTTCGGCAAGGCTGCGCAAGCACCTGGCTTTCGCTAGAGACAGGCCTGTCTTTCGAAGTTCCTCTTCGCTGGTTCCAGCCAGGCGTTGAGGATCAATGCCATCATTTTCAAAGAGGATGTCAAATCTTGAGCGAATCGCCCTGGCAGAGCTGTTGGACAGCTGCTGCCCTATCACCGAGTATGCCAGGGCGGTTAATCCTTGTGCACGACGCTCAAGGCGGCAGGGGCCGATCTGGTCAATCACCTCAGCTAGCCTTGGGTCGCACTTTTTCAGTTTATTAACGGCAGCTTTTATCTCATTTTGATTCGGTTGACCGACATGCATATCGGTGTATTATTTCACGCCAATGGATGAAAAGTAAATCTGTAGCCTCCTTTTAATCTTTGTTCAAGAGCAAAGGTGGCGTTATTTCGCCTCAGTAGCGCCACGCCGCGAAACGGGGCTCGCCGAGACTCAGACGAGTGTCGTACGCCTCACGGGCTGGCCATCGCGCCTTTTCCTGTTGGGCGGAGTGCCTCGTTGAGAATCCGGTCTTCCGCGAACGGGAAGCGGCTACTCCCCTGTCTTCTGGGCCACCAGAGCGGATGTTCCTGGAAAACGGGTGCGTAGAAGCCAACCGCTTGGTCGCAGGTTCGAGTCCAGCTCGGGGAGCCAGACCTCTTTCTTGCTATCATTTCCCCCTCCTTTTTTCGTGCCTATGCCATTATTATGGCGCGAAGTTGTGTATTTTCAAGCGGAGGTGAAGGAAGACAGGCGAGGGATGTTAGTGGAATTACTCACACAAAGATAGAGGTAGAAGGCATTAAAATCCTATTCAGAAGCAAGGCTCATCTGGAGAAGTTATTGAATAGAAAGAGGATAATGGTGTTAGGATAGACAAATTCGCTTCTTCAAGGTCTTGACAATATCAAAAATCATTGATATAATCAATTTATTAAAGACGAAGAGCGCGATGATGATAACTGTAGATGAAAAAGACACGTCGATCATAAATACTTACAGCCTCACCTTCAAGGCATTATCAAGCCCAAGCAGGCTGAAGATTATCAAACTGTTGTCTCAGCAAGAAGAGCTGTGCGTGTGCCACATACAGTCCGCCTTGAAATGCGGACAAGGGCTCGTTTCATACCATCTTGCTGTGCTAGAAGAAGCCGGGCTCATTACACACAGAGAAGATGGAACATGGAGTTACTATAAACTCGTAGAGGATAACCTTGTGAATCTTCTATCCGCCAAGTTGTATACTTCACTGGTAAAATAAATCAGGAGGCAGCAAGCATGGGCAGCGATACCAAGGAGAGCGAATCAAAGGGCCTGGGTAGTGTTTTGAAGAAACTGACTTCTAAAAAGGAATGCGATTGTTGCAAGATAAAAATCGAGGAGAATGAGAACGAGAGCGAGCAAGAAAATACAGATTCACAGAAATAGAGTGGAGATAGCTTAACGTAGACCTTGCTTGGTACAGCAGGGTCTATATTTCAGCGCTTAAATCAAATATTATTGATGCTTTTGCGATATGAGCGACCAACTAATACAGACACTGATCCATTTCCTACACCTCATAGGTGTGCTTATAGGTATTTTCATAGGGGTTACCTTTTTGGTGGGCCTTCTACAGGAGTATGTGCCGTTAGACAAGATGCAACGCGTCCTTAACAGGGTCAAATCACCCTGGAGCAATGTAATAGGTGCCGGTTTCGGAGCGCTAACCCCTTTTTGCTCCTGCTCCACCATACCCATGGTCATAGGTTTTATTAATGCCGGCGCTCCGTTTGGAGCGAGTATGTCTTTCCTAATTGCTTCTCCCATACTGAACCCTGTGATTATAGCTTTAATGCTGACCTTGTTCGGATGGGAGATAACAACATTTTATATACTCTTCGCCTTCATAGCTGCCGTCTTGACTGGTATAGTATGGGATAAGTTGGGCCTGAGGAGTTCTGTGAAACGAGTCAGGGTAGTTGGATTATCCAGCTCAGATTCACCAGGTAATCATCCAGACACTGGATTGAGTTCCACCTGGTGGAGTAAGAATAAGGCACATCTAATAGGCGCTTCAGGTTTTGCTATTAATCTATTTCGGCAGCTGGTGCTATATTTGGTTCTTGGGGCTGCAATCGGTTCCGTAATACACGGATTTGTCCCAGAGGAGTTTATAGTTAAAATAGCTGGCTCAGACAATCTGGCAGCCATTCCTGTGACTGCGGTGATAGGCGTACCGCTATATATCAGAGCATCTACCATCATACCCATCAGCGCTTCGCTCCTGGGTAAGGGTATGGGCATCGGGGCGGTAATCGCCCTTATTATTGGTGGGGCTGGAGCTAGTATACCCGAGGTAGTATTGCTAACCGCGATTTTCAAGCGGAAGCTGGTAATTCTCTTCGTAATGACAGTATTTGCTGTTGCCACCATAGCCGGTTTTATAGCCAATGCGTTGCTAGCTTAATAAAGAACAGGTTAATTCGTATAACTTCGCTTCACAAGCCCCACGTCGCGAAACGGGGCTCAAGCCAGCAGCACCACGTTTTCACAGGCCGGTTCCCGTATTGAAAAGATAAGAGTGATATGTTATAGTGCCAGATACTGCGTCTGCACCAGAGGGATAACATGCTAGAAAAATTAGCCGATTTTTTCGCCTCCTTGTTTGCCAACACTAATTTTAAGCCTCCATACATAGACTACGCGTATTTGTTGCAAATAGACCCGTGGCTAATTGTCATAGTTGCAATTGCTGTTGCTGCTTTCCTCGTCATCACAATTGTTTGGGGAATTCGAGCCCACCGCCGCCGGGTATCGGCTGGCAGGGAAGATATGATAGGAAAGACTGCCGAAGTAAAGACGGCTCTGAATCCCAAGGGGACCGTCCTCATTGAGGGTGAACTCTGGATGGCGGTATCAGAGGACGGCCAGATGGAACCCGGGGACGAAGTGGTCGTATCTAAGGTTGACCGCCTAACAGTATGGGTAACTAAAAGCAAATAGGTAAACATACGAACCAGAGAATACCGTCACTCACCGGGTTGCAGCTACTCCTCATTAAATACCCCACCAGCCCCACGCCCAAAACGGGGTTTCGCATGTTTTCCTCTTGAACGGAGCGCCACGTTGGGAATCCAGGCGAGTTTGTTGTATTATTCACGCAGTAACTAAAGAGGAGGTATATGCCATGTGGAAATTTGTTGACCTCACCCTCACCATTCGGGACCAGTGGCGCTGGCCAGTTAAATATGAGACAAAGGCCACGCATGAAGAGGACTACTTCATAGAGCGGCATATATCCTTCCGCCCGCACAGCTTTACCCATGTTGATGCTCCGCTTCATTTCCTGCCCGATGGCGTTTCCATCGAAAAGGTGCCCCCTGATAAATTCTACGGCGAAGCCGCAATTGTCAATCTCTCCCACCTTGGCGAAAACGCCGGCGTAACCGCGGCCGAGCTGGAAGAACACGGCCAGCACGTTCGAGAGGGTGATATCGCTCTGATACGTACGGACTGGCCTCTAAAGGCGGATTATATGACAAAGGATTTCTGGGGCAAGTCACCCTATATGGCACGCGACGCCTGCGAATGGCTGGTGAAACGCAAGATTAAGGCCTGGGGAGGTGATTTTCCCTGTGATTACCTTCTGAGATATGAGGCAACTGGTTCGGGAGAGGCTAAATTACCCCCGGAAGAACATACCACCCATTACGTTTTCTTCCATGCAGGGATTATCCAGTTTGAGTACATCGTCAATCAGCACCTCTTGACGAAAAACCGCGTTAATTTCATGGCTCTGCCCATCCCGTTTGAAGGTCAAGACGGCTCGCCGGTAAGGGCGATAGCCTGGGAAGAAATGCTTGGCTCCGAGTTATAGTCCTCAGGCATATTTCTTGATATATCCTGGCTATTGCCTCTCCAGGAATGCCCCACGACCCCCACGCCACTAAACGGAGCACGCCGGGGAGGAAAAGAGAGAAGAGATACACCTATACTACAATCTGGTATACTTACTCCCCTCCCCCCTGCCCCATATGTCTAAGGGGCGTGTTAATTAGCTTGTCTAGGCGTAGCGCCCGCAGCCGAAGCTTTCGCCCAGTTTGCACCACACGCAGCTGTCCGGCGTCGGTTCGGCGATCATGAGCTGTGACTCGCAATTGCCGCAGAAGCGTTCCTCGCCTGGTTTCATGGGGCCGTCGCAGGGGGTGATGGTCATGGGGCAAAGCTGGACGCAGCTGCCGCACAGCTTACAGAAGTCGGGCCGAACTCCGAAGGGGTAGTCCACGTGGCGGTCCTTACCCCGCCCGACAAAGCCAATCGCCCGGGCCTTCCAGACCTCAGTGCAAACCCGTACGCAGCGTCCGCATAAAACACAGTCCTCGTTCCGAAATGTATAGCGGACCTCTTTAACCCCACAGCGTACGGCCATGTCCTGAATGGCGCGGGAGTTGGGGGCCTGGGCCACCAGCAGCTCCGCTAGGTTGCGGCGCAGTTTCCGGATTTTATCTGTATTAGTCATAATCACCATGCCCTCCTCCACGTTCAGGGTGCAGGAAGTGGTGATATTGGAACGGCCATTGACCACGTGCTCGACAATGCACAGCCGGCACGCGCCGATATCTGACAGATAGGAGACGTGACACAGATGGGGAATGCAGATGCCGTATTCGACTGCGGCATCGAGCACGCTGGTCCCCTTGGGCGCACGAACATTGGCTCCGTCAATGTTAACGTTGACATATCGCAGCATCTTGAAACCTCGCTTTCTCAGACGACTCGAATCGCATCAAACTTGCACTCGCTTCGGCATATTCCACATTTCTGACAGAGTTGGGTGTCAATAACGTGCACCTGTTTTTTCTTACCGCTTATCGCCTCGTAGGCGCACGCACGCACACAAACGCCGCAACCATTACACTTATCCGGGTCAACGGAGTATGTAATCAGAGCCTTGCAAACCCCGGCCGGACATTTCTTTTCCTTGATATGCGCCTCATACTCCGCGCGGAAGTAACGCAGGGTGGAGAGCACCGGATTGGGCGCAGTCTTGCCCAGCCCGCACAGGGCAGTCTGGGAAACTGTGTCGGCTAACTCCTCCAGGAACTCAAGCTGCTCCGGTCTCCCACGGCCTTCGGTGATGTCTGTGATTATCTCGAGCATGCGGTCAATTCCCAGCCGGCAGGGCACACACTTGCCGCACGACTCGTCTTGCAGGAAGGTAAGGAAATACTTGGCCACGTCCACCATGCAGGATTCCTCATCCATCACCACCATGCCGCCCGAGCCGACCATGGAGCCGGCTTCGGCGAGCACTTCGAAGTCGACCGCGAGGTCGAACTTGTCCACCGGCAGACACCCGCCCGAGGGCCCGCCGGTCTGGACCGCTTTAATCGGCTTGCCGTTGAGCGCGCCGCCGCCGATGTCGAACACCACCGTGCGGAGGGGCGTGCCCATGGCCACTTCCACCAGGCCGGTGTTCTTGATTTTACCGGTGAGAGCCAGGATTTTGGTGCCCTTGCTCCCCCCGGTTCCTTTCGAGGCAAACCAGGCTGAACCATTCAGGATGATGGGTGGAACGTTGGCCCAGGTTTCGACGTTGTTGAGGGTCGTGGGTTTGTGGTAAAGCCCATCAATTACAGTGTGGACGTCCTTGGGTCGGGGCTCGCCGACTTTGCCTTCCAGGGAGTCCATGAGGGCCGTTGATTCGCCGCAGACAAAGGCTCCTCCGCCCCGGGCGATATCCACGTCGAACGAGAAGGACGAGCCCAGGATGTTGTCGCCAAGTAGACCAAGTTCGCGGGCCTGCTCGACCGCGATACGTGAATGCTTAACCGCGAGTGGATATTCGTTGCGGACGTAAACGTATCCCTTTTGAGCGCCAATAGCCCAGGCGCCGATCATCATGCCTTCTAAAACCAGGTGCGGGTTGCCCTCGAGCACGCACCGGTCCATATAGGCCCCGGGGTCGCCCTCGTCCGCGTTGCAGATAACGTACTTCTCATCCCCGGGCGCCTCTCGGCACTCGCTCCACTTGCTCCCGGTCGGGAAGCCGCCACCACCACGTCCCCGCAGCCCCGAGGACTTGACCTCCTTGATAATCTCCTCCGGGGCCATGCCGTTAAGCACTCTGGTGAGAGCCGAATAGCCACCAGCCACGATGTAATCCTCTATCGAGCAGGGGTCAACCATGCGATTCCGGGACAGGAGTTGCCGGTCCTGCGCCTGGTAAAATGGGATTTCCGACTCGGTCTGAGCTCTCTTGCCCGAAACCGGGTCCGTGTAAAGCAGTCGCTCGATAATCTCGCCTTTCACCAGGGTCTGGGAAACAATCTCGAAAGCATCCTCCGGCGAGACGTGGCAATAAAATACGTTGCTCGGCTCGATGATGATGACGGGGCCTTGCTCGCAAAACCCGTGGCATCCGGTAACGCACAGGCGCACGCTCAGGCCCAGTCTCTGCCCGGATAATTCGTCTCTAATCGCGTCAATGACATCCTGGGACCGAGAGGCCTGACAGCCGGTCCCTCCGCACACCATCACCGTAGTGGTAATGTTTTGCCGGTGCTCCTGGAGCCGCTCGCGCAGGTGTTCCAGCTCGCGGAAACTATTGAGGCTAGACATCATGATTGTCCTCCGTTTCCTGACGGCTAAGAGTCTCAATCAATTTACGCAGCTTCCCGGGCGTCATGTGGTGATGATAGGACCCGTTTTCCGAAACGATTGGTCCCAGCGCGCAAGCACCCAGGCAGTTGACGTGCTCGACGGAGAAAAGACCGTCGGGAGTCGCCTCGCCCGGTTTAACTCCGAGCTGGCCGGTAGCCTGGTCGAGGAGAAGACGGGCGCCCCGGACGTGACAGGCCGTGCCCGTGCACATGGTGAGGACATTTTTGCCGGGCGGTTTTAACCGAAAGGCCTTGTAAAAAGAGGCCACCCGGTAGACTTCCATAAGCGGCACCCCGAGACCCCGGGACACGGTCTGCATCGCCTCTTCGGAAACGTAACCGTAGTTTCCCTGAACGTCCTGGAGCACTTCAATGAGTTGACCCGGTTGGCTGCGACGTTTTTCCAGGATTTTATCGAGCGTTTGGGGCGGCATATTAACCTCCTTTGAGCGAGAGTCTGCTTGATTACCTTAAAGATAACTGGTAGGATGAATGAAGTAAATACGGAAAAAATACACCTGAAGTACCTATATAAAATAGGCAATAAAAGGTAAAAATCCACTGGAAAATAAAAAGAAGCCTGCGTCTACAACCGACGGTCGGCACTTGCCTTTTTCCTCGAAAGACCTGGCCCTTTTGTGGCGTATCCCGTTTTCAAGTGAAACCGAGCCTGACAAGGTCGAGATTGCACTGCGCGAACGCATCAAGGAATTGAACTGCCTTTATGGGGTTTCCCAGTTAGCCGAGCGCAACCTGCATTCCCTTGACAATCTGCTGCAGGAGCTGGTGAACTTCCTGCCGTATTCATGGCAGTATCCAGAGGTCACCTGCGCCCGGATTCTCTTTAAGGGAAAACCTTACAAGAGCGATAGATTCAAAGTGACCAAGTGGCGGCAGTCGTCGCGGATTTACATGTATCATGAGGCGGTGGGTGAGGTCAGCATTTTCTACCTGGAAGAATATCCGCCGGCTGATGAAGGCCCTTTCCTGAAAGAGGAACGCGCTCTGCTGGACGCGGTGGCCGAGCATATAGGCACCATTGCCACCCGGATATCGGCGGAACTGGAACTGGAGGAGACCAACCGACAATTGACCCTGGAGCGCAAAGCCTTGCAGGAGTCCAACACCGCCCTGCGAACGGTTCTAGCCCGGATTGAGCAGGAGAAACAGGAAATCCACCGGGACATTAAAATGAACGTCGAAAAAGTCCTGATGCCGATATTGCACGCCCTGCCCCCACAACTGCCCCCGGCCCAGAGAAAATATGTGGAGATGCTCCAGACAAACCATGAGGAAATCACCTCGCCGTTCAACAGTCAATTGTCTCTTTCCTACCACTCGATGACACCGACCGAAATCGCCATTTGTAACATGATACGGATAGGAATGCGCACCAAAGAAATCGCCGAGACGCGGGGCGTGTCCGAGGCCACCACC
This sequence comes from uncultured Dehalococcoidaceae bacterium, assembly GCA_964480145.1. GTDB lineage: Bacteria > Chloroflexota > Dehalococcoidia > Dehalococcoidales > RBG-16-60-22 > E44-bin89. Next base: position 2,873 of record CAYZOI010000033.1, on the reverse strand, counting down.
AACCGCCACCGGGAAAATATCCGACGCAAACTCAAGATTACCAATCAGGATGTTAATCTCGCAACTTTCCTGCAATCGAGCATGTGGGATGGGAAATAAAAACCGGTCTGGCCTTCGCGCCCTTCCCTATTGAGCGGATGTGCTAATAAAGCAGCGACGGCGCCGAATACAGGTAGTGCTGATACGATACTATTGGCTAACGATTAAGCTCTGGTGAGCTCAAATACATACAGATTGCGCCACAAGCGGCCACGTTCAGTGATTCCGCCTTTTCCCTGACAGTGGGAATCCGCAATCGATAATCAGCCTCATCCAGCAGCGCTCTCGAAAGGCCTGCCGCTTCGTTGCCCAGCGCCAGCAGGAGTTTACTCTGGCGCTGGAGAATCGATGGCTCGACTACGCCGTCAAGCTCGGCCGCTATCAGGGTATAGCCACCCTTTCTCAGCGCCCTGGCAAGCTCAAGATATCGCTTGGTCCGTCTGAGCCATACCGATAATACTGTACCCGCGGTTGCCTGGACACACTTTGGCGACAGCGGGTCGGCGCAGTTTTCCGTCATAATGACTCCGGAAAAATCAAAGGCAGCGGCAGTTCGGATAAGGGTACCCACATTCCCCGGGTCCTGAATGTCTTCCAGCAGTAAGACTTTATTGCCAACACCCTCGGGCAGATAGTCCGCGCACATATCCACTGGCAGGCGGACAACGGCCATAGTTCCCTGCGGCGTCCTGGTGAGGCAGATGGAGCGGAGCTGACTTTCAGTAACCAACCGCACGGCGCAATTGCGGTACACAGGAAGCGGTTCTTCTATGGTTATAATCTCAATTATTTCATCCGGGTGACTGCTGATTATCTGCTTGATGGCCCTGTCCCCTTCCACCAGAAATGCCCCGGCTTCAAGTCGCCCTTTCTTCGTAGCCAGTTTTTTATACCATCTGAAGGGTTTTAGAGGAGCGGACATGGCGTCTTCACCTTTTCTGTTTCAGGCAGCCTTTCGTTCCCAGCAGCAGCACAACTCAATCCTGAAAACTCTAATCAGCTGATTGGATTTTGTCAAGAGCCCGTATGAGATGCCACCTAATCATGGTTTCGGAGTTTGCCCCACGAGTTACACGCCGCAAATGGGGCTCGCCGGGGCTTGAAAGGGTACCATGCGTCTCAATAGCTCTCTGTCAACTAACGTCTACAACACCGACAATAACGGGATTACACACTTTCCCCTGGTATTTCTTTTACATTCAGCCTTGTCTGCCTCAGGGATAATACGAGTAGTAATGCAAAAGCGGCGACCGCGGTAGAGGTCCAGAACGCGAGGCTGTAGCTTCCGGTGGTGTCAAAGATGTGCCCGGCAATAACCGGCCCCATAGCACCCCCGACCATGCTGCTGAAGAAGACGATGCCGAAGAGGGCACCGTGCGAACGTACCCCGAAGTACTCGGCAACGATGGGTGAAATAATGGTGAACAACCCGCCGTGGGCAATGCCGTAGACGACGGCAAACAGGTAGAACATCCACAGCTCTCTTGCCAACTGCAGCCACAGTAGAACCAGGATAAGCAGGATAAAACAGATAATCATGGAAAGCCTGTTGCCGATACGGTCGATAGCAATGCCGGTGACAAACCGCCCCGCCATACTTATTCCACCAATAGCCGCCAGGACGCCGGCCGCTACCGTTGAGGATATTTCCATATCCGTGGCATGCGGGACAATATGCACCATGATTGTGAGAAGGCAGAACATGGTGGCGAGATAGACGATGCAAATCGTCCAGAACTGCCGGGTGCGGAGCGCCTCATGTAGAGAAAAACCGGTTTCGGCCGGTTTCGAACTCTCTGTTTGAATTTCCCTATCTCCGTCTGGCAAGAGCCCCATTCGGGCAGGGTCACGTCGTAACAGCTGACCCAAGGAAATGAGCAGCACCATCGTGGCAACGCCGATGATAAGATAAGAAGTCTGCCAGCCGTAAGCGGCAATGAGCATGCTGGCCACCAGGGGTATAGCGAGTTGCCCGGTACCGGTGCCCACCTTCGCAATTCCGGTCATCATCCCTCTCCGCCGTACGAACCACCGGGCTGTAGTGCTGAGCGGTATGATGTCAATCGAACTCAACCCGATGCCAACTATGACGCCATAGAACAGGTACAATTGCCAGACACTATTGAGGCCCGACATGAGAATGAGCCCCAACCCGAAGAAGAAGCCGGCCACCGTCATCACAATCCGCGGGCCAACCCTATCATTCAGCCTGCCAACCAGAATACCGAGGACCCCCGCGATAATCAGTGCCATTGACTGCGCGCCTGACAGGGTGGCCCTTGACCAGCCAAAATCGGCCAGCAGCGGCTTGAAAAATACGCCGAAAGCGACAAAGGTCCCGATGCCTAATGCCTGTATGCCAAAGCCGGAAGCGATAATATTATATCCGTAGAAGTACCTGGGTCTTTTCATGTTAGCCACCAGTATACGCTTTGGGACAGGGAAAAGCTAACGGGGTTAGCCCGCCCCTCTTATGTTTTGAGGAATTGACAACCAGTGAGTACGGGAGTAACATCATCACATCTTTGAAATATAGAAATCCCGGTTATAAGGAAGCCATTATGAAAGCGATTGTATGCACAAAATACGGACCACCGGATGTTCTAGAGCTAAAAGAGATAGCCAAACCTGTTCCCAAGGACAATGAAGTACTGGTAAAGATACATGCCACAACAGTAAACACAACGGACCCTATAGGCCGAGCGGGTAAACCGTTTATGGCCAGACTAGTCCCTTTGTCTCTCACAAAACCAAAGAACCCTGTACCAGGGGGTGAGCTAGCCGGGGAAATTGAAGCCGTAGGCAAGGGCGTAACGCTGTATAAAGAAGGCGAC
>CAYZOI010000032.1:0-13951 GCA_964480145.1 uncultured Dehalococcoidaceae bacterium | reverse complement strand
GATTTATGCGGCGCCCGAGCCTCTATTATCGATAACAAGAAACTGCATGAACTTGAACCCTACGCCGCGGATAGTGAAGAAGCCTTGCATTCACCGGACACGGCGGTAATCAGGCCAGTGGAAGTGCTGCAGGCGCTGGAAGCCGAGCTGACAGAGTCAGGTAAGGTTACCGTCCACTACGGGACAACTTTCAACCGTCTTGGCGGGGATAACCAGGCACAGACCTCCGGGCGAACTGTCAAATTTGAAAAATTGATAAATGCCGCCGGCGCTTATGCCGACCGCATCGCCCACCAGTTTGGCCTGGCAAAGGAATACAAGCTGCTGCCTTTCAAGGGGACCTACAAGCAGGTTGCCCGTGAACGGTCGTTCCTCGTCAGAAGCAATATCTACCCCGTTCCCGACCTGAGAACACCTTTCCTGGGAGTCCACTTTACCAGAAGCGCTGACGGTGAGATTCTGGTCGGGCCAACCGCCATGCCCGCGTTCGGACGGGAGAATTACGGCATTTTCAGTGGCTTTGACCGGGAGTCAGTCTCCATCCTGCTGCGCGAAGCCGTGCTTCTGTTCACCGACCCTGCCTTCCGCTTGAATGCCATGAAAGAGCCCAGGAAATACCTCAAGAGGTTCGTGTATCAAGGCGCCAGGAGGCTACTGCCGGAGCTGAAGCCGGAGGACATCACCGAGTCGACCCACGTTGGCATACGCCCCCAGTTAATCCACTGGCCCAGCCGGCAACTGGTCATGGACTTCATCGTGGTTAACGAAAGCAATTCCCTGCATATATTAAACCCGATATCGCCCGCGTTCACCACCTCGCTGGCTTTCGCCAGGGACATGGCCGATAAATTGCTCGGGAAATAGTTTACATAAACTTATTATCTTTAAGCGGAGGTGAATTATGAACAGGAACAAGGCACTTTTGATATGGAACATCGTGATAACCACAGCCCTGTTTTTGACGGTAATCAGCGGGTGTGCCGCACTGGACCCGCAGTACGCCGCCACGTCTCAGAAGGTGGATGAAAACCGGGCACTGATTGAGCAGGTAATCGCCCTGTCCACCAGTAACCGGGAGGCGATAAACGCCAACACTACCACCATCATGAAAAACACGCTGACTCTTTCGTACATGACAGCACAGAAATAAATTACCTTACTTTGTATATTTACGCTGGTAGGGCGGCGTCCTGGCTAAAGCCTGAGTCCGCCCGCCCGCCTCTCCGGCACTCTTTTTCGTTCAGTACCTTGCTCTCTTCAAAAAAGGTTCCTTTTTTACTTTGTTCATTTAGCTTTGAAGGTTTAGCTTTGAAGTTGACCGCTCCTTTTTTAGTGATATAATCCACACATAAGGAGGTGATTAGGAATGCTTTCTATTATGGGATTGTCGCTTTGCTTCGTCGGGTCTTGTATACTCACATTTAATTCAATTAAAGGGAGAAGGCAAATTCTCAAAGAAACAAGTACCGGGCAAGTGCCACATATTAGCGAAGAAAGGAGAAAAAAAGTAGGATTGGAGAAAGCGCTGGAAGAGGCGGTTAGTAAGATGCCCGATGTCCAGGCAGCAATGCAGCAAACTACTGTCGCTATTATAGGTTTAGGGTTTTTAATATTGGGCTTCATTTTACAATTGACAAGTGCCGTTTTGTCTTAAATACAAGTCCTTAATGATTTCTCCGCTTCCTTTTACTTTTATCCTTTGAGCCCCGGGGCCGCCCTAGTTTAAATCCCTGCGCCTTCAACCTTGCCATCCCTGCCTTTGTGCGCTCGCTCCGGCGTTGGCTCTCATACCGGGCAACCCAGGCAGTAAGGGCGAACAAGAGTTCCCCGAGCTCCCCAGGGGCATCAGTCCAGGGCTCTTGATACGATAAGAGCTTAATGCCCCAGGTATTGAGCTTATTCACCAGAGACAAACAGGCAAGCGGGCCCTCCCGGGTGAGCCTATCAAGGGCCCACACGAGCACAACCTTGAACTGGCCCCGTTGCCCGGCGGTTATCAGCCTTTGGAGCTCTTTTTGATGGCCGTTTTTCCAGGCGGTTTCATTTTCCCGGTAGATGTTTACCAGGTCATAGCCCCGGGCCTCGGCCATGCCTTTAAGGTGCTGAATTTGGTTATCGGTTGTTTGTTCCTCGGTTGACACTCGAGCATAAATTACGGCTTTCAATTTAGCACCTCTTGACGATGGTTATAAAGGGAGATAGAATTAACTCCACCAAACATAAAAAGGAGCAAATCATGGAAAAGAATAAACATATGGGCTTCCCATTACCACATGAATTTATGCAGAATGAATACGAAAAACTTATGTCTGAAATAAAGCAAAAATTTATTTCATGGGATGACCTTTTTGAAGGAAGTAGCAAAGGATTTGACGATGTCAGGGAAATGTTTAATAAAGAAACCAGTTCTGCCAAACCTGACCTACAATTTGCTAGTATTTTGAATGCTGTTATGAACATCAGATTAGTAGGTATGCTGACTTGCAAGCTCGGGATGGAATTGACCGAAACTCGCGAACGGCTAGCTGGCATCGAAAAAGAGCTCAAAGCATTGAAACCTCGAGCTAAATAATGTAAAGCATGGCCTCTCATAACTCAAACTCCAACTAATGCCCCGTCTTTTAGCTTCGAGGCCGTCAGATTTTGATTTGGTGAAGCCTTGCGGGGGCGTATCGCCACCGCTCTTTGTAAATAAACCTCGGAGCACTTAAAAGTATTGGCGATAAGCGGGCGGACCCGGGCCCAGGCGGCGGCTATGCCATCGGTTTGAATATCATTGTAAAACTCGGCCCGGATATTCTGGCCCACCTTGTCAATGTAAGCCTGGGCAACCCGGTTCACAAAGAGCCAGGCCCGGCCCTTGCTAATCCTCTTTTTGGTCGTTTCCATCTTTTAACATCTCCTCGATTTCCTCGATGGTTCGTTCCTTGAAGTATTTATCCACCAGCTTGCGGATGTCCTGGTGTGCATCCAGGGCATCAAGGTCGTGAATATCGTCAATCACTTCCTTGATAACCTGGTTAAGCGAAAGCTCATTGACGATTATCTCCGGGATATTGAGCTCGTCTAATCGTTCCTGGATGGCACGGTCATAAGCCAGGGAATAGGCCGCCTGTTTCACCGCTTGCCAGCCGCCGTAATGGTAGGCGTAGGACAGACTTTGTAGAGGGCTGTGTCGAGGATTAAAGCGGCGGCGTTTGGGGATGAAGTCAGAAAGCACCTTATTCATGCGTTGTAGTGAGCGCATGATGGTATTAAAGCACTTGTGGTACGTAACCTCGTTATGATGCGCTTTGGCCCGGGAGTAGTGGCCCTCGATGTCAGAGTGTCGGATATTATCGTTCCAGCCCTCTTTAGGCAGTTTTTCATAGGGCCAATGGCCCGTATTGGGGCCGGGTTCAGACGGGTTTTTAACGCTCTCACAGCAAGATTTAGCCTGGTTGCGGCAGTTCGGGCCCTCGTATATCTGGCCGCAGATAGAGCAAGCGTATTTCTGGCCCTTGACTATTGTGCGATAGGCCGGGTAGTTAATATACTTATCTTTGGGCTGGTGCATAAAAGCATTCCTCGGGGTAGGGGATTGTTCTTAACGTGGCGAGCGTTATTAATGTGCCAGCCTCTTTATTGGCCAGCGATTTATTATAGAACAGTCGTTCTAATGCTTCAAGTCGGAATTGTCTTTGTCTTTTCAGTAGGGGAGCGAGGGATAAAGAAAAAGCAACCTGGGTGATAAATACCCGGGTTGCTTCTGTTAATTTGTTCGTAGGATAAATTAGTTTAAAAAGTAAAGTCGGTAGCTTATGTTTAATCCGGGAAGCTAGGCTTTTTATTTTAATAAAGAAATGTAAAGTGATTATGTGAAACACGGGGGGTGCTTCTGGCACTCGTAACTTTACGTAACATATATAGTGCGCCCCATAATAACGCGGACAAAGGGTTTTACATAAATATATACTCTATTATGTAAACCGTTTCTATGTTACTTCCTTTATCGCCGCCCTTATTTCCTTCACCCGCTTCATTGCTGTGTTGCGCAGAAAGGTTATATAAATTAACACAGATTAATAATTTTGTTTATATATCTACCGGCGGGGTATAAAATCCCCCTTTTGTCCCCCTTTATCAAAGGGGGATATATAAGCCTCTCCATGTTGTAAAAGCAGACTGAGGGGGATTTAACTAAATTGCGCAGCTCAGGAAGTTGGCTCAGTCCGTCTTAGTTTCACTTGAATACGGGATAAGAGTTCCCTCGCCGAGAATGGTTTTGCAATGTAATCATCGGCACGGAGCGTTAAAGTACCTATTTTAGTAGTTTCGTCATGTATTCCGCTAAGCATGATTACGGGAATATTTAAATCCTGTGGCATACGGGCAAGAACCTCAAATCCATCTAATTTTGGCATCATTATGTCTAATAGCATTAAGCTGACATCAAATTGAGATATTTTATCCAGAGCTTCCTGACCGTTGGCGGCCGTGATTACATCATAGCCCGCCTCCTCCAGGGTCCGCTGGAGGAAGTCCCGCACCGTCGGCTCATCATCAACAACAAGTATTCTTCGTTGTCCCTCGGTCAACTCTCCACCTCATTCGAACCTTCCCTCTCTACAGAGTACGAGCCGACAAATTTATAGCCTGTCGTACCCTCATTGATTATTATCTTTGGGTTCTCGAAATCCTCTTCCAGTTTCTCCCTGAGTTTACTAATAAATATGTCGACAATATCAGTATCATTCCTATGCTCCGGGAATACCTGCTTCAGGAGCTCTGACTTAGAGAGTCCCACTCCCTCATTGATTACCAAGAGATGAAACAGTTCATACGCACTAGGGCCCATCTTCAAGAGGTTACCATTAATCCTTACCGCCTGGTTCGCAAAGTCAATACTAAGCCTCCCGATGGAAGGCTTTTTAGCAACATTAGCCATTGCTTCAGTGATGTCCTTACGGCGAATCAAGGATTTCATCCGAGCTACAAGCTCACCGGTTGAGAAAGGTTTAATAATATAGTCGTCGGCGCCCTCTTGCAACCCTCTGATTTTATTATCCTCATCTCCCCTTGCGGTAAGGATGACCACCAGCACATCGGAGAATAAACGGATCTGCCGCAATACTTCAAAGCCATCCATATCATCCAGCATGAGGTCAAGGATTACAACCTCCGGAGACTCTTTCTTAACCAACTCTATCCCTTCCCCGCCATAAACGGTGGAGAGTAAGTCGACCTCTACCCACATAGCTTTAAGGGTTCGAGCCACTAGCTCTATCACCCTATGATTGTCCTCAATAATTAAAATTTTCATATTTCCGACCCTGACTCAGACATACCTTAATATATCCTTGCAGAAAGATTATAGTATACTCAATCTAAAATGCAAACCCCCTGTTTCTACCATCTCAAAGGTCCTGAGGAGTTATGCTGACTGCCATCAAGAGATAGAGAACCCGTTTTTAAGAAACATGGAAAGACCTTAAATCTCCCAAAACTTAACCGAAAACCTGACCCCTGTATTCTTCCCAAATACAAAACCATGCAAAAAGAACTTAAGGGGCCTAGATTTTGATTTGAGAGCGTCATTTTGAAGGGGGCTAAAAAATGGTGTCGGGATGGGCGATTTGCTGGCTTATCAGCTCCGTCAACCGGGCTAATCCCCATTTTCGGGTCGCCGACAGCAGCACCGTCTTTTCGCCAGCGGACTGGTCGGCTAAAAATTCGGTGGCACCCGCCTCGTCCCATTCCCGGTCATTTGGCAGCAAAAGGTCGATTTTATTCAGAGCGGTTATGCCGGGTTTATTGGCGAGATTCAGGTCGGCCAGTATATCCTCCACCGTCCGGCACTGCTCGGCAGCGTCCGGCGAAGAAAGGTCGACGACGTGCAGCAGCAACGCCGCTTCATCCAGTTCTTCAAGCGTTGCCCGGAAAGAGGTAACGATGGCGGGCGGCAGCTTCCGGATAAAGCCCACGGTGTCCGTGAGCAGTATCACCTTTCCATCGGGAAGCATGAGGCGCCGGGTCGTCGGGTCCAGCGTGGCGAAGAGCTTGTCCTCGGTAAAGACCCCGGCCTGGCAGAGGGCGTTAAGCAACGTGCTTTTCCCGGAGTTGGTATACCCCACCAGGGACACCACCGGTATACCGCTTTTGAGCCGTTTCTGGCGGTAGAGGGCGCGATGTTTCCTGACCTCTTCAATCTGCCCCTGCAGGCGATGGATTTTACGCCGGATTAGTCGCCGGTCGGTTTCCAGCTGCGACTCCCCGGGGCCTCTCGTGCCGATGCCGCCCCCCAGTCTCTCCAGGTGGCTCCACTGCCCGGCAAGTCTGGGCAGAAGGTACTGGTGTTGCGCCAGTTCCACCTGCAGCTGCCCCTCGCGGGTACGGGCGCGGTGGGCAAAGATATCCAGAATCAGCGCGACACGGTCGATAACTTTAACCTGCAGCGCTCCTTCCAGGTTACGCTGCTGCAGCGGGGTCAACTCATCGTCGAAAATAACTACATCATAACCCGTCTGTTCTTTCCGGGCAACCAGTTCTTCCAGCTTTCCCTTGCCTACGTAATGCGTCTTTGCCGGCGCGGGCAGCTTCTGGGTAATCTGTCCGACCACGCTGGCGCCAGCGGTACCGGTCAGCAGTGCCAGTTCATTAATAGATGCCCTGGCCGACCACCGACCCATGGTCTCTCTTGACTCCACCGCCACCAGGAAAGCTCGCTCAGGCGCGTTATGAGTGAGAACTGTGCTCCTCGTAATATGCCTCTTTATGTCAACTTACTTCTTTGCCACTCGCCGGCGTGTATTGCGCCAGCCGGACAGTCGTGACAGCCCTTTGACCAGCGATGCGTCCGGTATGGTCATGGACAACCTGATATACCCTTCTCCCTGCTTACCGTATCCTATTCCAGGGGTAACCGCCACTCCCACCTGTTCCAGCAAGTCCGCAGTGAAGTCCATCGAGTTGTAACCTTCAGGGACTTTCGCCCAGATATAGAGGCTGGATTTTGGCGGTTTGGCTTCCAGGCCAATTTTATTCAGTACCTCAATAATGAGGTCACGACGCCTCTCATAGACGGCATTATGCTCCTGAATACAATCCTGAGGCCCCGTCAATGCCTCTATAGCCGCATACTGAATCGCCTGCGGGATTCCCGAATCCAGGTTCGATTTAAGCCGCATAAGGGCGTTTATCATGGTGGCATTGCCAACCGCCATCCCGATGCGCCAGCCGGTCATGTTGTAGCTCTTGGAGAGCGAGTGGAACTCCACGCCGACATCTCTGGCTCCTTCTGCCTGCATGAAGCTCACCGGTTGATATCCGTCATAAGCGACCTCGGTGTAAGGACCGTCATGGCATACCACCAGGTCATGCTGTTTGGCAAATTTAACTACCTCGTTGAAAAAATCAAGGCCGGCAACGGCGGCGGTGGGGTTATTGGGGTAGTTAATCCACAGGAGCCGGGCTTTTTTGAGAACGTCTCCGGGGATGGCATCAAGGTCAGGCAGCCAGTCGTTCTCCTCTTTGAGCGGCATGTAATATGGCTCACCATCAGCCAGTAAGGCGCTCACCGAGTAGACCGGATATCCCGGGTCAGGCACCAGGGCGACATCACCGTTACCGATAAAGCAAAAAGCGATGTGGCCAATTCCCTCTTTGGAGCCTATCAACGGCAATATCTCTTTATCCGGGTCAAAAGAAAGACCGAAGCGCTGCTGGTACCAGTCTGCTATCGCCCGGCGCAATGCCGGAAGGCTGTCCGATTCCGGATAACGGTGGTTGGCGGGGTCGCGGGCAGCTTCACAGAGCCGGTCGACGATATGCTGCGGTGTCGGGATATCGGGGTCACCAATGGCGAAGCTGATGACCTCTTCACCTCTGGCTTTCTTCGCCGCGATTTTTCGGTTGATTTCAATGAATAAATATGGAGGTAATTTTTCAACACGTTTGGCTAATCTCACTACTTACTCCTTAATCTGGCCATTCGCCACAAAATACTGTTTCGGCCGGGCCGGTCATCAATACCTCGCCGGCACCATCCCATTCCAGCTGCAATGTTCCACCCGGCAGTTTTATGTTTATATTCTTATCCACATAACCATGCAACTGTGCGGCCACAGCTACCGCGCAGGCACCGCTTCCACACGCCAGCGTTTCCCCGGCACCCCGCTCCCAGGTGCGAACCTCTATCTCTTTCCTGTTTATCACACGGGCGACCTCAAAGTTGGTCCGCCGCGGGAAAATGCCCAAATGCTCCACTCTGGGTCCGATACCGGACAGAGGGAAATCGGCTACCGGGTTTTTTTGAAAATAAACCGCGTGTGGATTCCCCATTGAGACAAGGTTGAGCAGCAAGTCAGTACCGTTAACATTCACCGGATAGCTGAGCATAGAGTTTATGTAAACTATTCTCTCTCTGTCCCGCGAGATATTAGCCGGTATCTCTCTTTCCTGAAGTACAGGCTCACCCATGCCCGCCTGAATACTGATAAGCCGGGCGTTCGCTTTATTAAGCTTGAGCTGCCTTATGCCGACTATCGTTTCCACTGATATCCGGTCGGCACCGGGATTTATCATCCCGTTGTCGTACACATAGCGAGCCAGACATCTGATACCGTTGCCGCAGGCCTCGGCTTCGGAACCATCCGGGTCAAACATGCGCATTCGGAAATCCGCCTTTCCCGACGGCAGAAGCAACAGCAGGCCGTCACTGCCAATACCGAAGTGGCGCTCGCACATAGCCAGCGCCAGCTTTGACCAGTCGCGCTGTTCGTCGCTGGTTTCCACCAGAATAAAATCATTTCCCGTACCCTGTAGCTTGGTGAATTTCATCTGCCTTCACTCACTAACCGTAAGTATTTCTTTATGGTCGGGCTTACCTTCCAGAAACCTGGACACAAGTGCTTCTATCTCCGCCTCTTGGATTTGAGCTATATTAAACCAGTGAATTTGCGCATCATTCAGTCGAAACCAGGCATACTGGTGGCGGACAAATCGATGCGTTTCGTATTTAATTTGCTGTACCGCGTCCTCCAGGCTTGTTTCGCCCCTGAGAAACAGGTCTATCTGTTTGTAGCCAATGCTGGACATAGCCAGTAGATTAAAATCATACCCTATATTGACCAATTTTTCCACCTCGGCGACCAGCCCCTGCTCTATCATATCATCCACTCTTTTATCCACTCGCCGATACAGTTCTTTACGTTCGGCGGTAAGCCCGATTATTAAAGCGTGATAAGGCGGGGTTTTCTTATTCTGAAGTTTAGAGAAGGCGGTGTCCGTCTGGTAGTGCACTTCAAGCGCCCTTATCACCCGCCGTACGTTACGAGGGTCGATTTTTTGCGCCGCCGCCGGGTCAATTTTGGTCAACTCTTCATATAGACCCTGGTACCCAACGTCAACGGCCTTTTTCTCCAGGCGACGTCTCAGCCCAGAGTCCGGTTTCGCCTCCGGCAGCTGCCATCCTTCCAGTATCGCCCGTACGTACAGACCGCTGCCACCGACCAAAACAGGTAATTTATCTCGACCGTGAATTTCCCGTATGGCGTCGAATGCCAGCGCCTGATATTGCGCCAGGCTGAAATCCTGATTCGGGTCGACAATGTCAATCAGATGGTGCCGGATATACGCCCGGTCTTCCGGGTCGGGCTTGGCGGTGCCGATATCCATATGTCGGTAAACCTGACGACTATCGGCGCTGACGATTTCGCCATCGAATTTTCCGGCTAGATGAATGGCCAGTCGGCTTTTACCAATGCCGGTCGGGCCGACTATCGCTGCTAAAGATTTCATTTCCTGTTTTTACTTGTAGCTGTCTGATTGACGATGCTTATAAACTCGCTGGCTTTAAGGCTCGCCCCGCCGACCAGTGCCCCGTCTATTTCGGGCTGCTGCATGAATTCGGCGGCGTTGGCCGAGTTAACACTGCCGCCGTACAGTATGCGCATTTCCTGAGCGGTCTTTTCCCCGTATGCACTGGCAATATTTTGACGGATAAACGCAATCGTCTCACCGGCCTGTTCACCGGTAGCTGATTTCCCGGTCCCTATAGCCCAGACCGGCTCATAGGCAATGACCAGACCGTTGAGGTTTTCTACCCCAGCCAGGGCTGCCCTCAACTGCCCCGCAACCACTACGTCAGTTTTTCCTGCCTCATTTTCTTCCAGGCTCTCGCCGACACACAGAATCGGTATGATATCTGCCTGCAACGCCGCCACGATTTTCTTATTGACCATGTCTCCGGTCTCATGGAAATACTGCCTCCGCTCCGAGTGTCCGATAATAACATACTCACAGAGGTCGGCCACCATTAAAGGTGAAACCTCGCCGGTATAGGCACCTTTTTCGGCAAAGAACAGATTCTGCGCACCCAGTTTGATAGTGCTGCCGGCGAGCAGTTCCTTTACCGGCGCCAGCGAAACAAAAGGTGGACAGACTATTTTTTCCACGCTGGCAATTTTCTCCAGTTCGTCCTTCATTGCCCTGACCAGTTCCAGAGCTTCATCCACGGTGGTATTCATCTTCCAGTTGCCAGCAATTAATGGTGTACGCATTATCTTCTCCTAAATCAGCTTATACCGGCTATTCTTTGTCCGGCAGTGCCGCCACACCCGGCAATTCATCTCCGCTCAGGAACTCCAGAGAAGCCCCGCCTCCAGTGGAAACAAAAGTCATTTTCTCCGCCAGGTCCATATCGCCGACCGCCTCGGCAGTGGAGCCCCCACCGATGACCGTCATCGCCTCAAGCCCGGCCAGCAGTTTCGCCAGCTCCTGAGTGCCTGCGGCAAACTCGGGGATTTCGAATATCCCCATGGGGCCGTTCCAGAAAATTGTTTTACATTTCCGCAACTCTCGACTGAAATTGTCTATTGTCTGCGGCCCTATGTCCACGATTCGCTTTTCCCCGGGTATCTTTGTCGTCGGGACAATTTCCGTTCTCGCCCCGTTGCTTACTTCATCGGCAACCACAAAGTCCACCGGCAGCATTAAATTGACTTTCTTCCTCTGTGCCAGTTCCATTAAGCGGTTGGCAGTGTCCAGCATATCTGTCTCGACCAGAGACTGCCCCACTTCATATGATTCCGCCTTCAGGAAAGTCGCCGCCATGCCACCCCCAACCATGATATAGTCCACCTTATCCATTATGTTTTCCAGCATGCTCACCTTATCGCTTATCTTGGCTCCGCCGAGCAGAGCCGCGAATGGCCGCGCCGGATTTTCCAGCATTTTAGTCAGGTTTGCCACCTCTTTTTCCATCAGAAAACCAGCCGCCGCCGGCAGGTACTCTGCGATGACCGATACCGAGGCGTGCGCCCGATGCGCCGCGCCAAAAGCGTCATTGACGAAGACATCACCCAGACGGGCTAGGGCCTGTGCAAAGGGCACGTCTCCCGCCTCCTCTTCCCTGTGAAAGCGAAGGTTCTCCAACATGAGAACATCACCGGTGTTCATCGCGACCGCCATATTCTCCACGTCAGCGCCGATGCAATCCGGGGCCATGGCGACCGGCTGCCTGAGGATTTGAGAGAGGCGCCCGGCAACCGTATTCAATCTCAGGTTTTCAACCACTTTTCCCCCGGGGCGACCCAGGTGAGACATCAATATCACCTTTGCGCCACGGTCTTTAAGATATTTAATCGTCGGCAAGACGGCACGAATACGGTTATCGTCCGCTATATCCCCTGGTTTTTCATCCAGGGGCACGTTAAAGTCAACACGAACCAGCACGCGCTTGCCTTTTACCTCTATATCCTTCACCGTAACTTTGTTCATCAGTTACACTTGAGAGAAAAGTATCGATATTTGTTCGGGAATTACACCGTCATGCTTCCGCCACCACGTCTTCACCACAGACCCGATTAGCTTGCGGGCTTTATTTTGCTTGCCCTGGCGGAACGCTTGCCCGCCTGGTAGCCGGGAAACATAGATAAAACTTGCCGGGTTATTCCTTTGGCATCCAGGCCATACCTGGCACGAATAGCAGCCTGAGTCCCCTGCTCGACATACTCGTCCGGAATGCCAATGATTTTTATCGGTATGTCATCAATGCCCAAATCCTGCAATAATCTGGCCACGCTGCTGCCGAAGCCACCGCCCAGTGTATTTTCCTCAACGGTAACCAGACGCGGGATATGACGCACCAGACTGGTAATCAATTCAACGTCTAGCGGCTTGACGTAGCGCGCGTTGACCACCGCTGCCTTTATCCCATTTGCCGCCAGTTCATACGCTGCCTCAAGAGCCGGTGCCACGGTAACACCGACGGCAAGGATGGCGACATCGCTTCCTTCACGCATAACTTCCCACTTACCAGTTTGTATATTATGTAAAATACTGTCCAGCGGAACTCCCAGCCCGGAGCCGCGGGGATAGCGTATTGCCATAGCCTGGCCTGAGTTCACCGCAGTATAGAGCAGGTGCTGCAACTCATTTTCATCTCTCGGAGCAGCGACATTCAAATTGGGAATAAGCGTCAGATAAGAGAGGTCAAATGTTCCCTGGTGCGTTTTGCCATCGTCCCCGACGATACCGCCACGGTCTATCGCGAAAACGACCGGCAGTTCCTGAAGGCAAACATCATGTATTATCTGGTCAAAGGCTCGTTGCAGGAAAGTGGAATAAATGGCAACAATCGGGACAAAGCCCTGAGCGGCCAGTCCGGCGGCAAAGGTAACTGCGTGCTGTTCGCAGATGCCGACATCATAGACACGTTGCGGGAATTCGGCAGCGACAATGCTCAGGCAGTTACCTTCCGGCATGGCCGGTGTTATGGTCACTACTCTGGGGTCATCGCGGGTCAGCCGAAGTACCGTCTGCGCAAATACCTCGCTGTACGTGGGGATATTCTGATTACAGACGCGCGGGGCAGGCACACCGTGAAAGTAAACCGCGTTATCTTCGGCGGGACGGTAGCCTTTACCCTTGGTGGTTAGGACGTGAAGAAACGTTGGTTTCATATGGTATTCCCTGGCCTGGAGTAACGCGCGTTCAATTTCTGCCGTATCATGTCCATCTATAGGCCCGATATAGGTAAAGCCCAGTTCTTCCCAGACCATGGTCGGCAACAGCAGCCCTTTGAACCTGCCTCTGGCCTGCCGGCCTACCTCCCATACCATGTCCCCGAGGGGCAGGGCTTCAAGTATCTTTCTCCCCTTTTCCTTGGCCCAGCGATAGCGCGGGTCAAAACGTACTTTGCCGAGTAGCCTTGCCAGACTGCCTACCGTAGGGGAAATCGACATGCCGTTATCATTGAGAATCACGACCAGATTTGAGCCCAGATGTCCGGCATGATTGAGCGCCTCAAGAGCCATGCCCCCGGTTATGGCTCCATCACCAATGACCGCGACTACATTGTAATCATCACCTCGAAGGTCACGGGCGATAGCCATCCCCAGCGCCGCCGAAATCGACGTGCTGGCATGACCGGTGCCAAACGGGTCGTGCGGGCTCTCTTCAGG
Organism: uncultured Dehalococcoidaceae bacterium; assembly: GCA_964480145.1. Classification (GTDB taxonomy): domain Bacteria; phylum Chloroflexota; class Dehalococcoidia; order Dehalococcoidales; family RBG-16-60-22; genus E44-bin89. The sequence goes on along the minus strand of CAYZOI010000032.1, from coordinate 509 downwards.
GCTGGCAAAACCGGAAAGGCCGCCGTACTGACGCAGCGAAGCAAAACGTTCTTTTCTTCCCGTTAGCAGTTTATGAACGTAGCTTTGATGACCAACATCCCAGATAATCTTATCTTTCGGGCTATCAAAGACGCGATGCAAAGCTATGGTGAGCTCAACCACGCCCAGGTTGGAAGCAAGATGGCCACCAGTAATGCTAATAGTGTCGACCAGCTGCTCCCTGAGCTCACTGGCAAGCTGTTTTAGTTCACGCTTGCTCAGCTTCTTTAAGTCGGCAGGACCGTCAACCCGGTCAAGCAATCGAGTCATCATTCGCCGTTCGTGTCAATAGCTTTAGTTATCTCATACTAACAATGCCTGGAAGCTATTGTCAAGAACGATAAGCCGGCATGCGAATCTTGACCCTTTTTTCCCTTTCGTGCTACATTTGGATAGGAATAAAGCGTCCCTGTAGCTCAGCTGGACAGAGCGGCTGCCTTCTAAGCAGCGGGCCGTGGGTTCGAATCCCG
>CAYZOI010000031.1:0-14666 GCA_964480145.1 uncultured Dehalococcoidaceae bacterium | reverse complement strand
TCGACATAGCTATGAACCTCGACAATTTGTTCATGCCGAAGAATCAAAGATCAAGGAAATGAAAAAAGTCGGGCTGGATATCCGAATTCATTTAATAAAAAATAAATAATAAGGGAGGCTCGTATGGAACAAGACAAAGCAGTACAGAGTGGTAAGCACATTGGGAGGGTGTTAAAAGAAGAGGGTGTTGAGTATATTTTTGGACTCCACGGCGGTCACATAAACGCGTTTGTAGTCGGCTGCGGCCTGGAGGGTATTGAACTCGTCCATGTACGCCATGAGCAGGCAAGTTCTTACTGTGCTGATGGCTATGCCAAGGCTTCAAGAAAGGTTGGCATTTCTTTTTCTACCGCCGGGCCCGGTCTGACAAACCAGATAAGCGGTATTGCTCACTGCTACTATTCAAGGACTCCCAATGTTCATTTCACCGGGCAGGTATCTAGGAGACAGGACGGTCACCTTGACATTCATGAATCCTGGGCCGACCAGCTATGTAACAGCATTACCAAGTGGACAAAGCGCATTGTGGACCCGACACAGGTTGCCTACTGGACCAAAAAGGCGGTTTGCGATGCCATGAGCTATCCCCAGGGACCCATCGTCCTTGAAATCCCATCGGATGTTCTGCATGCGAGGACTACCCTTGCCCAGCAAGGACACTATGTCCCCGACGCTTATGAGTGGCCGCTGCCTCCTCAAGGGAATCCGGCTGCGATTGAGAGAGCCGTAAAAACGCTGCTAAGTGCCGAAAGGCCGGCAATTGCCGCCGGCCAGGACATCTGGTACTCTCATGCCGAAGATGAACTTCTAGAGTTTGTTGAGCTGGTCAACATCCCGGTGATTACCCGCCGTCTCGGACGGGGTGCCGTCCCCGAAGACCATCCCTTGGCTTTTAAGAGTGCGGCGAGAAGGGCTATTCTAAGGACGTCTGATGTCGCCATGACTATCGGCTTGGCTATGGGCAGCGTACTTGAAGGCTGGGGCGCCTGGGCAATCGGCCGCAGGCTTATCCAGATTCAACCGTCCATGGCTCTAGTCAATCCTTCGCCACCCAGTGAACAGATTGTAATCGGTGATTCAAAGATGGTTCTCCAGCAGATGATTGACTGTGTTAAACAGCTGTATCCGAAAGGGGTGCCGAAAAAAACAGAATGGCTCCAGAAACTTGCCGACCTAAAGGCACAGGATGATAAAGAGCTGATAGCTGAGGCGGCACCGGGTAAGAATATGAAGCCTCTCCATCCCGCCCGGGTTGCTCAGGAGTCGCTCTCCGTCCTGGAAGATGATGCTACTATCATTCTCGATGCGCGTAGCGCCAGTACTTACGTTACGACAAGGTATACCTGCCGGAAAGCCGCCACACTCCTTGAATCATCCACACATACAGGTTTCGGCCACGGTATCGGTATGGGCATTGGTGCCCAGATCGCCAGACCCGGAAAACAGGTGCTGGTAATCATGGGTGACGCCGGTATGGGCGTCGGAGCTATGGACTTCGAAACCGCGGTCAGATGCCAGATACCTGTCGTTTATCAGGTAAACAACAACCATGTCTGGCACCCGCGCAGTGGCCCTCTGTACCGTAAAGCGTGGAAGCTTGTCGGGGAACAACAAGACCTTACCGCTACCTTCATGCATGCATCCGACTTCGCCAAATTTGCGGAATGTTTTGGTGGCATCGGCATCCGTGTGGAGGACCCGGGAGAAATTGCCAAGGCTCATGCTCAGGCTTTCGAGATGGCCCACGCTCAGAATAAACCGGTCATTGTTGATTGTGTGCTTGATAGGTCAATCGGCCCACGAGGCGAAATGGCAGAGAAATGGGCAGATCTGGCGAAGGGTGGCCTATCCTGGATTGATCCGGAAGATGTTGATGAAGAGATACGGCGTGAAATGTTTCCGGAGTTAAACGATAAGAGGGAATAAAGTTAAGACTTTCCGCCCATTCTAAATCGAATTTCAAGAGGCTGGGGACTTCAAATCTCCAGCTTCTTGAAATTCAAATACATCGGTTTCCAAATAGTACAATTCCTGACCTGGCCAAGAATACTTCGCCGCGCCTTTAGCGACCCTCAGATATTTAGATTTGCTACATAACACGCAGACGATGTTAAAATGAAAAACTGGTTAATGACAAAGCAAAGGGAGAGATAAGTCATGAAGTACCGGAAGCTGGGTAAGACGGGCCTGAAAGTTTCTGAAATCTGTCTGGGGACAATGACATTTGGCAATCAGATAGATGAGGTAGAGTCAGCAAAACTTATCAGGTGGACGATTGATGCCGGAATCAATTTCATTGATACTGCCGATATGTACGTTGACGGCCGGACGGAAGAAATCGTTGGCAAGGCGCTTAAAGGGGTAAGGCAATCGGTAGTGCTGGCCACCAAGGTAGGTACCTGGAAATCCGGGCCGGATATCAATGACACTGGACTGTCGCGCAAACATATTATGGATGCAATAGAGGGCAGCTTGCGTCGCTTGGGAACGGATTACGTTGATATCTACTATACTCACATGCCGGATAACACCACGCCCATTGAGGAGACGTTGCGTGCGCTGGATGATTTAATTCATCAGGGAAAAGTACGCTATGTCGGGTGCTCTAACTACCCCGCTTGGCAGCTCGGCAAAGCGTTATGGGTAAGCGATAGCAATAACCTGGCCCGTTTTGACTGCATTCAACCACCGTACAATTTGATAACCCGGGGTATTGAGGATGAGCTGCTGCCGCTCTGCAATAGTGAAGGAGTGGGCATGTGTGTTTACAATCCGATGGCGGGCGGTTTGCTCAGCGGGAAGCATGACCCGAACCGGCTGCCGCCTGAGGACACTAGGTTCGGCAACAAGCGCCAGGGAAAATCTTACACCGACCGCTACTGGTTACCCGGCAACTTTGAGGCGATTGCCCGCTTCAAGGAAATTGCCGAGAAGCATGGCCACAGTATGCCCCGGTTTTCCCTTGCCTGGGTATTGAATAACCCGGCCATCACCTCTATCATCTGCGGTGCTAACTCCATAAAACAGCTGGAGGAAAACATTGGCGCAGTTGAGATAACTCTGACTGAAGAAGAATTGAAAGTGTGCGATGAGGTCTGGCACCAGCTACGGCCGCCCAGATTCTCTTATTCGAGGTAGTAGCTTGTTCGCTAATCCGTTGATGTAGTGGTTTCAATTTGAACGTAAAATTACTGTTGTAAGACAGCAGAGAGACCAAGCTTGATAGAAAGAACTTCTATAGCTCAATTATTACAATAAGGAGGCACAAGCGTTGAAGAACCCTCTAAAAGAGAAATTGAAGAATGGCGAGGCTGTTATTGGGACTTTTATCCAGATCGGTCACCCAGATGTAGCCGAAATAATTTCAAGAGTTGGATTTGACTGGCTTCTACTTGACGCTGAACATTCACCCATGGGTCTGGAAAGCCTGCAACAGTTGATGCAAGCTATGAATGGAAGCAACTGTATCCCCATGGTTAGGCCTGAGTGGAACGAACCCGTGATAATTAAACGTGTTCTAGATATCGGCGCCTACGGTGTCCTTATCCCATGGGTCAATTCCAAAGAGGAAGCGGAAAAGGCGGTGCAATACTGCAAATACCCTCCTGAAGGGATTAGGGGTTTTGGACCCAGGCGAGCGGGGATGTTTGACCCCGATTACTTTAAGACAGCTAACGAGGAGATTCTTGTAGCGGTTCAGATTGAGACCGAGAAGGCGGTTAATAACATAGACGAGATACTGTCGGTACCCGGAATAGACGCATGCTACGTCGGTCCCGCCGATCTATCAGTTAGCATGGGATTCGGTATACCCATGAAATGGGATGAGCCTCGATACTTAGCAGCCTTTGACCAAGTATTAGACGCAGCCAAACGGCATCAAAAACCAGCCGGTTTATTTGCCGTATATGAGAATATAGAATGGGCTATAGAGAAGGGTTTCATATTTAATACTGTTGGTTCCGCAGACCGCTTCTTAACGTATGGAGCAAAGGCAGCTCTAGAGAAAACCCGTGGTGCTGAACAGAAAGACACTGGCTAGACTTAAAAGCGCGATCAAAATAGGGCTGACTGTACTAAACCGGTATCGAACTGGCTATTTTTCATTGATAGCCTCCTTGCCTAGAATTGAGGCCAGTTTGCGGTCCGCGGTGTCTGGAAAAGAGAAAGCGCCTACATCAGCAAGTGCTGTGTGGCGCTTTTCATCAAAGGGGATAGTAAGCAGGAAGAGGATTAACTTTTTTGGGTTTTCAGTTTTTGCTCCAGTGAGCGATAGAAAGCATCTTCAGGGTGGATGCGCAGGAACCGTGTCCGGTGCGGGCTTTGTTTTACCGTGATAGACGCCCCGTTGGAAAGGGGCATATTGATATGTCCATCAATACTGAGCGTGGCCTGGTATGGTGTCGTTATCGTTAGCTGAACGGGTGTTTCTGCCGGCAATACGAGTGCATAGGCAGGGCTGAGGTGGGGCGTAATGGGTACCAGCAGGAAATCTTTTGACTGTGGGTGCAGAATGGGTCCCCCGGCGGCCAGAGAGTAACCGGTGCTGCCCGTGGCCGTCGCTGCGATAACTCCGTCGGCTTTGTAGTCGGTAAGGTGCTTCCCGTCGATGCTGGCTGATATCCGAACCAGGCGGGCAATGGCGCCTCTCGCCACCACCACATCGTTCAGGGCGTGATAGGTGTCTGCCTTTTCGCCATCAGCGGCAAGCTCGGCCTGAAGCATGGTCCTTTCATCGGTCCAGCCTTCCCCAGAAAACAGGGCAGGCAACCTGTCGATAGCCTCATCAGCGCTGAGTTCGGTCATGAACCCGAGTTTGCCCAGGTTTATACCGATTATCGGAATCATTCGCGGGACCACGGCCTGTGCCGAGCGCAGAATGGTACCATCGCCGCCAATGCTCAAAACCAGGTCCGTATTGTCCAGCTGTGCCCTGGCGGTTTCGCCTTCCCAGGCAGAGCCGAGCCAGACAGTGATGCCGCGAGAGACGAGGAAATCCTGCAACTGTTTCGCCTTGGTCTGGGTGGCTTCATTTAAAGGGTGATAGAATATACCAACGTTTTTCACCGGAGTGACCTGCTGAGCCAGTTAAAATCAATGATAACGTGAAGGGAACAAGGGAAGTGTAGCAAGTATCGACTGCCAGTGTCAAGGTGGAGAATATACGGATATACATGCTATAATATTTGCTTGAATTCGGGAGCAATCAATGACCGGGCCAAGAAGGAAAGCGAGAGCCATTGCCCTGCAGGCACTTTATGAGGTGGATACCACGCGGCACGAGGCGGATGAGGTATTGCGCCGGCTGTTGGTCGAGGGGAATCTATCCGAGGATAATAATGCCTTTGTCCGGCAGCTGGTGAGCCAGGTACTGCAGCACCGGGGGGAGATTGACCAGAATATTCAGCAGTTTGCGCCGACCTGGCCCGTAGAGCAGCTATCGGTTATTGACCGGAATATTCTCCGACTTGCAATCTCTGAAATTTTATTTGATAATATAGTAACCGTTAAGGTAGCCATCAATGAAGCCGTTGAGCTGGCCAAAAAATTCGGCGGCGAAAGTTCATCAAAGTTTGTTAATGGTGTGCTGGGTTCAGTCAGTGCGCTGGCGAAAAGATAGAAGGTTTCCGGAAAGGGGGCAAAAACGTGGCGACAATTTTTGAGCGAATAAAACCCATAGTTGTGGAGCAACTTGGTGTGGAAGAAGAGAACGTAAAACCTGCCGCGAGCTTCGTTGAAGACCTGGGGGCCGATTCTCTGGACCTGGTAGAGCTGATAATGTCACTGGAAGAAACATTCAGCACTCCAGAGAAGAAGATTGAGATACCGGATGAGGACGCGGAAAAGATAGTCACCATTCAGAACACGATTGATTACCTAAAAGACCTGGGAGTAGAAGACGGTTAATTTTCCCGCTCCGTATCGTAAGTTGAAAGAGTAGCTCGGCACGAAACCGCACCGAGCTTTTATTAATATCCGGGTGCTATTTTTATGGCTCCTCATGATAGCACAACGATAAAAAACTCATGGTGAACCCAAAATGCCGGATAGAGCCTGGCACGAATTGGGTATGATAGTCCGATACTTGACATACCAGAAGTGGGCTAGCATAATTATGCGGGAATTTGTTGAATTCCATCGTAACAGTATCAGGCCGTGTAACTTTACTCCCGACTTATTAGAGGGGGAAGCGGGTAAATGAGCGCCATAGATGTAATCACTATGGGTGAATCAATGATTGCCTTCGAAGCGCAGGATTACGGTCCTTTGCGAGAAATAAATTCTTTCCAGAAGTGGGTGGGTGGTGCCGAGGATAACTTCGCCATTGGGCTGGCCCGCCTTGGTTTTAAATGTGGCTGGTTTTCCCGGTTGGGTGATGATGAATTCGGGAAAGAAGTTTTCAGGACGATTAAAGGGGAAGGCATTGACGTCTCCAGGGTTATCTTTGACCCCGATGCTCAAACAGGCGTTTTTTTCGTTGAAAAACGGGCGTACGGTGAATTTAACTGTTACTTTTACCGGCAGTCATCTGCGGCAAGCCGGATATCCCCGGTTGATATTGACCCGGACTATATTAAGCAGGCTAAAATTGTCTACCTTACTGGAATCACTCCGATATTGAGCGAATCTGCCTGTCAGGCAACGGAGAAAATGTTTCAGATTGCGATTGAAAATGGGCAAACAATCGTGTTTGACCCTAACTTGCGTTTGCGATTATGTGATATCACCACCGCTCGTTCCATTCTTATCCCGTTGATGCAAAAAAGTTCCTATGTTCTGCCTGGCGAGAATGAGCTAAAGCTGCTGATGGACTGTACGGAATTATCGGCGGCAATAGACAAAGCCCATGCAATGGGGATAAGCAATCTGGTGATCAAGACTGGAGCGAAAGGCGCCGTTCTAGCATGTGGTGATGACAAAGCAACGAATATCGCCGGTTTTGCGGTGAGAAATCCAATTAGCAGCATGGGGGCGGGGGACTGTTTTGGTGCCGGATTCGTTGCCGGTTTATTAAAGGAGCAACCCCTGGAGCAATGCGCTCGTTGGGGGAATGCTCTGGGTGCTTTTTGCCTGATGGCTTCAGGGCCCTACCAGGCTTTACCCGGCCCTCAAGAACTACAGGCATTTTTAACTGGAGAAAGCAGCATCTCTCGCTGATGTAAAAAGACTAAGGAGGACTAGATATGGAAGCATCTGATTTTAAAGGCATTATACCGCCGATGATGACCGCGTTCACCAAAGAAGGTGAGATTTACGAAGAGGGTACACGAAAAATAGTGGATTTTATCGTTCCTCATGTCCATGGGTTATTCCCGTTGGGGACTTATGGTAGCGGGCCGATGATGTCAATCGCGGAACGCAAGAAAGCGGCTGAAATCATTGTTGACCAGGCTAAAGGGCGGGTCCCGGTAATCGTTCATGTGGGAACAGCGGATACTAAAAACACCGTTGAATTGGCCCGCCATGCCGAAAGCATTGGAGCCAAGGCAGTGGGCGCCATTACCCCTTACTACAACAGCTACAGTGAAGACGATATTTTCGTTCACTTCCAGCAATTGATAAACGCGGTTGATATACCAGTTTTCCTGTATAATAACCCGACGTACTCGGGCAACTCCGTATCCCCAAACCTCCTAGTCCGCCTTGCCAGGGAAGGGTTAGGTGGGGTTAAGGATAGCAGCTTTGATGTTGTCAATTACTACCACTCACAGCTCGCGTTGAAAGAATTTCCCAAACTGAACTTGATTATCGGTACCGAAGCAATACTTGTGGCAGCCTTTGATGCCGGTGCCAAAGCGGCGGTTACCGGACTGGGGAATGTTTACCCCGACCTGATTCGGAAGCTGTATGAAGCGTATCTGGACGGCGCCAGGGAGAAATTAATGCAAATCCAGGAAGAGGTTCTGGTCGTAAGACAGATTACCAAATATGGGCCTACTGTGCCCACCTGCCACGCGATTCTGAAACTGCGTGGGATTGATGCCGGTTACCCTCGTTTGCCTTTCACGCCAGTGCCGCCGGAAACCGAAAAACGGGTGAAGGACGCTTTGCAGGGCCTGGGGTTACTGTAAGGTTTTAGCAGCGAGCTGAAATACGAGCCTTTATCCCGGGAAAAGAACCCCGAGAGAGAGTTCCTGGGAATTATAAGAACTGTGCTCTCAGAGTAAACGGCTGCCTGCTTCAACAGATATCGTCTATGGCAAAGTCCAGCCCCAGCTCGCTCAGCTTCTTCCTGGTTGGATTGCCGGTCTTCAAATCCCAACCTCGGTAGGTGAAGTAATCATCTTTCAATCGCTCGAGGGTCTCCTTGGGGATGTAGCTGCCCTGCATCGGCCCTTCCGGCACCGGCTCTTCCATAAACCGGGCTGGAAGCCGGTCATCCTCGCGGGTGAACCCTTCTCTGGCGGAAAAGCAGCGTATCATGTTCCATTCACGTTCCGCAAGCTCCCTGGCCCCTTCGTAGTCGAGTTCCCATCCCGTTACCGCGTTCAGGGCATTTATCATGCTATTGCTGATTCTGAGCGGCCCCCAGACGGGTTCACCCAGATGGCATATCAGCATGGAGTCGCCGAGGATAAGCCAGTGGTTGATTTCGGCGGCCACGCCTCCCTTTCCTTCCAGTATTTTGCGGTCGACCAGCCCGCTCTTCTCGGCGGTGGGTCGAATATCATGATGGCTGCCGCCTCTTGGACCGGTAGCGTAGCCAACAGCGGCGGCGGGAAAGGGGCGACAGGTATGACCCGGCCACTCCAGACCCTTGTTCTGGATAGCGAACTGTTCGGTGCCTCTACCGATAATCTTCGAGGCATCTCTGGTGCCTTTAGCCAGTAATTCTCCTAACCCCTCCCGTTTACCTATCTTTTCGATCATCTCGAGCATGCCGTCGGCGTTGCCGAATCGTAAATCGATGCCATCGGTGTCTTTTTTGGTGAAAATTCCTTTCTCGTAGCATTCCATAGCCCAGCCAATACACAGCCCCGTGGAAATCAGGTCGATTCCGTAGTAGTCGCAGAGCTCGTCTGCCTTGCAGAGCACCTCGATGTTGTCTACCTCGCAAACGCTGCCAAAAGCGTAAATCGTTTCGTAATCGGCACCATTGATGACCGATTTGTACGGGCCCTTGGGCACCACGCTGTACTTGGTGCAGTTAATGGAGCAGGCGAAACAGGCACGGTGGCCCTTGACCACCTGCTCTCTCATCACCTCACCGGTGATATTTTTCATTCCCTTGAAAGTCTCAGTCTGCCAGTTTCGGGTTGGCAGAATGCCGCCTTCGTTCATGGCGGCAACATTGCGTGGTGTGCCGTATCCGGAGAGACCCTGTACCCCCGGGTTGGTAGCAAAGAGCTCATCGATTCTGACGGAGGTGTTATAGACGCGGAGCATGTTGGGCACCGTGACGCCGCCGGTGCCTCTGACGGCGATTGCTTTGAGGTTTTTTGAACCCATCACCGCCCCCATGCCGCCGCGACCGGCCGCCCGGATATCGCAGAGAATCATGGCGTAGGGCGCTTTTTCCTCACCGGCCAGCCCGATGGTGGCGATGTGTATTTCCTCATCACCAATCTCACCACGTAGCATATCCTGCGCCGTGAACGGGTCTTTACCCCAGAGGTGACTGGCATCTCTGATTTCGACTTTGCCATCGTCAATCCAGATATAGGCGGGTTTGTCCGCCTTTCCTTCAATTATCAGGCCATCGTAGCCGGCGAACTTGAGCTCCGGCCCCAGAAAGCCGCCGAAGATACTGTGGAAAAACGATTTGGTGTACGGTGACTTGGCACAGAACGAGGAGCGCGAGGCTGCCGGTATCATCGTGCCGTTAACCGGACCGGTCATCATGACCAGCTTATTCTCCGGCCCCAGCGGGTCGATTTTGGGCGGAATCTCTTCGTACAGGATTCGGGCGGTTAAGCCGACGCCACCAACGAAGTCCCTTGCCCAGTCCTCCCTGAGGTTTTCCTTGGTGATGCCTTTATTGCTGAGATTGACTCGTAGTAGCTGCCCGATGTATCCGCCGTAAGGAAAGTTCTTTGCCATGATTAACCTCCTCCTATAGGAAAGATAATGGCGACTTCATCGCCGTTGTGAATTTTATAATCCATATCAGATGTGGACCTGATAATCGTTTCGTTCAGTTTCATGAGGAAAGGGGCTATTTGACCGGTCTCCGGGTCCCAGATTTTCTCTTTGAAAGGCTGTCCGTACCGGCGCAGCAGTTTTTCGAAAAGCCCGCCCACCGTCTCCGGTTCATTGATGTCTATTTCAATGACCTCCGAACCCAGCACGTCTCTAATCACGGAGAAACTTTTCACCTTCACCCGGGCCAATTCCTGTCTCCTACTTGCTCACCGATTCCAGCCATTCCTCGGCAATTTTCTTGGCTTCCGATACCTTTGGTCGTTCCGGCTTGGTTTCCATTTCCTGCCACTCGATTGCCTTGGGCAGGCAGAACTGGATACAGGCCGGATTGCCAAAACAGTAATCGCAGTTATCGAGGATTAGGGGCACTGGAATCTCAGGGATTCCCACCAGGCATACCTTGATTCTTGAATCTCTGGGATTGAAAGTGCCCGTTTTTACTGCAGAGCAGGCCAGTTCACACAGCTTGCAGCCGGTGCATTTTTCCATGTGTACTTCAATATGCTTTTCCAAGACCGGACCTCCTCGTGTATTATTCTTTATGCTTTCAAAAGGGTTATCAGGGCATCTTCCTTGGCCAGCTTGATGTGTGTACGCATCATTTTCTCACATAGTTCTGGGTCTTTCAATCGCAAAGCCAGCAGTATCTTCTGGTGACCATCAAGCGTTCTCTGCGCACCTTCAATGGATTGCAGGGTTACTTTGCGGTGCCGCAGCACCTGTTTTCTCATATCAACAATCAGCCGGTAGAGGCGTGACGTATTCGATACAAGCTCATGCAGGTGGTCATGAAAGCGGGTGTTCCATTTGAAGACATCACCCATCCGGCCTGCTTCCAGCGCTGCCTGTGCCTTATCAATAAAATTGCTTAGCTGGTGCAGGCTCTCTTCACTTATTCTTTCCGAGATGATGCTGAGTGCATATCCTTCCAAAATGGCTCGGATTTCAAACAGCTCTTCCATCTCCTCCCTTGAATCTCCGGAGACAACGAAACCCCTCGTTTCCAGGGGGCGAATCAGGCCTTCGGCTTCAAGTTTATATAGAGCTTCTCTCACTGGAGTACGACTCACTCCCAGCGTTTCGGCAAGGTGCTCTTCGGCCAACCTTTCCTTCGGGCTGAGGTGGCCGGAAAGAATCGCCGTCTTCAGTTTCTCGTAAACCTTTTTCCGAGCGGGGACATCTCTGCTTGCGGTTCGACCATTCACAGCCATTTCGCGGTAATTGTATACAATAATGGCATAATTTGTCAATAGGTCTGCCTTGATTGCCTCTGGATGTCGATATATTGTATACATTAACTGGAGGACGGATAATTATTTCAAGCATTTTACTGAGAAGAGATTTTCAGAGGTGAAAATATAAGCCGATTATTTTCAGGTTGTGGTTAATTCCGTTCGTATGCGTATAATTTTCCACTTGACAGCAATGGCCTGGTTTGGATAACATACGTATTAAGAGGCTATGAGAGAAACATTTCTCGACCTTTGTTTAATTACTTCTAACGCCCTCCAATTAAAGCTCGGTGAGAGCTTTTTTTATTTCCGTAATATTCAATGCAGGAGCAGGTATATTGGTTAAATTTTCGTTCATGCCCAGGGGTAAAATATTTTTTGAGCTTTATGAGGAAAGTGCGGAAAATATGGTCAAGACCGCCGAGTTGATGAAGGACATGGTCGATAGCTGGGAAAATATTGAGCAAAAGGTTGAGCAGATAGACGAATATGAGCATATAGGTGACAATGTCACGCACAAGATTATCGCGCTTTTGCATCGTACTTTTGTCACGCCGTTTGATCAGGAAGATATGGCGCTCCTTGCCCATTCTCTCGACGACATTGTGGACCTGATACACGCTGCCGCAGTGGCGATGCTTATTTACAAAATAGATACTCCTAAAGAAGGAGCCAAAGAACTGGCCGGTATCATAGTGACCGCAGCCAAAGAAGTGGAAATAGCCTTAAAACAATTGCGCAATCAGCCCAAATTGAAACAGGTGCTGGAGCACTGCATAGAGATTAACCGACTTGAAAACGCGGCCGATACAGTCTTTCGAAGCGCCATGGCTGAGCTCTTTGATAACTGCAGTGATACCGCCGACGTAATAAAATGGCGCGAAATTCTGGAACACATGGAGAGCGCAACCGATAGATGTGAGGACGTGGCCAATGTCCTTGAAGGGGTAGCCCTGAAGCATGCCTGATGCTTCTTTGCAGCTCTTAATCATAGTCATTGTCCTGGCCGTTGGTTTCGGGATTGTAAACGGCTTCAACGATGCGGCCAATGCTATTGCTCCGGCTATTGGCACCAGAGCCCTCTCCCCACAGAGAGCACTGGTCATAGCGGTAATTGCCAATTTTACCGGCGCCGCCACCGGCACCGCAGTGGCGCATACGATTGGCAAGGGCATCATTATCCAGGACGTAATTTCCTATCAAACGATTATTGCGGCGCTGATTTCCATAATAGTCTGGGGGTGGTTCGCGACATGGCTGGGCCTGCCCGTCAGCATTCACCACGGGTTCATTGCCGGCCTGGCGGCGGCCGGGATGGCGGTAGCGGGCAATGCCGCGGTGGTATGGAGCGTCATGCAGCGCGTACTATCCGCCGTGATTATCGCCCCTTCGTTGGGCTTTGCCGGTGGCTTTATGGTCATGCTTAGCCTGTACTGGATATTTCAGAAAAGCAGGCCCGACCGGATGCGCCGTGTTTTCAGCCGGATGCAGTATGCGAGCACTTTCTTCATGGCCTACAGCCATGGCAAAAACGACGGCCAGATGCCCATTGGTGTAATCACCATGGCCCTGGCGATTTACTACAATGATGTCGATATCTGGGACCGCCTGTCGTTGTTGAATTCAGACCTGTGGTGGGTGATTGTTGTCTCCGCGGCAGCGATAAGTTTCGGCATCGCTTTGGGTGGTCGACGGGTTATCAAGACAATAGGCATGAAGATGACGAACCTGCGGCCGGTTCAGGGGTTCACTGCCCATCTTGCCGCGGCGTCGGTGATTGAAACCGCGTCTCATATGGGCATTCCGGTCAGCACCACCCATTGCGTCAGCGCTTCGGTGATGGGGGTGGGGTCCACGCGACGATTTTCCGCGGTCCGCTGGGGAATTGCCGGCAATATCATAACCGCCTGGATACTTACCTTTCCCATTTGCGGCATATTGGGTTACGTTTTCACCCTGTTGCTTAACATGATATTCTAAACCCGCGGGGAATGGTCGACTGATAGCGATGAAAAAATAAAAAGGGGGACGCTGGCATCCCCCTTCTCTGCAACTCAAGGACTAACTGGTTAATTCTTACTTATCTCTTCAATTTTCACTTCACCATCACTGGCAATATAACCTTTATAGAGCAGTAATTCGGGATATTTGTAAAGGTCATTAAATCTTCTTATAGATATCTTCTGGTCATGGGCTTTTGCCCAGTCATAAATAAATATAGAATCCTGGCGTACTTCATTGGAGAGCATTCGACGTCTGATATACCACAGGCGCAGGAGCTCTTTGGGGCGAAGGTGGTATTTAGTTTCCAAAATGTTCAACACGTTTGCCGGCCAATGTTTATCGCCATTTCGAAGTACAAGCCTGTATAGTTGTGCAGAAACTCTGGTCAGCTCTGTCTTGAATTTATTAACCATGGCTTCCCTCGATTAACGATTTATTATTTGTTTTTATCAGCCTTTCCGGCAAGAAAAGAATTAATCTTAATTATACGTATTATACTTTACGTGGTTGTCATGTATCCAATATCAGGCAACCGTTTATATGAATACCACTACATGAATAATAATTCAGAGATAATCTGTTTGTCAATACCTTTGAATAGTGCTTAAGTAATGGTTAAAAAATATTATTATTTTTAACATAAGCTATAAGAATTCATATTGTAAATGTGCAGGGTAACGAATTATTAACATTTATGGCTTGCAAAGTTGATAATTATATGTTATAAAAGAAATTACACTGTTTTGCGTGAATTTAAATTAATGATTATTCCTTCAAAATAAAGAGGTATTTACTCAGAGTGAAAGCTAGGTGAGATAAAAATGCCGAAGTTCAGGTTTTTAACAAATCATGCTTTAGTGCTAAGTCACATTGCGCGGCAATCTCGCATTACGGCGCGAGAACTATCAGATATTATCGGAATATCAGAGAGAGCGACGCATAATATCATTGGGGACCTGCTTGAGGAAGAATATATAACCAAGAAACGTGAGGGAAGACGGAACCGTTACCTGTTTAATCCAGACCGCTCCATCAGCCCCGCCGGCTGGGAAGATACGGCGGCCGGCTACCTATTGGCAGCAATTGGCTGGAAGAAACGGGGGCGACCGCGTAAAGTTAATTAGTGCAGGTATACCTGAAGTATCATGAAAGCAGTTGTTATCCGCAAGGATACAAAAAGAATTGAAATCCAGGAAGTGCTAGAGCCAGCTGTGCAGCCGGGCACCCTCCTGCTCAAGACCATATACTGCTCTATCTGCGGGTCGGATATAGAGTACCTGGATGGTG
>CAYZOI010000030.1:11954-14852 GCA_964480145.1 uncultured Dehalococcoidaceae bacterium | reverse complement strand
AGACCAGCTGTGAAGCCAGATAGTAACCCGCCAGTTACTAGTAGATAATCCTTCTCCGGCAATGTCCTCGACGGGTTAATAAGCGAATATATAGCAAAGAGTATAAGAAAGATACCAACACCAAGACCGATACCTTTAGGGGCGATAACTTCTAAAAGGTAAGCACCTACGATAGCAGTTATGACAGTCGGTATCCCGTAGAGAAGCATCAACCTCAAATTAACCATCTGTCTCAGCGCTACTAATTTAAAGAGGTTACTGAAGCCATGGAAAAAGGCAACTAAAATAATTGCCTCCTTGAAACCTATTATCCAGGCTAGGATTGGATTAGTCATTGTTGCCGAACCGAAACCAGCAACACTGGCTACTGCTGCTGCGATAAAAGCTACCACGAAAAACAATATTACTATCATTATTTTGAATTATACTCTATTGGATATTAAATATATTGCCGAAATAGATATCTTCCTCTTAATTACCGTTCCCTTATAACGCGGTTATTCTTTGACGCCTGCCTCCGATTAGGGTAAACTTCCTTCAAGCAGACATGAAACTGTACGAGTTTGAAGCCGGCAACCTTTTTCGACAGGAAGGCATACCGGTCCCCGACTTTATAATCGCCGACAGTCCCCAGGCAGCGCGTGAGGCGGCCGAAAAAATCGGGGGGCCCATCGTTATCAAAGCCCAGGTTCTGACCGGCGGTCGCGGGCTGGCCGGTGGAGTCCAGGCAGCTGATTCTCCGGAGCAGGCGGAAGAAATCGCCCGGCAGATTCTCAAATCCTCCATCAGAGGATTTCCCGTAAACCGGGTGATGGTGGTGAAAAAGGCGGAGGTGGCCCGGGAGCTCTACCTGGGAGTGACCATAGATGGCCTGGCCGGCTGCCCGGTGGTCATCTTGAGCACCGCCGGCGGCGTTTCCATCGAGGAGACAGCCAAAACCCATCCCGAAATGGTGTTTTCCCGTCAGGTTTCCATCTCGGCTGGTCTGAGTCTGTCCAAGGCGGAGGAAATCACGCAACAAGCCGGTTTTGCGGGCGAAGAATCAGCCCGTATCGCCGGTATTTTCCACAGCCTCTACCAGGTTTTCCGTAAATATGACGCCACCGTCGCCGAAATCAACCCTCTGGTATGCACCGCGAAAGGCGAGTACCTGGCTCTTGACGCCAGGATGGAAATCGACGATTCCAGCCTGTTTCGCCATTCGGACCTGCAAATACCGTCTGAGGACCGCATTGCCACCCCCCTGGAGAAAAAAGGCCGCCAGATAGGAGTAACCTACGTGGAACTTGACGGCGAGGTCGGCATCGTCTCCAGCGGTGCGGGGCTGGGCATGGCGACGATGGACATCATCGGGCGCAGATACCGTCCGGCAAACTTCCTGGAAACGGGGGGTGGTATCTCAGAGGAACTCCTTTACCGTGTTATGGAACTGGTACTGCAGAAAAAAGGCCTCAAAGCCGTTTTTCTCAACCTTCTCGCCGGCATCAACCCCATCCACGAAGGGGCCAGGGGAATCGTCCGCTTTCTCCAGGAGCACCCCACAAATGTTCCCATTGTAGCCAGGGTGCGGGGAAACCGCCAGAAAGAAATCTGGCAGATGCTGAAGGAGGCTGGGATTGAAGCGTTCACCGACGCCGCCACCGAGGAAAGTGTAGAGCGTCTCTTCCGGATACTGGAAAGAACAAAATGAGCATACTCTTAAATCGAGGAACAAAGGTGCTGGTGCAGGGCATCACCGGCCGCGTGGGCCGGGCGCAGGCGAAATGGATGCTGGAGTACGGAACCAATATCGTGGGCGGCGTGACTCCGGGGAAGGGAGGCGAGGAGGTAGAAGGCGTGCCGGTATATGACAGCGTCGCTCAAGCCGTTGCCGAATGCGGGGCGGAGGCATCGGTCTTCTTCGTGCCGCCAGCGGCGGTCAAGGATGCTGCCCGTGAGACCATAGACGCCGGCGTCAGTCTCATCGTGGTGGTTACCGAGCACGTCCCGGTGCACGATGCCATGGAGATAAAAGATTACGCCAGAGACCGCGGTGTGCGGCTTCTGGGGCCAACCAGTCCGGGAATCATCACTCCGGGACAGGCCAAGATGGGCATCATGCCCGGAAACATGTTCCAGCCCGGGCGAATCGGCGTCATCTCCCGGAGCGGTACTCTTGCCTATGAGGTCTGTAGCGACCTGGCTGCTGCCGGCCTGGGACAGAGCACGGCCGTTGGCATGGGTGCCGACCCGGTGCCGTTCACCAGCCTCCCCGAACTGTTGGCTCTCTTCGATGCCGACCCGGCAACAGACCTAGTCATCATCGTTGGCGAGGTAGGCGGTACACAGGAAGAACATGCTGCCGGGTTCATTGCCAGCCAGATGACAAAGCCGGTGGTGGCTTACATCGCCGGCCATAGCGTGCCGGAAGGAAAACGTATGGGCCATGCTGGAGCCATCGTACAGGGCGATATGGGAACAACGAAAAGCAAGATAAGTGCTTTGCAAGAGGCAGGCGTGGGTGTGGCGGACTACCCGCTGGACGTGGTGAAACTGGTCAAAGACCGGCTGGGGTGATATGTCCGGCTCGGCAATGCCGGTTACTTTATGTAAACATCGTACACCACTTGCTCGCTGACAATCGGGCCCTCAAGAGTGGCCCTGGTCTTAGCCAGGAATACCTGCGTATTACCTTTTTTCTTTGCCTGAAACCGGAAGACGTGGTATAGAACAACAGTCCCGTCTTCCCTGGTCTCGGAATCAACTATATTCTCCAACAATTCGAGCATTGATTCATCGTACTTTTCCCGCCATATGAAGCCGGAGTTCATATCAAATCCCCTGGTGATGGTGAATTCCTCGTTCACCTTAACCTCTACTTTTTCCACCGGCAGAAAGCCCCATTTCTGGTCCGCTTCT
>CAYZOI010000030.1:0-11944 GCA_964480145.1 uncultured Dehalococcoidaceae bacterium | reverse complement strand
GGTTATCATTATTGCAAGCAGCGCCGTCAGTACCAGCCGTCCAACCATTTTTATCCCTTTCTATCGATTGTTATTTTTAGCTAACAAAGCGCCGGATGAAGCAGTGCCGGTTATTTCAGGCTGATTCTGGCATCCACCACCCTGTACCCTTCCCCCAGCGCCATTACTTTCACGGGGTTGAAGTCCAACTCCGCAATCTGGGGAATATCCTCAACCATGGCCGATAGCCTGAGCAGTAAATCCTGCACTGTCGGAATATCGCTGGGGGGTGCTCCTCTGAAACCCTCAAACAGCCGGGCCATCTTGATTGAACTGACCATTTCGCTGGCGTCCATCTCGGTAAGCGGGTGCAGACGGAGAACGATATCCTTCAGCAGTTCGGCCTGTACGCCGCCCAGACCAAACATGATGAGCGGCCCGAACGTCGGGTCCTGCGTCACACCGGCAATGATTTCAACACCACCTGATACCATGCGCTGGATGGTAACACCTTCCATCTCAGATTCACGCCCCATGTCCGCCAGCTTTTTCTTAATGGCGTTGAAGGCCTCTTTCACCTCATCTTTTGAATTGAGGTCCAGCACCACGCCGCCGACATCGGTCTTGTGCGTGATGGTGGACGAGTTCAGTTTCACCACCACCGGAAAGCCTGTCCGTGCCGCCAAAGCGGCTGCTTCACTGGCACTCCCGGCGACCGCTGTCCCGACAGTACGAATACCATAACAATCGAGCAGCTCCACCGTCTCTTCTGTGGAAAGCCAGAACGGCCTCTGTTTGTTCTGGCTCATCGCCGTCTCAATGATGCCGCGTGCCTTTTCCCGCTTGATACCCTTTATACGGGGCACCGCGCCTCTGGGTTTTTTCACCAGCTCACGGTATTCAACAGCCTTGGCCAGAGCGGAAACGGCGTCCTCAGGGAACGGGTAACATGGTACAAAGCTACCTGCCTTTCCCAGCCTGGCTTTGAACCCCCGCTGCCCCATAAAACAAGCGAGCAGAGGTTTTTTGCGCCGCTGGTACCGGGGGCTGACACGGCGGATGGCATCTTCCACCAGCGTTGAGTCCACAACTGCCGCCGGGACAAACACCGCCAGGACGGCATCAACGCTATCGTCCTCGACCAGCACCCTCAAGGAGCCTTCAAACTCTTCCGGGGTAACGCTGCCGGTGAGGTCGAGCGGATTGCCGACCATGATATCCCGCTTGATGAGCTGGCCGAGTTTACCGGCCGTTTCAGGGGAAAGCTCGGGCAGTGTCAATCCCTGTTGCTCCGAGGCGTCGGCAGCCAGAATACCCGGCCCCCCTCCGTTGGTCACGATAACCAGCCTTTTACCTTCAGGAGGCGGCTGGCTGGATAGAAGTGTGGCCACGTCAAACAGTCCCTCAATGCTGTCGACACGGATGATACCTGCCTGACGGAACAAGGCATCCGAGACCACTTCCGGTGTCGCCAGGGCACCGGTATGAGATGAGGCGGCACGAGAGCCAACCAGTGTGGCCCCGCCCTTGACAACGACAATCGGCTTTTTGGCCGAAACGCGTCTGGCGATGCGACTGAACTTATGCGGGTTACCGAACGACTCCAAATAGAGCAAAATGACCCTGGTTGCCGGGTCATCTTCCCAGTACTGCAATAAATCGTTGGAAGAGATGTCGGCACGGTTGCCCACGCTGACGAACCCGGATATGCCCATATTGAGGTCGCTGGCGTACTGCAGAATGACCAGCCCCATAGCACCGCTCTGGGAGAGGAAGGCGATATTGCCGCGAGGTGGAAAAACACGGGAAAATGAGGCATTCAGTCGCACCTCGGGGTCAGCATTGATGATTCCCATGCAGTTCGGCCCCACCAGTCGCATCCCGTGACCCAGCGCGATATCGCGCAACTCTTCTTCACGAGTGGCTCCCTCCCGCCCCCTTTCCCTGAATCCATCGGTGATGACAATGATGGCGCGAACACCTTTCCGGCCACACTCGTCCGCCACTCTGGCGACAAACTGAGTGGGCACGATGATTACCGCCAGGTCCACTTCCCCCGGGACATCCAGTATGGAGGGATAGGCTTTCACCGCCATGATAGCATCCGCCTTCGGGTTCACCGGGTAAACGACGCCGCTGAATCCGCCTTCCATGATATTCTGGAAAACAAGCTGTCCAATACTGCCCGGTTGCCTGGAAGCACCGATAACCGCAATGGAACGTGGCGCCAGAACATTGCGTATTGAAGCAATCGTTGACAGGCGTTCCCTCTCCGCCTCTTTCCTCTCCACCCGCCGACTCCTGGCTATGGTGATGGTAACGTGGTAGACGCCGCCCTTCAATTCGCTGTCAATATGAAAGCCGTAATCCCTGAGAACGGACATCATGCGTTCGTTTTCGGCGAGAACATCGCCCACAAAAACGGTAATGCCATTGTCACGAGCCGCATTCGCCAGCCACTCGATAAGCCGGGTGCCGATTCCCTTGCCGTGGTAAGCGTCCTCGATGGCGAAGGCAACCCTCGCCGAGCGCTTATCCGGCTGACGATAATAACGCCCGATGGCAATGATTTCTTTGCGCCGTTCCTTCTGCACTTCGCCAACCAGGGCAAAGGTGTTCTTGTAGTCCACCGTACAGAATCGCAGCGCGTCCTCAGGCCCCATCTCGCCAGGGTCACGTTGGAAGCGAAGGTATTTGGTCTGCTCGCTTTGTCGCTGGAAAAAGGCAAGCCAACGCTCGACATCATCCTTGCGTATCGGCCTCAATAGTATTCTTGAGCCATCTTTCAGCAGGACTTCGGTCTCATACTGAGATGGATATGCCGCTTTTTTCACCGCCATCTGGATTCAATTACCTCCCACTTATATCATAAATCAGTTATGGCAAGTAGTAAAGTGCCCGGAATTCCACATTGTCTCTGACAGGCTCCGGTGATTCTCCTGCTCTTGCTCTGGGTGATAATGCTCTGGTTTGCCATCTCCACGCCTGAAGAGCATAATGGAAAAGGTCTTTCAGAGTTATTCCGGGTCATGGCACAAATATAGCAAGAAAGGAAACAGCACACCAATGGATAAAAAGATGGTCGGTTTCATCGGCCTGGGTGTAATGGGCAAAGCGATGGCAACACGTATTGCCAGAGCTGGTTACCCGCTCATCGTTTTCGATATCCAGAAAGAACCCCAGGCCGAGATGGAAAAGCTTGGCGCCAGGGTGGCCGGAAGCGCCGGGGAAGTCGGCAAGGAGAGTGATACGGTCATCGTTATGGTACGCGATTACCAGCAAATTAAGGACGTCGTTTTTCCTCCCGGCGGAGCACTCAACGGCATGCGCCAAGGGACAACTCTCATTATCATGAGCACGATTACCCCGCAGGACATTATCGAAGTGGAAAACGTTGCCCGCGAACACGGGGTATCGATTATCGATTCACCGGTAAGCGGTGGAAAGACAAGAGCGGAGGATGCCTCTCTAGCATTGATGGTGGGTGGGGATGATACCGTGGTAAAGGAGAACGAAGATGTCCTGAAAGCGATGGGAAGTAACGTTTCTCACGTGGGGAAAGTGGGGCAGGGACAGGCAATGAAAATAATCAACCAGATTCTGGTCAGTGCCATGACCATTGCCTCGGTGGCCGAGGCAATGGTCATGGCAGAGAAGCTGGGTATCAACCTTCAGACCATGTATGACGT
This sequence comes from uncultured Dehalococcoidaceae bacterium, assembly GCA_964480145.1. Taxonomy (GTDB): domain Bacteria; phylum Chloroflexota; class Dehalococcoidia; order Dehalococcoidales; family RBG-16-60-22; genus E44-bin89. The sequence continues at coordinate 8,276 of CAYZOI010000030.1, read as the reverse complement.
TATCACCAAAGGCGCCGGCACCAGCGAGGTGCTGCAAATGATGGGGCCATCGATGCTCGCCAAAGACTACACCCCCAGGGCGACCGTGGACATCTTTGTCAAAGATACGGGCATTATAATGGACACCGTCCGTGCGCTGGATATCTCTCTCCCCGTATTCAGCGCTGTCTATCAGGTCTACCGGATGGCCAGAGCTCGCGGCCTTGGCCCGAAAGATGCCACCTCGGTTCTTCAGCTTATTGAGGAATTCGCCGGCATATAGATTGAAATACGAGCTTCCTGTCTTGAGATTAACTCACGATTCTTCCGGCTTGGCCAGCATGTATCCCATGCCTGCCCGGGTGAGGACTATCTTCGGGTCGCTGGGGTCCGATTCAAGTTTGGTGCGCAGGCGGCGTATATGCACCCTGAGGCCATCAGCGGCGTCAGGATAGTCAACGCCCCATACCGCTTCAGCCAGCCCCGAATGCGTAACCACCCACCCCACATTTCTCATCAGGTGGCTTATGATGGAGACCTCGGTAGGGGTCAGTTTTATTTCCCGTCCCCCGTGAAAAAGCTGCCCGGTGGAGGGCTCAAACTGCAGCTGCCCGCAAACCTGAGGCGCCCCTTCGGCGATGGCGCCGCGCCGGCGTGTAATCAGCTTTATCCGGGATAGAAACTCCTTCTGCCGGAAAGGTTTTATGACATAATCATCGGCGCCCCATTCCAGCCCCTTGACAATATCGCTCTCATCCGACCTGACCGTCAGAATGAGGATTGGCACGCCTGAAAAAAGACGGATCCTTTTCAATACTTCAAAACCGCTGATATCGGGAAGGCCGAGGTCCAGTATGATGGCGTCAGGGTTCTCAGACTGGAACAGTTCAATGCCCTCTTCGCCAAGGTGTGCCGACAGCAAAGTCGTATCGGGCCAGTTTATCTGGAGTGTCAGGGATATGGCCTCCACAATTGCCCGGTCGTCCTCAATGACGAGAATTTTCATGCTCTATTTTCTGCAATCTTCAATCTGTAAAGCGACGCCGGGTTGTCCCTGAGCATCCTTCGCGCCAGCACCACGGCTTCATCTTCGCCCAGGTAGCCCTCATCAATTTTTTCGGAAAGGACACGGGCCACCACCTGGCGCGCCATAACCGCGTGCCCGTACGCCATCTCTACCGTCATTGAATCGCCGCCAAAAGCCATGATTTTATTGCCGGGAACAGTCTCGATAAGCTCGTGCAGCAGTTGTCGGGCAATTTCCGGCGAGATAATGGGCAGCCAGGTAATATCCGCCGTTACGTTGGGGAAATATTTGGCCAAAGTTGCCCATTCGTGGATATAGGGATACCCCCCGTGGAAGAGGTCGAACCTGGCTTCTTTATACTCAATAAAAAGGTTGACCAGATGGGTGGGATTGGCATTGGTGATAATGTTTTCATTGCCTTCCTGCAGGCCGGTATGCACCTGGACCGGTAACCCGGCGTCAATCGCCGCACGTATCACCTGGTGCATCATGTAGTCCTGAAGCGGTTTGGCCTCAAGCCAGGCAAGCCCCTCACCGAGGTGACCGGCAATACGGTTGAAAGCGACCTCAGCCTCATGCCGGGATACTTTGTCGTATTTCAGGGTGCGGTTATAGGCAAGGCCACTCTTGACCGCCACGGCACCCCTGGCGATGTATCCTTCCAGCGTCGCGCGCATCGCCTTTGCCAGGTCATCCAGCGAATGGATGGTCATTCCTGACTCTCCCTCGAGGGCGCCGAGGTCAGCCCTCGACAGCACGCTGATAAAATGGTCGAGGCGCATGGCCGGGACGAAGAGGTCAGGTTTCAGGTCTGTGCTCTGCCAGTCAACAATGGAGACCGCGATATTTGCCTTTTCTCTCATGACGTGGCGGTACCAGTCTGGCCCCCTGGATTTGGCAATTGCTTCGGAAAGCTGGCGATAGGTATTCCGATTCAAATCATCAACGCCAAATATATCGCGGATGGTTATCAGCGTCTGCCTGGCATAGGCCGTATTCCTTATCATCTCCCAGAAAGGCTCCATCGCCTGCCAGCGCTCATCCAGGGACATGTCATCCTTTTCCGGCTCAGGGATTAAGCGACGCACCTTGCGGTTTTTGTACCCTTCCACTCTCACGCGATGCATCGGGAAGCGTATGGCTTCCATCATGCGCGGCGACAATCCTGCCGATATCAGGTCGCTGGAGTTGTAGTGTGCAAACAGGTAGCTGAAGTCAACCGCACACTCATTGCGTTCCGCTTCCAGCATGATATGTTCATGCGTATCGACAAGGGAAATACTGTCTACCTCCGCCTTTATCCGTTCATTGATATGGTTCATTACCGTTCCCCTCGCTCTCTCAATATTTGCCCGTTCATTCAAAACAGATTAGCACCAGCGTGGAATCGTGTCAACGCGCTGATTAGAGTCGCTCAACCTCATTCAGAATTTACCCTTGAGCCTCTCGTAGGTCTCTGCCAGCGCCTCCGGCACCACTTTGGTATCAGCCAGCACCGACATAAAATTAGTGTCCCCATGCCAGCGCGGCACAATATGGGTATGGATATGGCCCGCATTACCCGCGCCGGAAGCCTTTCCCAGATTCATGCCGATATTGAAGCTTTCCGGATTAATTTCCTCGCGCAGCACTTTAACACACTGATTCACGATTTTAAAATGTTCGTTTCTCTCTTCTTCCGTGAGGTCTTCAAGAGAAGCCACATGGCGGTAAGGCGCCACCATCAAATGACCGAGGTTATAGGGATAGTTGTTCAGTATGACAAAATTTTCGCTGCCCCGGTAAAGGATATAATTCCGAGCATCCCGGTCCTGTCCGGGGTTTTCACAGAGAAAGCAGCCTTCCGGCTTTTTCATCCTGATGAACTGCATTCGCCACGGTGCCCATATTCGTTCCATAGAATGCTCCTTATTCATTCACTCGGTGCTATTTTAATCGGCGAACCCCGTCGCGTCAACGAAATGGCCGCCATTGACTCCTTTAATCACGGCTTCGACTATGCCTCAAGCCAGGTGGTATAATAAGTTCCGGAAAGCGAGGTAACGACAATGATGGTTGCGGCCAGCAATAACAGTTTGCAGATAGAACAGCTCCAGCTGGGACCTTTCGGCACAAACGCCTATATTCTCGTCTGCCCGGAAACAAGGGAGAGTGCCATCGTGGATGCCCCTGCCGAGGCCGACAAAATCATAGCCCGGCTGAAAGACACCACCCCCAGGTATATTCTGCTCACCCATTCCCACGTGGACCACATCGGAGCGATGACGCAATTGCGCCAGGAGCTGAAAATCCCGCTGGCGGCTCACGCCGCCGATGCCGACGTACTGTCACCGCCGCCGGAGATAATGCTCGAAGATGGTGATACCATTGATTTCGGGAAGATTCATATGGCAGTTTCACACACGCCCGGTCACACCCCGGGCGGCCTGTGTTTTATTACGGGCAGCCACCTGCTTTCGGGAGACACTCTTTTCCCCGGCGGGCCGGGCAGGACGAACACGCCAGCCGACTTCGCCCAGATAGTAAAATCGATTACGGAAAAGATTTTCACGCTGGATAATAATACTCAGGTCTATCCGGGGCATGGAGAGCCGACCACTTTAAAGAAGGAAAAAGACGAATTCGCCACCTTTTCTTCTCACCCCCATCGCCCGGACCTTTGCGGTGATGTGCTCTGGCTTTCGCCCTGACAGGAGCCTCAGCTACCAGAGAATTTCCTCACGGTGAAAGGCTTCGGCAAGCTCATACTCCATTCCCTTGGCCCTCTCCTTCGCCCACTGCCTGAGCCTCTCCTCCAGGTCGGGTAAACGGTTATTGCCCACCTGGCTCTCGTGGCAGCGCAAAGCCTTCATCTTTATGTCAAATGTATCCGTGATATCGGAGCGGTGGTTGATATTGTCGGCGATGGTCCAGAGCCAGACCTCTTTCACTTTGTGCGGTTTGAGCCCTTCTTCCAGCAGATCTGGATAAGCAAGATGGTCTCTGGCATAGGGGAAAACGGCGTCCAGAACAACCCGCCCGGTAATTCTATGGTCACGATGCCAGATGTAACGCCGGTACGGGTCAGCCGAGACGACGATGTCCGGTCGGTACGTCCTTATCAACCGGACGATTTCCTTGCGGAACTCGGGCGTATCTTCCAGGCTCTGGTCTTCGTGGCGCAGGAATATGACCTCCCTGACCCCGAGCACTTTGGCCGCGCAAAGCTGTTCGCGTTCTCTGACTTCGGCCAGCGCCTCCGCTTTTATGCCGTAATCGCTGGTGCCTTTATCGCCGTTGGTACACACTGCATAGACGATTTCCTTACCTTCCGCCACCCATTTGACGACGGTACCGGCTACACCGAACTCGGCGTCATCAGGGTGCGGCGTAATGACAAGGACATCGGCTTTTTTAACTGACACTTGGGGAATCTCCTTGCTACGGGGTACTTATAAAACATTGTATAACATCGGGGTAATTGTTACAATTTTGGAATAGAGATACAGCATGATGAGCCAGCAAACCTATAAGGTCAGGAACTACCTGCCCACAGATTTCGATGGGTACGTTAACCTTCATATTGAAACGGAACGGACGGACAGGTCAGGACGCTGTACATCCCGGAAAACACTCGGAGAATATTTACAGCGGCCCCTCTACCACCCGGAAAGCGATCTTTTTATCGCCGAGACATCCGGGAAAATTGTCGGCTTCCTGAGTATCACGCCGGAATTTATCATCCGCCGTGTGTTGCTCGACTGCCTGGTGCATCCTGCGCATCGCCGAAAAGGTCTGGCGAAGCGCCTTCTTGACCAGGCCACACAGCGCGCCAGGGAGCTGCCGGTCGAGATTATACATGTCAGCGTGGCGGAGGAAAACAGCACTGCCAGAGAGGCCCTCTCCAGAACGGGCTTCAAGGTGGTCAGGCAATTCCTCGAAATGTCTCTGCCGCTGCGTGCTTTGAAGCTGCCGGATATGCCCCGGAATGAATTCACCCTGCGCCACCTGCAGCGCGGAGAGGAAGCAAAGCTGGCCAATGTCCAGAATCGCTGCTTTAGCGACACCTGGGGCTTTAACCCGAACACGCCGGAAGAGATTGCCTACTCCTTGAGCCTGAGCGATGCCATAGCAGGAGACGTGGTACTCGTATATGACGGCGACCGACCCGCCGGCTACTGCTGGACGAAAATAAACGGTGAAACAAGCACGGAAACGGGTGGGAGAAAGGGACGTATCCTCATGCTCGGCGTCGACCCCGATTACCGGGGCCGGGGTATCGGCAGACTGGCACTACAGGCGGGGCTGTCATATCTCCAGGATAAGCAGGTCAAAGCAGTGGAAATAACCGTGGACAGCGAGAACCATGCCGCCTATTCGCTTTACAAATCGTCCGGTTTTCAGGTAATTGCTCGCAGTTTCTACTATGAAAAGCGGGCTGACTAGCCAGTCCCTTCCGTGCCACTCGCCAGGATAGCACGGCATTCACGGGTTATCGCTTCCGCGATATTCGACCAGCCAAACGGCTCCAGTGAAGTCCTCATTACCGATGCCAGATGCCCGTTATTACCTGACCGGGAGAGCGCCAGCATTATCTTGTCTGCCAGGCTTCGGGGGTCATTATCCGCCACCAGATAGCCGGTTTCACCGTGCCGGATGATGTTCTCCGCGCCACCCACCCGCGTTGTCACCACCGGCGTGCCGCAGGCGAGCGACTCCAGCGCCACCAGGCCGAAGCTTTCGTAATATGATGGGACAACGCAGACATCGGCCGCGCTGTAGAAAAGCGGCAAATCAGACTGCTTTATCAAGCCCAGAAAATCAATTGTATCCTCAATCCGCAGCTGCTCTGCCAGCTTCCTCAAACGTTCAAGTTCATGCCGGCTGTTCTCCCCACCACCAATGACGAGAAGTCGCGGCCGATAACCGTTCTTGAGATGTGTCATGGCCATCATTAACCGGTCGATGCCCTTCAGAGGTTCAATACGCCCGACAAACACAACGGTTTTGTCACCGTTCAGGCCAAGCTGGTTCCTGGCCTCCTTCTTATCAATCGGTCTGAATATGTCCATATTGACGCCGCACGGAACAACGCTGACTCTTTCCGCTGGCGCACCATAGTGCCTTATTAAGTCCGCCTTCTCTTTTTCGGTAGCGGCAATGACGCGATGGCAACTGTTGATTACGGAATGTTCCGTCTTGATGCGGAGTTCAGGCTCCTTTGCCCCCATCCCGACCGCGTTCTTCACGGCACCAAGGGTATGGAACATGACCATGTGCGGCACCCGCCACCATTTCTGCAGGCGCTTTCCCGCCCACGCGGACAGCCAGTAATGGCTGTAAACCAGGTCATAATGCAGGCGATTATGCCTGCGGAAATCCTCAAGGCGCTGGACGAAATCAGGGAGGTGGGGATATACGGCCAGCTTATGTATCTCCCCGTCTTCACCCGCCCTGAGATGAATGAGGCGGGCGTTCTGCCCCAATTCATATATTACCTTGTCCACAGGGTCGTGGACTCTGGTATAAACATCAACCCGATGCCCCAGCCTGCCCAGCTCTCGCGCCAGTTCCAGAACATAGACGCTCATGCCGCCGGTGTCTCTGGTGCCCAGCCTGCCCACCGGGCAGCTATGTGCGCTGAGCATGGCAATCCTGAGCGGCTTTTCGTTGTGCAAAATACTCCTGTTGGCTCCTCTATCCAATCGTTATCCGGCAGTGGTACAGTTTGATTTCACTGCCCCCCAATTGGTATTTATACTTCTCAGCGCCCTTTAGAAAGTCCCACTTCCTCCTGCCCAGAGCGATGCTCTCCTTGATACAAAGCACCTTGGAAAGCAAACCGGCGCTCAGTGAATTATACTGCGGGTCGAAGGCACTGTTATAGAGGTACAGTGCCTGGTTGTAATCAAAGCCCATAATCATTGCCGCGGGATGTGATTCCACCTCAAGGATACCATATCGCAGCAATTTAATCTCCGTCATGGCCTGAGCTATCGAGTGAAAAAACGTTTCCATCTGCGGCGTCATGAAACCAGCCTTTTCTTCACGGCTCAAGGCAAAGAGCTTTAAGAAGGTATCAGTCAGGCCGCTGACATCCTGCGAAGTGACCTCATGGCAGCGATAGTGCACATCGTCGACTCCCCACAGCCTCCTCAGCTTGCGCCTCACCTCGTGGCGCTGTTTCTTCTCCAGCCCGTCAAGATATTCCTCCCACGTACCCGGCAGGTCCATCTCCACGGTCACATCGACTTCCTGACAGGTAACATCACCGCCACGTCTTTCGACCATATCCACCAGGCTGGTAATCACGGTTGAATCAGGCCTTACCGGATTCAGGTCGAGCTGATTGACACCCTTTCCGGCCAGCTCATCAAGCAGCGCACCGAAAAACTCGGTCTCCCTCCCGGGCACGATAACGAAGTCCTGGTAATCGCAGACATCCGGGCTGCCCACAAAGCAGGCTTCCCTGCCCTTTAGCTGAAGCGGAGCGATGCCGATAATATCCGCCCCCTCCCGCACCGCCGTCAGATATAATTCTGTCCCTGGCTGAAAAGTACGCCACCAGGTTTCCAGCCATGCCGGCAAAACAAAAATCGAACCCCACTTCAACCCGGAACCGGATTCATTCCAGTATGAAGTGAGGCGGGCAAAACTCTCCTGAGTTACGGTAAAACTCATACTATTAAATTAAAGTGTATCACCTTGTCAGTCTCAAAATCAATTCCGGGGGAATGGCGTCACTTCTTCGTTTTATCCGTCTTGCCTTTGCTGCTGGACCGGTAGTCGCTGGGGCGACCAAAATCGTAGAAAACCGATTTTACGCGCGTCTTTGTTCCAGATGACGCCGTCTTTATCCTCTGCGGCAGCTTTGAGATATCAACCGAGGAAACACGCGCTTTAAAACCGGACAGGTCCGGCGCCGGGATTGCCGCCAGTCTCTGGCAGTAGCCAGCTATTTTTTCTCTGTCCAGAGCATAAAACCAGATATATAAGGCTGACAGGCCCGTTTTCTCCAGCAGCAGGAGCATGACGGAGGTGATAACAATGCTCGATAGCACAACGCCATAGGTCACACTTTTAATCAGTTCCCCACCAAGTACTCCCTGCTGAAGAGGGATGGTCGCCAGGACGGCCGCTGCCAGACCTTTCGGCACCATAATGGCCACAATCGACGCGTCTCTGGCCGGTATGGAGTTCCTTACCGTCACCTTCACCGCCGGGACACGCAGTAGAAAGATGAGCAGGGTGAAAATAAGCGCCAGCTGAATCAGCCACCCACTTATCAGTT
>CAYZOI010000029.1:0-16090 GCA_964480145.1 uncultured Dehalococcoidaceae bacterium | reverse complement strand
TTTCCTATAGGGTAGGATATGCCGATTCCTTTTTCCACCACATTCGGGACACTGCTATCTAAAATTCAATTGTGCAAGTTCAATTTCTACATCCTCAAAATGGGACTCGCCAGTTGGGTCTGCGTAAATGCGAACGTACTTCATACTGGAGTAACCTCCTACGTGATTAAAAGATGGAAAATAGTACTTGTTAATACTGTGGATTATTATACTTGAAGCTACGGACTTTGTAAAAACCTTCCTTTTTAGCATTGACAAAAACAGCCCTACTTAATTAGAGTGTTCATTGTTAGCTTGTGCTATAAGTGCTGACGACACACATGAGGAGGTTGTAGAATGCCCGGATTTTTTGTTTTGAGTATTGACTCTAAAGAGTATAAAGGTGATTTTTTAGACGACCTGTTTTGGCAGACATTCTACCAACAACACTTGGGTGAGGGTTATGCAGGATTGGCAACCTACCAGGGAGGGAAAATCAATATTCGCACTCATCGAGGACTTTTTAGGCCAACCTTTAGTGAAGACATGGCGGGTCTCGAAGGAACCATGGGGATTGGTTATTGCGGTGATAATAGAGAGCCGATTTTAGTAGATTCAAAGTTAGGTGAATTTGCCGCTTGTTTTTCCGGTAATATTATTAACCAAGATGAGTTAGTAGAAAGATTTAAAACCTGTGGTCATTCTTTTGCCTGGGGAGGAGTAGATATTGAAATCATTACCAAGTTAATAGCTCAGGGGGAAGGATTTGTTGATGGCATTCAAAGAATGAACGATGAAATCAAGGGAGCCTATTCTCTGTCAATACTTACTCCTGAGGGAATCTATATCGTCTGTGATCCCAGCGGTCGCTGGCCTCTAGTTATTGGTGAAAAAACAGGGGCAGTAGCAGCTACTACTGATCCATGCGGTTTTGAAAATTGGAAGTTTAGCTACCAGCGGGATGTGGAACCAGGTGAAATCGTTCTACTTAAGAACGGTTACGCAGAAACTAAAGGTAAAATACCAAGCACCAAAATTCAGGTTTGTACTTTTGTTTGGGTTTATACTAATTTTCCAAACGCAGTATTTAAAAACGTCCCCGTTTCAGCGGTAAGAAAAAATCTAGGAGCTATTTTGGCTCAAAGGGATATAAAGCGAGGATTTATTCCACACATCGTTGCTCCTGTTCCTGATTCTGGCAGATTCTGCGCCATAGGATATCATCAAGAGTTTTGTCGACAGATAAACGAGAGGAAAATCGATAGAATTCCTGAATATGACGAGGTTTTAATGAAGTATCCTTATGCTGGTAGAAGTTATCCTCGGTCGAAGCAAGCAGAACGAGATTTAGAAGCCCATATTAAACAGTTGGGAAGCGGTGAGAATTACCCTGGTAAGATAGTAGTAGTTTGCGACGATTCTATTCGAAGGGGCACTCAGACTGAAAGAAATCTAGTGCCCAAGCTTAGAGCTTTAGATATTAGTGAAATTCATTTCAGGATTTCTAATCCAGATTCGCTTTCTTACTGCCGGTGGGGGAAAACAATCCAAAAAGGAGAACTCTTAGCTGCTCGGATTCCTTCTATTAAAAAGAGAATTGAATTTTTGGGCATCGAAAGCTTAGTGCACCCAACAGTTCAAGAACTGGCTGAGGCAACTGGACTTCCTCTTGAAACACTCTGTGTCGATTGTGATTTACCAGCTCAGGCAGTATTGGTTTGAATTTGCCAGAGTTGTCTTTCATTAATCTTATTCTACGTCTCTGGTCTCTTGACCTGCCCCCCCGAAAATTAGCCCAAGTAAAATGTTAGTCTTGGACTAACTTAGAAAGTGGTGCAATTAATGGGGCCAGGTCAGGGGCACGTCAAGACACTCGGAGTTATTACTGTAAGTCTTTTAACTTCTCTTCATACTCTGCTTTATCTATTTCTCCGCGCGCATACCTGGTCTTCAGTATTTCCAGCACCTTGATATCTCCACCCGAATAGCTCGAGGAAATGGGGTGACTGCTGCGTACGAGAGAGACAACCAACCATACGATTAGCCCAATTATGACCAACCATATAATGCCCATCATTGACCAACCTCCTAATCCAGTCATCATCCAGGGTCCCATCATTCCGTGCTCAAACATTTCAGCTCTGCAAGCCTCCCATCCTGTAGACATTCCGACAACGAGGGGTACAATAACTAAAGCTGCCAGTATTACCCCCCCAACTATCAATCCTATCTTTAGGTTCCTGTCCATATTGCGCCCTCCTCCACATTCACATATTTATTAATTTTATTACCGCTTCATTTGATTTTAACGTAGATATGGCACGCGGATATATGACTTATATCACTTATTTAAGAATAAAGTGAGAAATTAAATGAGGGTTAGACAGAGCGCAAGCTTGAGGCTAGTGCCGTTTTAAGTTTCTGCGGCTTGACTCGCGGCCAGTTTTGCGCTTGGGAAACTTTCAAAAAGCCAAGGGGTTCAGCTAACTTCAGACTGTTAGCTGGCTCTAATCTGTTGGTTTGGGCTGAGTGTAGTTCTTAACGCCACAATGAGGGCATAACCAGATCTTCGGTATAGGCTTCTGGAGTGGCCAAGCAATCATTGTATTACAGACTTTACACCGGCTCGAAAAGTGTTTTTGCTTGTCCATGCTTTCATTATAACTGATTCTGGCATCGGATTATAAGTTTTGGTGAACGCGTGATAAGTTTGGGAAGATACGAAGGCAGCGAATGACCTTGAACGACCAATGGAATTACTGATGACATGATGTCTCTCCGCTTATATGCTGGAGCCGGTTTGGTGCAAAATGGCTACAAAGTGCAGTTTGTTTTATAATAAAGAATAGTTGCTTACTGAGAAGAAAAGCGTGTAAAGAAATAATCATAGAAGTGGCAAGGAGGTAACTTTGGCGTTCGATGCTAACAGGAAGGACGAGGCATTAAAAACCATATTATTAAGTCGCGGTGAAATTGAAAAACAACTCAGCATGGCCGAAGTATTGGAAGCTGTGGAAAATGCTTTCAAACTTAAGGCGCAGGGCAAGGCGATTATGCCCTGTAAAATTTATTTAGACCTGCCGCAATATCACGGCGATTTCAGAGCCATGCCGGCCTATATTGATGGCAGCGCCGGCGTGAAGTGGGTAAGCGTCTATCCTGATAACCGCCAGTATAACCTGCCCGCCGTCATGGCGCTGATTATCCTGTCTGACCCGAACGATAGTTACCCTTTAGCCATCATGGATGGCACCCATATTACCAATATGAGAACCGCAGCCGCGGGCGGTGTGGCCGTCAAATATTTGGCCAGGAAGAACTCCTCTGTCATAGGCATGATAGGTGCCGGCAAGCAGGCGGAAACACAGCTGCTGGCCATAAATGAAGTCCTGCCAGGAATTAAAGAGGTGAAGGTGTTTTCCCTGAGTCTGGAGATGAGCCAGAAGTTCGCCCGGGAAATGGGCAACAGGCTTAACCTGAATATCTGTTCTGCGGAAACGGTTGAAGCCGCCGCCGATGCTGATGTGGTGGTTACCACCACTTATGGTACCGGGCCGGTAGTCCTGAAGCAGCATATTAAACTGGGAACCCATATCAATGCCATTGGCGCCGATGCCGAAGGAAAGCAGGAGCTGGAGGCGGCACTGCTGTCTGGCGCCAAGGTTGTTATTGATGACTTGGAGCAGGCCTGTCACTCCGGTGAAATCAACGTGCCCTTATCTAGGGGACAGTTAAAGGTCGAGGATATTTACTGCTCCCTGGGAGAGGTGGTTGCCGGCATGAAGAAGGGTCGAGAAAATGACACCGAGATAACGATATTCGACTCCACTGGTCTGGCAATTCAGGACATTGTCTGTGCCAAACTTGCTTATGAGAAAGCTAAGGGCAGGGAGGTTCCTGCTTTCGATTTCTTTGCTCATGATTAGGCGATTATCGAGCGGTTCAGGTGTTAGAAGTCGGTACATTGAGCTGAATAGCAGGTATCGCAAAGGTCATTTCCACCCGCTGCCACCTCTTTATTTATTGACTTAGATGCCTAATCGGTAAACCTGTCCCTGCCAACGCAATTGTCCGTGCCGTACTCTCTTTTCACGAAACGGTAAATAGCGACGTCATACTCTTCCGGGTATCTGAATTTCTGCTCCGCTATCGATACCATTTGCCTGCCCAGTTCTGCGGACGCTTTCATTGCGTGCTTATCCTTGCGAATGTCTCCCTTGCTTCTGGCATAACCGTAGACAAAATCGGTTGAGAGCATGTGGTGCACGGAAAAGAAAGTACTGAATAGATTCCATACGGCCACATTGCCTAAACTCGCTCCCACTGATATTACGCCACTGACCTTGCTGGATAACCTGTTGTTATTTGTGTATAACGCATAAGAACGGTCAATAAGCATCTTGGCTTGAGCGGTAACACTCCAGAAGTAAACCGGCGTACCCCAGACAATGCCATCGGCGGCTATTAATTTGGGATAAATCTCCTGTACGTCATCTTTTATGTGGCATTCGCCGGTCTTTTCGCACGACAGGCATCCGTCGCAGGGTTTTATATCTTTATCCCAGATAGTCAGTAACTCTGTCTCTGCACCGCGGGTCTGGGCACCGGCCAGAGCTTCCTGCACCAGAATCTCGGTATTTCCTCCTTTTCGAGGGCTGCATACAATACCCAGAACCTTCATCTTAAGACCCTCCCTTCTTTATACTTGATATTTAACTTCCGTCCTGAAGTCCTGCCAGTTTTGATTTGAGTTTCGGTTTATCCCAGACCTCGCGGTTCACCAGTTTGTCAGGAATCCCGCCGCGCAGTATGGTCTCTACCTGTTCCTTCATTTCATACCACATGTTGATGAAATGTTCATCCGTGTGACATAGAAAATGGGGTGAAACGATAACGTTGTCCATCTTCAGGAGCGGGTTATCGGTCGGCACCGGTTCCTGGTCAAATACATCAAGTCCTGCGCCTTGTATCCAGCCTTCATCAAGTGCCTTTATCAGTTTATTTTCATCAATAATGGGCCCGCGTGCCGCATTTATCAGGAAGGCCGTCTTCTTCATCTTTTTAAATTCCCTCTCACCTATCATATGTCTCGTGCTTTCATTAAGAGGGCAGTTAATACTTATGAAATCGGACTCAGCCAGCAGTGTATCGAGGTCTACCATTTTGGCGTTTACATCTGCAATTGCCTCTGGGCTCATAAAGGGGTCATAAGCGAGGTATTTCATTTCAAAAGGTTGGGCCAGTTTGAAAACCTCGTGGCCGATATTGCCTACACCGATTAATCCCAGTGTCTTTCCGGTCAAGCCCACGCCGTAGTATTTTGTCCTTTCCGACCAGCGACCTTCGCGTGTAATTTTGTCCTTGATTCTAAGTCGCATGCTTAACGCCAGAAGGTAGGTAATCACGGTGAGGGCCATCGGTCGGCGGCATGATTTAGGGGTGATACATAACATTACCCCGGCGTCCGTGGCGGCGGTTAAATCTATCTTATCGTAGCCTACTCCAACGCGATGTATGGAAATGAGCTGGTCGCTGCCCTCGAAGCTTTTCCGTGTCCACCTGGGATACCAGTTCATTATCATGTCATAACCACCGGCCTGCCCGGGAGTTATCTCGGGAAGATACTCTGGCAGCATTTGCCATTCTATGTTTGGCATATCATCGAAGACCCTTGGGCCGAGGCCCGGCATGATGAAATTACCCTCATTATCGAAAAAATCCCGCGTAAAACCCAGTATCACTTTTCCAGACAAAATGGCCTCCTGGTGACCCTTAAGCTTTAAATTTACTTGGGTGCCTGAACCAGCTCCAGAGTCATACCCTCAGGTCCCCACAGATAGGCCATCTGCCAGCCAACCATAGGATTGCTCTCATCAGTGTTTTTAACCGGCGGCGATTTGAACTGCACGCCTTTCTGCTTGAGGTCCTCATACATCTCGTTGATATCATCTACGACAAAGCCTATATGTGGGTAGCCGACGTCGTTGGTATTACCTTTGAGCTCCTTGCCCGGAGGTGACAGGTATTGTATGAACTCCAGCACGAAATCTTGAACCTGGACTTTCTGGACTCGAAGATGTGCTCCCGGCAAGCCGATGCACTTTTCGATAAAACCGCCTTTATATTCGTATGGCTCCCAGATGTTGGTGCAGCCAAACTTATTTCTGAACCAATCAATAACCTGGTCCAGGTCCTTAACTGTTATACTGACATGGTTGATTTTCTCTATCACGGTAAATCCTCCTTCTTATTTATGCCGCCCTTTTTTTAGCGGATTTTCATTGCTTGGAACCTCCCGCTGATATGAAATGGTGCTGAATGACATAATTATACACGTATTTGCGCATTAGTTGAAATAATACGGAAAGGGGAGTGGGGCAGGGCACATTTCTTTATGGTCCCGCAAAGCTATTCAGTTGCTCTGATTGACCGTGGTTTGTCCTTGCTATTGCAAATCAAGTCTGTCTATTGTATAATGATAACAGGTTTATACTGGTTATCAGAAACAGAGTTGAACATCACAGTTTCCATAGCATGTTGGATGACCAAACTTGAGCCAAATAATTAAGAGAGGAGGTCATCCGATGAGCTTTGAAGACAAGACCCTCGTGTGTTCCGATTGCGGTAAAGAGTTTACCTTCAATGTTGAGGAACAGGAGTTTTTCCAGTCGAGAGGCTATACTAACGAGCCCAAACGTTGCCCCGAATGCCGTCAGGCAAGAAAGCAAACACGTTACGGAGACGGTGGCTATGGGGACAGGCCCTATCGCCAGATGTTCCCGGCGGTATGCGCCGAGTGTGGCAAGGAAACCGAAGTGCCGTTTGAGCCACGTGAAGACAGGCCAGTTTATTGCCGCGACTGCTTCCGCAAAGTAAAACCGAGCAGATAAACTCGATTCAACTGACAAGATATATGGGCCGGGATATACCCGGCCCATATGTTTTTATTACCGCTAGCGATTTTGATGTGCTAGACTCTGGCTAGAATTTCGTTAATCTCATCGTCGGTCAGCTTCACGTGCTTGCCCACTTTCAGTGAGTCTTCGAAGTCACTGTGAAGGTTGAAATCGAAACTGATATCTCCATCGGAAGGAATTCTCTGTCCAACGAACGGCCTGGTAGCCGGCCTGATGACCACATCCGGATTGTATTCCCAGCAAATATCATGCTGCCACTCTGGGTATGCGCACAGGAAAATCAGCTTGCCCCGGTAGCCTGATGGCACACGAAACACGTTGGGTATGACCCAATCAATTTTCAAGCCCACTTCCTCAAGGGCTTCCACCGCGTACATCTTCAGTATCCCCGGGTCGAAATTAATCTCTACATTACAATGGACGTGGTCGGCGGGGGAGTCGTCCATCAATCTAAGCCATTTTTTAAAGTGGTCAGACTTAAAGTATTTGCGTATTTCCGTCTCTTCATTAGGTCCGACGCATTTGAAATCGAACTGCTTATAATAGTCGTCCATGAACTTTTTGCCCCAGCCCCACAGGTTATCTTCCTGAACGTCTTTGTACAGGGGAGTTTTATCCGGGTCTGCGTCCGGCCGAACTTCTGCTGGCCCTATAAGCACATCCGGGTTGTAAAACCAGAATAACTCATAGTTTGCCAGGAACTGGCGCGTTCTGGAGTCAATCGGCTGGACATTGATGAACATGCCCACACCCGGAAGCCCGGAGAACTGAATACCCCGGTCCAGTTCAACGCCCTTCAGCTTATGATAAGCCGTGAACAACTTAGCCAGGGACTCGGGATGGATACTATTTTCCGCATATATATGGATATGAGATATTGGGTCGTCAGTCTGAGTGAGCATCCGCATAAACCTCTGCCACTGCTCTGATTTGAAATAACCAACTATTTCCTCTACGACATCTTTTCGGACCAAGGTTCTACCTCCTTATCGCTCAAGCCTTACAGCCTTCTATCAGTAGCTGAATATGGCTAGTAGGACAGGGTTATGCCGCCATCGGCCACATAGTTGGCGCCGGTAACAAAACTGGCCTCATCCGAAGCCAAGAAAACTACAACATTGGCTATTTCCTCAGGTTCGCCGAACCGGTGCAGGTGAATGGTATCAATCTGCTTCTGCAGGAAATCTTTTGGCATGCTACGGACGCGCTCGGTTCCGGTAATGGCTGGAGAAACGCAGTTAACGTTTATCCCGTATGGCGCCAGTTCCTTGGCCATTGACTTGGTGAAAGCGATAATGCCGCCCTTGGCCGCAGCATAATCGGCCGTAGTTGCCTGTCCCACTATCCCGGCGACGGAGGCGATGTTTACAATCTTGCCCTTTTTTCTCTCAATCATGTGGCTGACAATAGCGTGCGTGCAATTGAATGTTCCGAATAGATTGAGATTAATATTCAGGTCCCATATCTCTCTATTTGATTGGGCAAAAGACCCCATCTTGCTGGGGAAAGCGCCGCCGGCGATATTAGCCAGTATGTCTACCTGGCCAAACTTGTCTAGGACTGACTTGGCCATCTTGTGGGCCTCATCAAGATTGGTTATATCTGTCTCCAGGGCCAGCGCCTCACTCCCCAGAGCTTTGATTTCTTCGGCGACTTTGTTAGCCCCCTCTATATTTTTATCCACCAGCGCTACTTTGGCACCTTCTCTGGCCAAGCGCAGGGCAGTTTGTCGCCCGATACCGCTGGCACCTCCGGTCACTATGGCAACCCAGCCTTTTATATTCATTTTTTAGTACCTCATATTATGCATTACTTGTCAGGATAAGTGGCCAGCTCGCTTATCTTCCCTATGTCGTCTACTTTTTCCAGATTTAATACCAGATCGGCTATCTCATCCGCTCGGCTCTTGGAAATAACCCGCAGCGCGCAGTCCATGTATTTCTCCAGAACCTCATTGACATCGAGAATCATGGAGACGTCGGCGCTGGTACATACCTTCGAGAACTCCCTGCCATCCTTCAATCGGATTTTTACCGGGTTGTCATGTCCGGATATGCCAGGTAGCATCCATTCCGGATGAACAATCATCTTAACCTTATCCCGCAAAGCTTTTACCCTGGGGTCGTGGACTTTCGCCTCGTTGTAGCTGTCCAGAAATACCTTCTTGTCCTTGTCCAGTAGCAGGACGGCAAGACTGTGCGGCAGGCTGAACCTGGACTGGTCTTCATTTTCCGGGCTTTGAAAGCGTACCGGTATCATGAAGCCGGGCTGGACATCTACCTCGATGTTTTCCACGTCGTCAGCCGAGATATTGTTCTCCGTAATCAGTTCCTGAAAGCCAAACATGACCTGCTGCTGCATGAAGCAGCAGGGGTATCTCTTAATACCAATGTTTACCGAGTGGAATCCCCCCACTCCCAGCTTGAGGTCCGGGTCAGTCACTCCGGCTATAGCATCCAGATACCCCATCGGCATCTCAATGATATTCGGTAGCCCGGTAAGACCGTGCTTGGCCAGCATGGCCGAGCTTATGCCGTCTTTAGAGGCCTTTCCAGCCTCGTAGAGATGTATCCCGGAGCCGGTCTGTTTTACCAGCCCGGAGGCTTGAGATGCGGCGATACTAACGGCATGTACGGTGGTGTCCACATCAAGCTTCAGCATCTTGGCCGCGCTGGCGGCCACCCCTATGGTGGAATGGAGACCCGGCCCGCAGAATCCCCGCGTTATCGCCTCAAGAGAGGCCATTCCTAGCTTGGCGGCGATATCGAAGGCAATGACAAAACCTTCCATGGCTTGCTTTCCGGAAATATGCAGCTTTTCTCCGAGAGCAAAAATACCGGGGAAAATACCTACCTGATAGGTTCCATCAGGATAAGTATCATCTTCAAGCTCTGTAGTGTGGGAAGAGCAGCCGTTAGCTGCGGCAGCCCATTCCGCCGAGGTGCGGAAGCCAGCACCCCAGACTCCAGCCTCCTCAGGAGCTCTTTGCTCTTTGATGTAGTTTATGGCGGCTATACCCTGGGCCATAAAAGCGCCCGGCAGGGTCATGCCAACGCTGTCGAGCAGAATCTCTTTGATGCGTTGCCGTAATTTCTCATCAAAGTCATCATAGCTGGTCTTAAGGGCAAATTCGGCGATATCTCTGGTGGTACCTTTACTTGTCATTGAAACCTCCTTTAAAATGATTGCTCTGCTTTATACCTGCTCTAGGATATCCTCTATCTGGGCATCGGTCAAAGGCTCGTACTTGTCTCTGGCCAGAAGTTCATATAAATATTTTTTCGTCCAGACATCATATCTGATGTCCCCATCCTCTGGCAGGTATCCGGAGAATACAAATGTGGCTGGCCTGATTACCACATCTGGATTATAGTACCAGCCAAAATCCCATACTTCCTCTGGGTATGCCGTCAGGAATACTATTTTCCCTGTGTACTCGTTATTCACCGCAATATACACGCACGGAATGACATGGTCCATCTTCCAGCCCATTTTCGTCAGTTCATCAATGGCAAGTGTCTTCAAAATCCAGGGGTCAAAGTTTATCTCCAGGTTGGCGTGAACATGAGTGTAGAGGCCTGATTCAATCAGTCGGACGGTTTTTTTCCAGTGTGCTGACTGAAAGTATCTCTTTATCTCCCGCTCTTCCTTGGGGCCAACGCATTTGAAATCAAATTGTTTGTAATAATTGTCCATGTATTTTTTGCCCCAGCCGATGAGGTTCTTACCGCTTTCACCTTTGTCCGGGGCTGCCGCTTCCATAACTACATTGGGGTTATATCTCCAGTACATATCAACGGCTGGAATATACAGATTCCTTGCCGGGTCATGAGGGTGAACGCTATGCAGCCCAGCCACGCCTGGTTTCGGTGATGTCAGGTCGATTTTTCGGTCCAGTGTCATTCCCTTCTTGGCAAAATATCGCTCCATCAGGCGTATCAGGGATTCCGCCTCAATCTTGCTCTCCCAGTACATGTGGATGTGGTAAATCTCCTCATCCTGCTGCGTAAGTATGTGCATCAGCTCTTGCCACTGGTCTGATTTGAAGTACTTTACCACTCCTTGTGTAGTTTCCTTACTGCTCACGGTTTACTCCTTTCCTTGCTTCTCTCTTTACTGGCTCCTATCCGTTTTGGTGATGACCCGATAGACGTTACTTCTTGTGCGCAAGTCTGTCAACAAATGATATTAACCGGTTGCTTCTGACCTGCATTATCTTCGTAACGGGGCAGTTATGCTTCGGTGGAGTGTCCTGAGGCTGTGCTGCCACTTTCATTTCTCACAAGCGGGAAGCGTCAAAGCGGCAGCGGTAAATTACAGCCGTGGCGATACCATGCAATTGGCCCGGGTGTTGTTTAACGTTCGCCGGAAAACTGCGATATCAGCTTTTCTTGGTACGTCTGGTCTTAGGCGACTGTCTGGGAATCTTGGTGGCTTTGTCGTAAGTCTGGTATCCCTGCTCCCTGGCCTGACGGTCGATGTCCAGGGTGTACAGGCGTTCCAGGGGTAATAGAACCTCATCTTTAGCTTGCCGTAAGTCGATCGTTTTCAGATAATGTTTGCAGTGCTCGCAGACATAGAGGCGGTAGCGCCCTTCGTCATCGGTGAAGTAGGCCAGGTCATTCTGGTCCTGCGTGTCGCAGAAGGGACACTGCAGACGCTGGAAAAGCCACTCGGTATCACAGCGGGAGCACAGGAGCCACCTTGAACCCTGCTCCTTATCCAGATAAGCGAAATCGGGACTACCGCCGCAAATCGGGCAATAACTGCGGCGCCAGCGCTCCTGGTCAACGGAACCAATCAGGGTTTTGGCGTGACTTACCAGGAAAGGTTTCAATGTCGCCTGGATGATAGCGGTCAGGAAGGTTCTGTCTATACCCTTGATTAAAGCCGTTGCCGGCAACTTATGCTTCTCATACCATGCCTTGATGGCTTCCCGGTTGGGAAAGGACTCAGCTTTTAGTGCTCTCAACCTCTCCGGTGGGACCTTGAAAATCTCCGAATAATCGGCACAGGCAGTCGTAATTTTGGTAAAAGTAGCCGCCAGTAGCGGCCAATCAAGGGCTAGTTCATCAAATTCGATAAGGGGAATGCCACTCTGTATACGTTGCGAAATAGCCTCGCGACTCAGGCTCGGTTCGATTCGCGAGGCTATTTTTTGCTCAACTCCAGATTGTACACGCAATAGCTGTTGATATAATTTCAAAAACTGTGGTAGCGTTCCCTCTTTTCTTTCTTTTTCCTCCAAATGGCGGATGAGTGCGTCTGTCTCGACTCGCAATTAACTTTTCACCTCTTTGCTTTTGGCAATCTCCTCATACCACTTGGCATGGTGCTTCTTGGCATACTCCGCTGGCATTTTACCCTTAACCATGGTGTCCCAGGCTGAGGCCATAAGCGGATGAAACACACCGAGGTAGATATGGAGGAGGAGCATCGTGCCGGCCAGAATGAAAGCGATGTCATGAATGAAGACCATCCATTGCAGGGCTGCCGCCGGGGCTGACGTCTTGGCGAACCACATAATGAGTCCGGTTATGACGAAAATTACACCCGAGACAAGGACAATGAGCCACCACATCTTCTGGCCGGTATTCATATGGCCCTGGGGTGGCATATCCTTCTCATCACCAAGGAAATAATAGCGCGGCGCCGCTTTCAGCCAGCCAATGTCACTGGCTCCCCAGGAAAAAGCCTCTTTTATCCCTCTCTTGGTTGCCTGCCAGTTCATTGGAATATAGATGAGGGGAGCGATGATGAAGATGACCGCACCGATGCGGTGTATCACCCGGGTCACGCTGTCCTGGGCTAAAAATCCCAGTTGCGGGATGAAAAGGGCTAAACCAGTTAGAAACAGGAGACAAAAGGCACCAGCATGTATCCAATGCAATACTCGCGTTGGTTTACTGTACTTTTCAACTTCTTGCGGCATCTTTCTTCTCCTTCTCCCGGTTAATATTTGCCCGGGCAACCATGTAATTCAGTCCCAGACCCAGTATGGTCAGTCCGCCCACCGCCCATCCGAGCGGTTGAATTGCATCCTGCCAGACGGCTGTGACTGACGAAACCTGGGGATTCACCGGCAATCCGTAGACTGACGGGTGGTCATCAAGTACATACATTACATGCAGGCCGTCCAGTTCATTTTCACCGTATAAATTGGCGTTTGCCCACCCGGCAGCCTGGAGCGACTCGACTCGTTTCTTGCCTTCGGCGACCAGTTTATCGCGGTCGTCATACTCCAGGGCGTTGGTTGGACAGGTTTTGACACAGGCCGGTTCCCAACCTTCAGCAATGCGGTCGAGGCCGGGTGTGGTGCATAGGGTGCACTTGTCCATTTTGGCAATGCCGGTAAACAGATTGCGGTCTGAACGCGGCACATCAAAAGGACAGGCTTCGATGCAGTAGCCACAACCGGTGCAAAGGTCCTTGTTGTAAGCCACGAAGCCAAGTTCGTGATGGTAAAGTGCTTTGCTGGGGCACACCTTAACACATCCAGCGTCAGTGCAGTGCATGCAAGCGCGGCGGGTAAAGAACCATCTTATTTTACCGCCCGGGGCTGCTTCCCGGAACTCCATCTTGAGCCAGGTCGCAGGCGAGAGGTCGGGAGGATTTTCGTAGGTCCCTCTATTGGTAGTCACCTCTGCCGGCAGCTCGTTCCAACCCTTGCAGGCTACCTGACAAGCTCTACAGGCTGTGCATTTAGTAGTATCGTACAGTATCGCTTTAGCCATGTTATGCCCTCCTCACATTGCATAAGAAAGTCTTATACTCTGGGATAGTCGTGTTAGCATCACCAACGTGGGGGGTGAGGATGTTGCCGCTGTCACCGGTGGACATGCCGCTGTATCCCCAATGGTTTAGTACACCGATATGATGGATTGTCTTTCCGCCCACTTGCAGCGGCTGGAGACGTTTGGTGACGACCGCTACGGCATTAACCTCACCGCGCGCGTTATAGACAACGACCTTGTCCCCGGCCGTGATGCCCTTTTCCGCAGCCAGCACTTCGTCCATCTCCACGTACATCTCCGGCATAAGCTCCACCAGCCAGGGAAGATTTCTGGTCATGATGCCGGTCTGCCAGTGCTCGGTGCAGCGGTAGGTGGTGCCGACGTAAGGATATTCACTGGGTGTGCTGCGCTCGTTCCGGTATTTCCCGATGAAGGCACAGGGATTGGTCTTGGTGCCTGACATCAGGTTCCTGTCCAGCGGACTTTCCCAGGGTTCATAGACCTCGGGTAGTGGTCCCTCGACACGGCCGTAGCCCCAGATGCGGGCGATACCTTCCGGCTTCATAATGAAGGGCAGGTACTTCTCTCCCTCTTTAGCTTGGTTTATCGGCGGCCAGCCACCATCGGGAACGTCGCCCTGCCATTTTTTATCACTGTCGTAGTCGAGAATAACCGGGTGCTCGCGGTCCCAGGGGACCCCGTCAAGGCTGACCGATGCCCGGTTGTAGATAATACGGCGGTTGAGCGGCCAGCACCAGGACCAGTTGGAGTACAGGCCGATTTCCTTGGGATGCGCGTCCACGGCGCCACGCCGGGCGCATTTATTCCCGTCCTCTTCGGTGTACTGGTTGGAGTATAGCCAGTTGCCCGATGAGGTGGTGCCGTCATCTTTAAGCTTGCCGAAGCTGACTGCCAGCTTGCCGGTGGTCAGGTCATAGCCGTTGACCTCTCTAGCTACCATATCGGCATTGACATCGCCGTAGTTCCATACCAGATTGGTGACGGCTTCGCGTCCGGGAGCAGAGCTGTCAGCCTGGTAAAGTTCCTTGATTTTTAGCATGATGAGGTTCATTATTTCTAGGTCGGATAAGGCGACTCCCGGCGGGTTCACCGCTTTATAGCGCCACTGTGCCCAGCGACCGCTATTGCTGATGCTGCCCTCCTTTTCGTAGGAGCAGGCCGCGGGGAGAACAAAGACCTCGGTGTTAATACTGGCCGCATTCGCTCCAGGCCTGTTCCAGAACTCGGCGGTTTCATTCAGCCAGATGTCGGCGGAAACGAGCCAGTCTAGGTTGCCCAGGGCTTCGCGCTCTCCGTTGGAATTAGGGCCACCCACCGCAGGGTTCTGCCCCCAGCACCAGAGGCCCTTGATTTTACCTTCGCCCATGGCCTCGAACATTCCGATGTGGGTGTAGTTCTTATTGGGGTCGCATTTGGGAAGGTAGTGGAAGCCAAAATCATTGGCCGTCTGAGCGGAATCTCCATACCACGCCTTGAGCAGGCTGACCACGTACTTCTTGGAATTACCCCACCAGTTAGAGCTTTTATCCCCGGCCAGACCCTGAGGGGTGATGGTGGCATCAGGATGCTTGCCGGTGCGCTTGATATAAGTGTCAAGGTCAGTATCACCTTCCTTGGGCACGTTGAGATATCCGGGGAGGATGTGGGCCAGCAGACACATGTCAGTGGAGCCCTGTACATTTGAGGTGCCGCGCAGGGCGTTGATGCCGCCGCCGGAAACACCCATGTTGGCCAGAAGAAGTTGGAGGATGGCGTAGCCCCGGATGTTTTGAGTACCGTAGGTATGCTGGGTCGTGCCCATGGCATACATGATGGTGCCCGCCTTGCCCTTCTGGCCGGTGGCTGCATAGGTCTGGCAGATCAGAAGGTAGGTATCCTTTGGCGTACCGGTAATATCGCATACGGTATCCACGTCATAGCGGGAGAAATGCTTCTTCAGAAGCTGGAAGACGCAGTTGGGGTCTTTCAGGGTTGGGTCGGTGGCGGGAGTTTTGGTGTTGCCATACTTCCAGGTATTCTTGGCATCAGTGGTATATTTGCCGTCCTTTACTTCGCCGAACAGCCCGTCATCGAATTCGAAGTTGGTATTGATAACCAGGGCAGCATTGGTGTACTGGGTTACGTACTCCATATTGTAATTGCCCGGATTTCTCTCCATGTCGTTGAGTATGTAGTTTATCATGCCGCCGATGAAGGCAATGTCGCAGCCTGACCTCATCGGAGCATAGATATCGGCCTTGGAAGAGGTGCGGGTGAAGCGGGGGTCAACGTTGATGAGCTTGGCGCCCTTCTCCATTGCCTTGGTAACCCATTTGAAGGATATGGGATGATTTTCGGCAGCATTGGAGCCGATAATCATAATGCAGTCGGAATTGCGGATGTCAATCCAGTGATTGGTCATGGCACCGCGGCCGAACGTTTCCGCCAAACTGGCGACAG
>CAYZOI010000028.1:0-16893 GCA_964480145.1 uncultured Dehalococcoidaceae bacterium | reverse complement strand
AAGTGACGTTGAAATCATTCTTATAGCCATCGGGGCTATTATTTTTATACTTATAGTGATGGGGAAGGATTGAGCGTTGCGAACTCTCTGGCGATTTACAGACAAGCTCTTTTACGGGTGGGTGATAGTCGCCGTTTTTCTGGTAATCGGCACCACACTTTACGGCGTACATTTCTCCTTCGGCGTGTTTTTCAAGTCGATTGAAGCCGAATTCAGCCTCACCCGGGCATCAACCTCATCTATCCTTTCGGTGAATATGTTACTTGCCGGCCTGTTCTCTTTCCTCGCTGGTTGGGCCCTGGACCGTTACGGGCCGAAAATTGTGGTTCTGCTTATGGGTAGCTTCACTGGCCTGAGCCTGATATTGACCAGCCTGACCGGCGCTGCCTGGCAGCTGTTTATCACCTACAGCCTGCTGCTGGCCATGGGCACCGGCCCCATTTACGCGGTGCCGATGTCGGCGGTCTCCCGCTGGTTTGACAGGAAAAAAGGGCTGGCGCTGGGTCTAGCCAGCATGGGAATCGGACTGGGAACGGTGGTCGTGGCACCGTTTGCCACCTATCTCATCACCAATTACGGCTGGCATATGGCCTACCTGGTGATAGGGCTGATTGCCCTGGCAGTCATTGTGCCTTTATCCAGGCTCTTGAAGAGGGACCCGCGTGAGATCGGTGCTCTGCCTGATGGCGTGAAGGGACTCGATAATGTCGTACCATCTGAGGGTGGCGTGGTTTTGCCGGTTGAGTCATCCATCTTGTTGATTATCCGAAGCCGTAACTTCTGGCTCATCACTGTCGTCCATTTTTTCTTTGCGGGCTGCGTGTTCTTTATCGTTGCGCACCTGGTTCCTCATATCACCGATATCGGCTTCTCACCAATAGAGGCAGCCGCTGTGTTCAGCGTGCTCGGGGCCGCCTCGATTCCGGGTAGATTGTTTATGGGCATTGCTTCGGATAAAATCGGCAGAAAACCGGCTTCGATAACCTGCACTCTGTTCATGGCGGTGGCCATCGCCGGGCTAATCTGGGCCCGTGACCTGTGGAGCCTGTATTTATTTGCCATTGTCTACGGTTTCTTCTATAGCGGTTTTGGTTCCAGCACCGCGGCGCTGATAAGCGATTCTTTCCGGTCGAAAAACATCGGCGTTGCTTTCGGGCTTCTGGAAATAGGCATTGGCACTGGCGCCGCGACTGGTGCCGTAGTTGGTGGGCGTATTTTTGACATCACCCATAGTTATGATATGGCGTTCTTGAGCAGCGCACTGACCCTGCTGGTGGCTGCCGCACTGTTCGCCATGGTAAAACAGGAAGCGACCGTATCACATCATCAATAGCAGTAGAATTTCATGGTATTATCAAAATTTAAAGACAAGATATTTTATGGATGGGTAGTGGTGGCTACCTTCTGTATCACCGGTACGGCCATCTGGGGAATTCGTTTTTCCTTCGGCGTTTTCTTTAAGGCACTGGAGAGCGAGTTTGCATTGAGTCGGGCGGCCACGTCAGCTATCTTTTCCGTGCAGATGGTGATGGGCGGCGTTTTCACCATTCTGGCCGGCTGGGCTCTGGACCGGTTCGGTCCTAAAATCGTTGTCCTGCTGATGGGCATCTTCACCGGCCTCAGCCTGCTGCTCACCGGACAGACCACTGCCCTCTGGCAGATTTTCTTTACCTACAGCCTGCTGCTGGCGATGGGAACCGGCGCCATCTACATGATGGTAATGTCAACCGTCTCTCGCTGGTTTGAAAAGAAACGAGGTCTGGCTCTGGGCATTGCCAGCATGGGTGCCGGGATGGGCCCGCTGGTGGTGGCTCCCTTTGCCACCTATTTGCTCTCTATTTTTGATTGGCGGATGGCGTTCACTGTTCTTGGTGCCATCGCCTGGGTGGTGGTGCTACCGTTATCCCGACTTTTGAAGCGAGACCCGCAGGAAATCGGCATGCTGCCCGACGGAGCCGGATTCTCCCAAGGTATCGCCCGGGGTGAGAAGCCTTTCGTTGTGGAGGACTATCTTTCCCCGTGGCAGGCGTTTCGAACCAGAAGCTTCTGGCTCTTTCTCTTTGCCTTTCTCTTCTTTGCGATGAATTTATTTATCATCCTGACACACCTGGTGCCCCACATCACTGACCTCGGATTTTCCCCGGTGGAAGCGGCGACTGTTCTCAGCGTGGCGGGGGGGGCGGCTCTCGCCGGCAGGTTGCTGCTGGGGACGGCGTCAGACCGAATGGGCAGGAAAAGAGTGGCAATAATCTGTATGCTGCTTCATGTTATCGCTCTTGTGTGGCTGCTCTGGTCACGAGAGCTGTGGATGTTCTACATCTTTGCGCTTATTTTCGGGATTGCCTGGGGGGGGATGGGACCGGCGACGGCGGTGATAATCGGGGAGACCTTTGGCCTCGGTCGGATAGGGGCCGTTCTGGGCATACTTGAAGCCGGTTTTAGCATCGGAGCGGGGATAGGCCCCGTTATCGGCGGCCTCATATTTGATTTAAGACAGAGCTATTCCCTTTCGTTCCTGGTGGGGGTGGTGGCGATGCTGGTGGCTACCGTGCTCGTCGCCTTCGTCAGGCGGGAAACGGGCAGAACAATAGCCAGCAGGTGAGCGGTGTGGTTAGTAAACGAAAATATAGGCGGCGAGTTGAGCCAGTCTCATCGCACTGCCCGGAATGATACCCAGCAGCAGCACACCAAGACAGCACAGGAATAGGGCCAGTCGTAACGCTCCGGAGGAGGGAACTTTCCCTACGGAGGCTGCCTCCTCACCCAGCCACATCACCTTGACCACGCGCAGATAGTAATAGGCGGAAATGACGCTGTTGAAGACGGCGATTATCACCAGCCAGAGCATGCCCTGCTGCATCGCCGCGTTGAAGATATAGAACTTGGCCATAAAGCCTGCCGCCGGTGGCATGCCTACCAGCGAGATGAGGCAGAGTGTCAGTGCCAGCGCCAGCAACGGTGCCCGCTTTCCCATGCCGGAATAATCGTCGATGAGGTCGCTGTCAAGTTTATTGGAGATGGCGATGATAGCGATGAAGGCGCCCATGTTGGTGAAGGCATAGCTGGCGAGGAAGAAGAGGACGCCGCTCTGCCCGAGGATGTTATCGGCCGATGCCATGCCCATGGCAGCCAGCCCCACCATGAGGTATCCGGCCTGGGCGATGCTCGAGTACCCGAGCATGCGTTTGATATTGGCCTGCGGTATGGCAAGTATATTGCCGATGGTCATGCTGATTACGGCCAGCGCGGCAAATATATATCCCCAGTTTGCACTCAGCCAATCGGGCATGCCAAAGGCGGAGAAGAAAACCCGCATGATAATGGCAAAGCCGGCCGCCTTGCTGGCCACGGACAGGTAGGCGGTGATTGGGGTTGGGGCTCCCTCGTAGACGTCAGGCACCCACATCTGGAAGGGAACGGCGGCAATCTTGAAACCGAGCCCGGCGACGAGCAGCACGATGCCCAGAAGCAGTCCGGGGCTGGCCAGGAGTGTCATCGGTGGCAGCGTCTGGATAACCTGGGCAATTTCACCCAGCTGTGTCTTGCCGGTGAAGCCGAAGATCAGCGCCATGCCGTAGAGCAGCACCGCCGAAGCAACCGCTCCGAGCAGCAGGTATTTTAACGATGCCTCGCTTGACTTCTTGTCTTTCAGGAAACCGACCAGTGCATAGAGGGAGATGCTGGCCAGCTCCAGCGCAATGTAGATGGCAATCAGGTTGGTGGTGGCGGCCATCAACATCATGCCCAGCGTGGCCAGTAGCACCAGGGCATAGTATTCGCCCTGAAAGCGTGAGAACTTGCCGACGTAATCGGTGGAAGAGAGAATCACCAGGAAGGCAACGCCCAGAAAGAGCATCTTGAAGAAAAGGGCGAAGCCGTCAACGGCCAGCATGTTGTTGAAGATGGCCGGATAGCTGCCGCCCCACATGGCGATGGTGACGCCGCCCGCAATCACCAGCCCGGAAATGCTGACCTGCACCAGCCAACGCTTCTGCTCGACGAATAAATCGAGCAGGATAACGAGGACCGCAGTGGCTGCCAGGGCTATTTCCGGTATGAACAGGGCCAGGTTCAATATATACTCCTTGTCATCATTTTATCCACCCAGCAGTCCCACAATGGGCGAAATGCCGAGCTTGAACACGTCGGTGATGATGGCGGGATAGATACCCACCAGCATTATCACCGCTATAAAGGCGAACATATACACTTTCTCCAGAGTATCGGCATCAGCCGTGCCGTTGTACTGTTCCAGCGGCGGGCCGTAAAAAACCCGTTGCAGCATCCAGAGGATATAGCCGGCGGTGACCACCACGCCGAGCACGCCCAGAATGGTGTAGCCCTGAATCCAGGGCACTGTCGTCGAGGAGAAGCTGCCGACAAAGACCAGAAATTCGGCGGCGAAGCCGCTGGTACTCGGCAGTCCCAGAGAGGCCAGCCCGGCGATGGAGAAGACCACGGTGATTACCGGCACCTGTCTTGCCAGGCCACCAAGTTTTCGAAGGTCGCGCTCGTGGGTGTTGTGCATTACCAGCCCCACCATGGCGAAGAGCAGGCCGGTGACCACCCCGTGGCTGAACATCTGAAACGCAGCACCGACCAGGCTAACTTTTCCCAGAGCAAAGATGCCCAGTAAAACATAGCCCATGTGGCTGATGCTGCTGTACGCGATGAGCCGCTTGAAATCGTTCTGCCGCAGGGTGACGGCGGCACCATAGAGCACGCCTATTATCGCCAGTATGACCAGTAACACGGCGAACTGCTGTGCTACCGATGGAAACATGGTAACGCAAAGTCGAATCATGCCGTAGCCGCCCATTTTGATGAGCACGCCGGCCAGCATGACACTGACCGCTGTCGGCGCGTCAGTATGGGCATCGGGCAGCCAGGTATGGAACGGGAAGACCGGCAGTTTAACGGCAAAGCCGATGAGGAGCAGGAAGAAGATGGCTGCTGCTGGCATAATGGACTGCACCAGGCCGAGGCCTTGGTTGCCGATTTCCAGCATGCTGAGGCTGCCGGTGGTGAAATACAGGCTCAGGATACCGGCCAGCATAAAAGCGCTGCCGAAGAGCGTGTACAGGACGTACTTGATGGCCGAGTATTCCTTGCGCCCCGCCCCCCAGATATTTATCAGGAAGTACATCGGGATGACCTCTATCTCCCACATGATGAAGAAGAGAAGCAGGTCGAGCGAAAGGAAGACGCCGAGGATGCTGGTCTCAAGGAGAAGGAGCCAGGCGAAGTACTCACGTACCCGCAGGTGAATCTTCCAGGAAATCAATACCGCCAGGAAGCCCAGGAAGGCGGTGAGCACCACCATTGGCAGGCTCAGGCCGTCTACCCCCAGGTGATAGTAGGCGTTAATCGGGGCAATCCACAGTGCCCTCTCCTCAAACTGAATCAGGCCAGCGGCTTCAGGCGACCGGTCAAACAGGACAAAGAGGATAATGGACAGAGCGAAGGGCACGAAAGTAAAAAGAACTGCCGTCCACCTGATAACCCGCTCTCGACTGCTCAGCACAAAGGCAATGAGCACCGCGCCCACCACGGGCAGGAAGAGTATCGTTGTCAGATAGCCCGAACCCAACAAGGCAAACTCCTTTTCTTCTTTTTATTTAGCCGAAGAAGTAAATGGCGAAAATAATCGCCAGTATACCGATGCCGATGAACAGCCCGTAGAGCTGGAGTTGTCCGGTCTGGGCGTGCCGCATAGCCCTGCCACTGGCGATGGCACCATCAGCGACGCCGTTGACCGCCCCGTCCACGACCCGGTTATCAAACTGCTCAAAGGCGGCGAAAATCCCTTTGAGCAGGGCATTTCTCACGATTATATTTTCATACAGCTCGTCAAACCAGTATTTACGGTAGAACAATGTGTAGAGCGGTTTAAACATACCGCCAATTCTTTCTGCTGAAAGCCACGATTTGCTGTACATGGCGTAGGCGAGCAGAATTCCCAGCCCCGCCAGTATTAATGATATCCAGGGAAGCGTCAGGGTGAAGGGATGGAAGAGGCCTTCAAAGAAGCCGTGCGTGCTGCCATGCCCCATTAAGGCACCGAAGTGCCCGGTCACGTTCCAGAGCCCGGAGAATATGGATAATACTGCCAGAATTATCAATGGTATGGTCATCACCCTGGGTGATTCGTGGGGCTGGCCGTGATGGCTATCATGCCCGTGGGCGTTCGGGTCACCACCCCGGTACTCCCCGCCGAAGGTCATAAAGACGGCGCGGAACATGTAGAAGGCGGTCATGAAGACCGTTATCATTGCCAGGTAGAACAGCACGGGCTGGCTGGCAAAGGAGCTGATTGCAATCTCGTCCTTACTCCAGAAGCCGGAGAGCGGCCAGATGCCGGCGATGCTCAGCGAGGCGATGACAAAGGTGGCGTAGGTCCAGGGCATATATTTGCGCAGCCCCCCCATCAGGCGCATGTCAAAGGTGCCGGTGGCATGATTAACGCTGCCCGACCCGAGGAACAGGAGCGCCTTGAAGAAGGCGTGGTTGAACAGGTGGAAAATGCCGATGGCCACCCCGCCCGCGCCCAGCCCCAGCATCATGTAGCCGAGCTGGCTGATGGTGGAGTAGGCCAGCACGCGCTTGATATCGTTCATCACCAGACCCATGGAGGCGGCGAAAATGGCGGTTATACCGCCGATAATGGCCACCGTGGTCAGTGCCGTCGCCGAGTGTTCGAAAAGGGGGAACATGCGGGCGACCAGGAAGACGCCGGCGGCTACCATCGTGGCCGCATGGATTAAGGCGCTGACCGGTGTCGGGCCTTCCATGGCATCGGGCAGCCAGACGTGGAGCGGGAACTGGGCCGACTTGCCCACCGCTCCGGCGAAGATGCCGATAGCTGCCCAGGTAAGCACCGTGCCCGCCAGCGCACCGGCGATGGCCAACTCATGTAGCTCGTGAATATCAAAGGTGCCCGTGTTCAAGTAGAGCAGCAGTATGCCGGCCAGAAAACCGAAGTCGCCGAGCCGGGTAACGATGAACGCCTTCTTGGCGGCATCGGCGGCGGACGGTTTGTGGAACCAGAAGCCAATGAGGAGGTACGAGCAAAGCCCTACCATCTCCCAGAAGACGAACATGAAGAGCAAATTATCGGCTATTACCAGGCCTATCATTGAGGCGGTAAATAGCGACATAAAGGCGTAGTAACGGTGGTAACCGGGGTCGCCGTGCATGTAGCCCTGCGAGTAAATCTGCACCATCAGGCTGACCACGAGGACGACGATAAGCATCACCGTCGTCAGCGAGTCCATAATAATGCCGAGGTGAATGGTCACCCCGTCCTCGATGACCACCCAGGTGATGTCAGGGACGGGTATTTCATGGTGAGGAGCGGCCATCACCGCGAACAGCGCCCAGATAGACAGGGCCAGAGAGCCGCCAATGGCAGCGATGGTGATATAGCCGGCCACCCTTGATTCCGGTTTAACGAAGGGGCGGATGAAAAAGACGATAAAGATAAAGGAGAAGAGCGGGAGCAGGAATATCAGCCAGGCCACTTGATGCGGCATCATAGCTTCCTCAATACGTCCTTTATCACGTGTTCTTTGTCTTTCGGCACCATTATGGAGTATCCGGTGAACTCCTGGCCGATAGGTACTCCTGAGGCGGGCAGAATGCGGGCGGGAACTCCTTCTCCTTCAAAGAGTTCCTGCCACATCTCGGCTACCATCAGGCTGTTTGCTTTTTTAATTTCAACCCACATTTTTTACCACTTCAACAAATCGATTTTGCTGACATCAATATCTTCCAGGCCGCGGTAGATGGCGAAGATAATCGCCAGGCCAACGGCCACCTCGGCTGCCGCCACCACGATGACGAAAATGGCAAAGACCTGCCCCGTGAGCATGGCCGGCACCACGTAGCGTGAAAAGGCCACCAGGGTGATATTGACCGCATTGAGCATCAGCTCGACGCACATCAGGATGATAACGGCGTTGCGCTTGGCGAACACGCCGTAAAGCCCGATGCAGAACAGGATGGCGGACAATATCAAATAATGCTGCAGGCCTATCATCATTTGCTTACTTCTCCCTCGCCAGGACAATCGCTCCCAGGATGGCGGAAAGCAGCAACACCGCGGCAATCTCTACCGGCAGGAGATAACCACCTTCGCCAAAGAGGCTATTCGCCAGCGCGGAGGTGGTCGGCGCCGTCGGCGTTATGCCTGATATCGGCCACGGTGTGTTGATTAACGTTAAAACGAGTACTTCCAGAAACAGGATAGCGACGATAAAAGCGGGTATCTGAAAACGGCTGTTCGGGCTGCCCTGCTGTACCTCTCTGGTCATCATGATGGCCAGGATAATAAGTACCGATATGGCACCCACGTAGACCAGAACCTGGACGGCGGCCAGGAAATCGGCGCTGAGGGTAATATAGAGCCCGGCTACCACTAGAAAGCACAGTATCAACGATAGCGCCGCCCGGAAAACGTTGCGCAGCAGAACCACGCCCAGCGCGGCGATAATCGCCACTGCGGCCAGCATCCAGAAAGAGATAGCCAGTCCCATTACTGTTTCTCCGTCACCTTCTCTATGAGCAGGGTCTGCTCGGGCAATTTTTCCGCTTTATCCGGATAGAAATAGCCGCTGACCTTCCTCTCCGGCGTTTCCAACATGCTCTCCTTGTCCTGCACCAGTTCGCCACGGCGGTATTTTGCGCACTCAAAATTATGGCTGAAGTACAACGCTTCATACGGGCAGGACTCAACGCAGAGACCGCACTGGATACAGTAGCCGGTGTCGGCCTCGTACTTCTCGACAACGTACTTATTTTCGGCCGTATCGGTTGAGGTGACGATTTCAATAGCGCCCTGGGGGCAGATCTTGGCACAGGTGCCACAGCCGGTACACTTCTCTTGGTTCCAGATGAGTTCATTGCCCCGGAACCGCCGCGAGATATTGAGTCGCTGCTCCGGGTACTGTGACACCGTCGGGTGGCGGAACAGATGCTTGATGGTTACCGTCAAGCCCTTGGCGATGCCGATTCCATACCGTTCAAACTTCAACTCTACCGCCTCCTAGCCGGAAGAAAAATCTCGACCATATGAGAACCATGATTGCCATCACGGCGATATTTACGATAATCATCACCCAGACCAGTTCGGTGGGCCAGCCGGCCAGTACCTGTAAAGCGGTGATAAACAGGTTGAGCAGTGACATTGGGAAAAGGAACTTCCACGCGAAGGCCATAAGCTGGTCGATTCTTATCCTGGGCAGGGTGGTTCGCATCCATACCATGGCGAAGAAGACAAGGATAATCTTGACGACGAACCAGAGCCACGGTGGCAGTATCGGGCCTTTCCAGCCGCCGAGGAAGAGGGTGGCGATGATGGCGGAGATGGCCACTGCCTCGGCGTACTCCACCAGGTAGAACATGGCGAATTTCATGCCCGAGTACTCGGTGTGGAAGCCGGCTACAATCTCGGAATCGGCCTCCATGAGGTCGAAGGGGCTGCGGTTAATCTCGGCGCAGCCGGCGGCGA
Organism: uncultured Dehalococcoidaceae bacterium; assembly: GCA_964480145.1. Lineage (GTDB taxonomy): Bacteria > Chloroflexota > Dehalococcoidia > Dehalococcoidales > RBG-16-60-22 > E44-bin89. The sequence goes on along the minus strand of CAYZOI010000028.1, from coordinate 7,385 downwards.
AGAAGAGCAGGAAGCCAAGCGGCTGGAGCAGGATAAAGGGAATGTTCTGTGCCACCACAATCTGGTTCAATGACAGTGAACCGGCGATGAGCACCACGCCGACGATGGCCAGCACCAGCGGTATCTCATAGCTGACGATGGCGGCGACGTTGCGCATGGCGCCGAGGAGGGAGTACTTATTGCTCGAGCCCCACCCGGCCATGAAAATGCCCACCGTGGACACCGAGCTGATGGCTATCACATACAGGATGCCGATATCCAGGTCGGCCAGCAGGGCCCCGTTTTCAAAAGGTATCACGGCAAAGAGCAGCAGCGCCGGGGCGAAGGCAATGACTGGCGCCAGCCAGTGGACGAGCTTGTCGGCGGCGGCAGGCACGATGTTTTCTTTGAGCAGCACCTTGACGGCGTCGGCCACAGGCTGAAGGAGGCCAAAAGGTCCGGTGCGGTTGGGACCGAGGCGCGACTGCATCCGGCCCATTCCTCTGCGTTCTATATAGATGACGCCCATCACCAGGGTGAGAACAAAGCCGATGATGACCACGGTAAAGAATAGCCAGTGCCACCAGAACCCCCCGGGCCAGTCCGGGGGGATTGCCGGGGAATTGACCATGTTATATATATTGAAATCAAAAGCTGTCATTAGCGGTCAATCTCACCCACGGTAATATCGATACTGCCGAAAATAATGATTAAATCGGCTATCTTCCAGCCGCGCACCATATCGCGCAATGCCGTCAGGTTGATTAAGCTTGGCGGACGGATGTGGCAGCGGTAAGGAGCGATGGAATCATCTGAAACCAGGTAGAAACCAAGTTCACCTTTCGGTGCCTCAAGACGGGCGTATGCCTCGCCAACTGGCGGTCGAACCAGGTGGGGCACCTCGGCTCGCACGGGACCGGACGGGAGCTGCTCCATTGCCTGTCGTATAATGCGCAGGCTCTGCCTCATTTCTTCGACCCTCTGGCGGTAACGGTCGTAGCAGTCGCCGGTTGCTTGCGTCGGGATGTCAAAATCGAAGCGGTCGTAGATGGAGTAGGGGTCAGCCTGGCGAATATCCCACTTAACGCCGCTCGCCCGGAGCACCGGGCCACTTGCCGAGCAGTTGATTGCCTGTTCTGCGGTCAAAATGCCAACGCCCTTGGCGCGGGCAAGAAGTATTTCGTTTTGCATCAGGAGCTGGTCGTACTCATCCATGAAGCGCGGCATCATGCCCATAAACTTGCGCAGGGCAGGCATGAACTCCTCGGGCAGGTCCTGGCTGACGCCGCCCACGCGCATGTAGTTATAGGTGAGCCGCTGGCCGCTGACCATCTCGAAGAGGTCAACGATTCTCTCGCGTTCCCGGAACATATAGAGGAAGGGGGTGAAGTAAGCCCCGCAGTCGTTCAAAAAGGCGCCGACGGCAATTAAAAGAGCCGCGACGCGCTGCAGTTCAGCTATGATTATCCGTATGTATTCGGCGCGTTCCGGGACCTTGATGCCCGCCAGCTTCTCCACGGCCAGGCAGTAGGCCAGGTTGTTGCTCATCGATGAGATGTAGTCCAGCCGGTCGGTGAGCGGTATGATGCCATTGTATGTCCGCTGTTCGGCGAGCTTCTCTATGCCGCGGTGCAGGTAGCCAAACACCGGCTCGATATCGACCACCACCTCACCGTCGAGCGTCGCCCGCATGCGGAACACTCCGTGGGTGCTGGGGTGAACCGGCCCCATATTGAGCACAAAAGGTTCGGTGCGCACCGCCATTATATGTAGTCCTTCCGTAGGGGATGTCCCTCAAAGCCATCCCAGAGGAAAATACGCTTCATTTCCGGGTGTCCTTCGAACTTAATGCCGAAGAGGTCGTAAATTTCCCGCTCCTGGAAGTTGGCTCCCTGCCAAACGCCCACCACCGAAGGCAAAGCCGGGTTTTCACGGTCGTAGCACCGGGCCTTGACCATCAGGCTGTGGTTGTGCTCCAGGGAACTGAGCAGGTAGGCGACCTCAAAGTGGTCATAGTAATCGACAGCGGTGACAAAATTGAGATAATCGAAGTCCAGCCCCCCGGTTTCCTTCAGAAAACGGGCGACGTCAAGCAGGTGGTCACTTTTAACCACCAAGTTTTCCGGGCTGGATTCAACCACGCTGCCGGAGAACTTCTCTTCTATTTTAGTGGCAACTTCCTTACCGGAGAGGGCAACCGTCATCTTTCCAGTATCTTTCTCACATCGATATTCTTGCGTCGGGCAATCTTCTTCTGCAGCATCTGAATGCCGTAAATGAGGGCTTCGGGGCGGGGAGGACAGCCGGGAACATACACATCTACGGGGATAATCCGATTATAGCCCGGCACCACGGCATACTCCGCCGAGGCAAAGATGCCGCCGCTGATGGCACAGGCGCCCATGGCGATGACCCATTTGGGCTCCGCCATCTGGTTGTAGATGCGCCTCACGTTCGGTGCCATCTTCCAGGTCAGGGTGCCGGCGGTAATCATCAGGTCGGCCTGGCGGGGAGAGGCGCGCAGTATTTCCATGCCGAAACGCGCCAGGTCAAAGCGCGGACCGTTGGCGGCAATCATCTCAAAGGCGCAGCAGGCGGGAAAGCAGATGGCCGTCCAGAGCGAAGAGCGCCGACCCCAGTTAATCAGCGCGTCCACCGAGGTCAGCAGAATATTCTGCTCCAGCTCCTCGCCCAGCCACTGGTCGGGGTCAGGAATCGGCTGCTGGCTGTGGGCCTTCAGGTCTTCAATGACCTGGCCTTCTTCCCGGTCCAGCTCGATATCCGAATAAATATATTTCTTGGCAGGTTCTATTTCCATTCCAGAGCCTTCTTCTTCCAGGCATAAACGTAGCCGACTAGGATAATGGACACCAGGATTAATACGGCGACAAAGCCGGCGCTGCCCAGCGCTCTCAGGTTGACCGCCCAGGGATACAGGAAGACCACCAGGACATCAAGGGCCAGAAATATCAGGGCATAAAAATAATAATGAAAGTTGAACTGGACCCATGTCTTGCCGATGGTTTCCATGCCGCATTCAAAGATGGAGTTTTTTATGGGGTTGGGGTTGTGAGGGACGATTTTAAGAAACCTGAGGGCGATGGGAATAAGTACCATGAAAAGGGTGAAAAGAACAGCTGCGACTAAAAACAGTCCAATGTATCCGTAGTTCGTGAGCAACAACCTGCCTCACAAAGAACAATTAATTGTCGTAGTATAGCACAATCATTTCTGGCAAGGCAAGTATTTTTGAAAGTGGCTTTTTCAGGTTTAATTTCGGAAGATCAAAAGGATTACGGCGGTAATGGAGGTGACGAAGGAGGTAATAGCGGTGCCTGTGAACACTTTCACCAGGATGCTTCGGACCATCTCAAGTGTTTCATATGACCAGTTCAGTTGTTCGATAAAGACATTAAACCAGCCCTGCCCGAGCATGAAGACAATGATGGTCAGGAAAGCGGAGATGAAGAAGACGTAAAGTATTACTTTAAGGCCGGTGTTCCTCGTCTCTTCATTATCGTCTGTCATGTTACGTCACCTGATGAAAGCGTAAACGAAGTATAAAGCGGGTTTCATTCCGTGTCAATAGCAACCGAATGAAACAGGTAAACCTGGCAAGTGTCGGCACTGCGTCTTCATTGACATCGCTTTCGTTACTCTGTAAACTGACTTCGTCCAAGCCTTGACCCGTCGCTATTCTAAGTCTGGAGTAATACCATCATGTCGATAGAAAATGCTGCTCAGGAGCTGGCCGAACTGGTCCGTAGTGGCGAAGCTGATTATATTGAGGCTCATCTTGAGGAGAGCCAGGCCAGCCATATGGTGTATCGGGGGAGGGAACTGGAGTCCGTTGGCAGGTCGGAGGCGATTGGGGGCAATGTACGGGCGATGGTCAGGGGAGGCTGGGGCTTTGTCAGTTTCAATAACCTGGACGACCTGCGGGGCCGGGTCGAGATGGCCATCAGGCAGGCCGGGCTGGTGGGCAGTGAGACGAGCCAGCTGGCAGCGGTGCCGCCGGTGGTTGACCGGATATCGGCAGGAGTGGACAGAGACCCGGTAACCATACCTCTCGCCGAAAAGAAACAGGTGCTGGACGAGTACAATGAGATTATCTGGCGACAGCCCGAGATACAGACCTCTAACATTGGCTACAGCGACAGTCGTAAGCGGGCCATCTTTCTGAGTTCATCGGGGAGCTATATTGAGCAGGAAAGGGCGGACATTAACCTGCGCATCGCTGCCGTCGCGGCTCGGGACGGCGATGTCCAGCAGGCAGGGCTGAGTATGGGCAGTCGCGGAGACCTCGCTCCAGCCAGGCAACTCCACTACGAGGTTGAACGTCTATCGCATCATGCGGTGGCACTGCTCTCAGCACCGCAGGCCAGGGGTGGGGAATACACGGTGGTCCTCGACCCGGTGCTGGCCGGTGTCTTTGTCCATGAGGCCTTCGGGCACCTGTCCGAGTCTGACTTTATCTACGAGAATGACCGCCTGCGTGAGCTCATGGCGCTGGGGAAGCAATTCGGCAGCCGGGAGCTTAATATCGTGGACGCGGCCACGCTGCCCGGACTTCGCGGCAGCTATAAATACGATGATGAAGGTGTGCCTGCCGCCAGGACTTACCTCATCAGAGAAGGCAAACTGGTGGGCAGGCTCCACTCAAGAGAGACAGCCGCCAAGTTAAAAGAGAAGCCTACCGGCAATGCCCGCGCTATAAGCTATCGTTATCCTCCCATCGTCCGCATGAGCAACACCTTTATTGAGCCGGGCGCGGTGTCCTTTGAAGATATGATTGGTGACATTAAAGAGGGCATCTATGCTAAAAACTGGTACGGCGGCACCACCAGCATGGAGATGTTCACCTTCTCGGCTGGTGAGGCATATATGATACGCAATGGTAAAATCGCGGAGGCGCTGCGGCCCGTGGTGCTGACCGGCAACGTGTTTGACACGCTCAAAAATATCGACGCCATTGGCAATGACCTTGATATGAACCAGGGGGGTGGCTGTGGGAAGGGGGGCCAGATGCCGCTGCCGGTGGCCAACGGCAGCCCTCATATCCGGATAAGCCGCTGCCTGGTGGGAGGTAGTTAGGTGGAAGAAATACTGGTTCAGGCGAAAAAGGTTGCTGAGGAGGCAGAGGTATTTTCCGTCGCTTCGGAGGAAACGCAGGTTTATTTCGAGGCGAACCGGCTGAAGCATCTCCAGACCAAGCAGCAGACCAGCATGGCGCTGCGCATCATTCGTCAGGGCAGAATCGGTTATGCCGTCACTACCAATACCGATGATTATCCGAATCTGGTCAACAACGCTGCAGAGACAGCGCAATTCGGTATGCCGGCCAAGTTTGAGCTGCCGTCGGCGAATTCATATCCGCAGGTTGAGGTTTTCAGTGCCGATGCTGAGCTGGTGCCCGTAGAAGCGATGGTTACGCTCGGCGAGGGACTGATTGCGGCCGTTACCGGGCATACTCCGGGCATCATCTGTGAGGCGGAGGTGACCAGGGGAGTGGTTTCGGTACGACTGCTGAACTCTCGCGGCGGGCAGGCGGAATACCGTAAAAGCTATTTCAGTCTGGGTATGGAGGGCAATTTAACCAAAGGTACCGATATGCTCTTCGTTGGGGATAGCGCCAGCTCGTGCCAGCCGATGCTGGAACCGGGCGCGGTAACTGACAGCGTACTCCAGCAACTGGAGCTGGCCAGGGACCAGGCACTGGTGTCCACTAGGTCAATGCCGGTGGTCTTCACCCCGAATGGAGTGGCCAGCGCCCTTGTCATGCCGCTGCTGGCGGCTTTCAACGGTAAGACGGTCCTTGAAGGGGTTTCTCCGATAGGGCGCAAACTGGGCGAGACGGTCTTCGACAGTAAATTTCAGCTGTGGGATGACCCGGTGGTTGCCTTTCAACCGAGCAGTCGACCGTGTGATGATGAAGGTGTGCCCAGCCAGCGCACTCCGCTTATTGAGGCCGGGAGAGTGACCAGCTTCCTCTATGACCTTCAGACCGCCGCTATGGGCGGAACGCGGAGCACCGGCAACGGCCGGCGGGGTCACGGTGGACTGCCGGCGCCTTCTCCGAGCGCGTTCGTAATCGCTGCGGGCAGCACCACATTTGACGAGATGGTTGGCGATATCAAAGAGGGTCTGGTGGTAGAGCAGCTCATGGGCGCGGGACAGGGAAACGTTCTGGGCGGCGATTTCAGCGGCAATGTCCTGCTCGGCTACAAGGTAGAAAATGGTAAAATAGTAGGCAGGGTGAAGGATACCATGGTCTCCGGGAATGTCTATCGGGTGCTGAAAGACATCGCTGCCTTCGGCAGCCAGGCCCGGTGGGTGGGCGGTTTTTTGCAGACCCCGCACATATACTGCCCCGATGTATCGGTGGCCAGCAAGGGATAGCTTTTATAGCAGTAGTCCGTGTATATTGGTTTCCTTTAATATAATGAAGAGAGGTGGGGTGAAATGAATGAGTCAATCAGGCTTCACGCTCGTCCCAGGTTAAAAACACCGAACATGCTCGCCGCCTGGCCGGGCGTCGGCAACGTTGCCTTGATTGTGGCCACTTATCTCCAGAGAAAGCTTGCTTTCAAAGGGCTCGGTGAAATTGAGCCGTCTTGCTTCTTCGACCCCGTCGGCGTGGTGGTCAAGGATAACGTGGTTGAGGAGCCGAAGTTCCCGCAGAGCAAGTTTTACTACTGGAAGAACCGTGGCGAAGGAAGCGACCTCATTATATTTAACGGCGAGGACCAGCCGGCGGCCAGGGGATATGAACTGGCCAACTGTGTCCTCGATGTTGCGGAGAGGTTCAAGGTGTCGAGGATATTTACCTGTGCCGCCGCGATGACCCGCATTCATCATAGCGAAACACCCGGTGTACTGGGCGTGGCGACCAGCCCGTCGGCGGCGGCCATTTCAAAAAAGTACGACCTGATAAATGCCGGTAGCCTGCAAATCGCGGGGCTGAACGGGTTGCTGCTGGGGGTGGCCAAAGAACGGGAGCTTGAGGGCATCTGCCTGCTCGGGGAGGTGCCGGTGTACGCCACCCGCATTCAGAACCCGATGGCGGCGCTGGCGGTACTAGAGGTGCTGACCACGATGCTCGGCGTGGAGATTGACCTTGACGAACTGGCGCAGCTGGCCGTGGAGACGAAGCTGAGAATGAAGCAGGTAGCCCAGCAGGCGATGGGCGAGTATATCGACTATTTTACCGAGCCGATATGGGAGAGTGGCGAGGAAGAGGAGAACGAAGAGGAGTAATCAGAGGTCAGAGAGCGATGCTGGGCACCAGGATAAGATTGCGTGAGAAAAAACTAACCGATGCCCGCAGTGATTACCGGTGGCAGGCCGACCCTGAGCTGGCTCGACTTGACGCCATGCCCCTGATTGACGTCTCTTTTCCCCGTTAT
>CAYZOI010000027.1:0-17291 GCA_964480145.1 uncultured Dehalococcoidaceae bacterium | reverse complement strand
TTTAAATAATTAACTATAATAATGTAGATGACCAAGACAGCCGGAAAGAACAAATTTAAGGTCCGCTTCAACCCGGACAATGTAGAAATTGCGGTGGACCAAGGAGAGAACCTCCTGCAGGCAGCCATTGCCGCCGGGGTGCGCATTTACGCTTCCTGCGGCGGTGCGGGCACCTGCGGGACGTGCAAAGTACAGATTGAAAAAGGCGACGTAGAGACCGCCCGAACTGACAAAATCACCGACGAGGAGTTCCGTAAAGGAATCAGGCAGGCTTGCCAGACCCGTGTTCTCTCCGATTTATCCGTGTACATTCCGGTCGAGTCAAGGCTGGAAAAAGCGGTCCTGGCCCAGGAGCAGAAGCGGGTTTCTGAAGTCCTCGCCACCGGCTGGCGGTTTGTGCCCCCTTTGAGCAAGTACTTCGTAGAGCTGCCGCCGCCCACGCTGGATGACAACACCAGCGACCTTTCCCGACTGCTCAGGGGTCTCAGGCAGCGTTACCATCTGAGCAACCTGTCCATTGATTTTAACGTGGTGCAGAAGCTGGCCAATACCCTGCGTGACGGCAACTGGAAAGCCACGGTAACGGCGCTGGTTACGGCGGCAAAACCGAGGGCCGGAGACAGACGCCGGCCGCGAGTGATAAATATCGAGCCCGGCGACACGAGAGATAAACACTACTCGCTAGCCTTTGACATCGGCACCACCACCGTCTGCGGGCAGCTGCTTGATTTAAACCGCGGCCGGGTTATCGCCGAGAGCATGGCCTACAACGGGCAGATAAGCTACGGGGAAGACGTCATCACCCGAATTGCCTACTGCCAGAAAACAGGTGGCCTGAAGAAGCTGCAGCAGGCAATCGTCGCCACCATTAATGGCGTCATCGGGGAACTGCAGGCCCGGAGCAAGGTTGAGACCGAACGCATCAGCCATATCATGGCTGCCGGCAATACCGTCATGACCCAGATACTGCTCGGCCTCAACCCCCAGCATATCAGGTTAACGCCCTACACGCCCGTGGCCAACTTTTTCCCCCCCGTGCCGGCAAGCTCGCTGGGGATAGAAGTCGGCGACCACGCCTATCTTTTTACTTTTCCGGCGGTGGCCAGCTACGTGGGCGGGGATATTGTCTCCGGCATCGTTGGTGCCGGCGTGCACCAGAGAAAGGCGTTGACCTTCTTCATGGACATCGGCACCAACGGGGAAATCGTCATTGGCAACTCAGACTGGATGGTCACCGCCTCGTGCTCCGCAGGTCCCGCATTTGAAGGCGGCGGTATCAAGCACGGCATCATTGCCGCCGAGGGCGCCATAGAAGATGTTAAAATCAACCGTTCCGACTTCGAGCCGGAAATCGGCACCATCGGCAACGCCAAGCCGAAAGGCATCTGCGGCTCGGGCTTGATAAATACGGTCGCCGAGCTGCTGGAGAACGGCGTCATCGGGCAGAACGGCAAATACAACCGCGACCTGCCTACCAAACGGGTCAGACCGGGCACCGATGGCTACGAATATGTTCTGGCCCGGGCACCAGAGACGCAGACCGGCAGTGATATCGTGATTACCGAGGTGGATATCGATAATCTGATGCGTGCCAAGGCCGCCATGTATGCCGGCTGCCAGACGTTGTGTAAAAGCGTGGGCGCCGGCGGCTGTGACTTCGACCAGGTGATAATCGCTGGCGCCTTTGGCAGCAATATAGATATTAGAAGGGCCATCACCATCGGGCTGCTGCCGGAACTGCCGGAGGACAAGTTTATATTTATCGGCAACGGGTCGTTGCTGGGTGCCAGGCTGACATCTTTCTCCACCGACCTGCTTGACGATGCCCGCAGAGTGGCGCAGATGATGACCAATTTAGAGCTGAGCGAGAACGTGGAATTCATGAACAATTACGTGGCCGCGCTTTTCCTACCGCACACCAACGCTGATGAATTTCCTGCGGTGAGCAAAAGGCTGGCCGGCGAGTCGAATAACAACCAAAAAGAGAGGATTAAAGTTTGAGCTATAATATTGCGGTTGCCGGCAAAGGCGGTAGCGGCAAGACCACCGTAGCCAGCCTGGTCGTCCGCTACCTTAAAAAGAATGGCCTGGAACCGATTCTGGCCGTGGATGCCGACGCCAATGCTAATTTGGGTGAGAGCCTGGGCCTGAACGTCAGGCAGACCATTGGCGCCATCATTGCCACCTTTAATGAAGAGAAAATCAATATCCCGCCGGGGATGACCAAGGAAGCGTACCTGGAAATCAAGCTCAATGACGCTATGGTTGAGAGCAAGGGGCTCGACCTGGTGACGATGGGCAGAGGTGAAGGTCCAGACTGCTACTGCTACCCCAACCTGCTCCTGCGCAAATTCATGGACAGTATGACCGGAAACTACCGGTATATTGTTCTGGATAACGAAGCGGGGATGGAGCACCTTAGTCGCCGCACCACCCAGAACATCGATGAGCTGCTCCTCGTTTCCAGCCACTCGGTGAAAGGCGTCCGCACCATCGCCCGCGTCAAAGAGCTCGTTGATGAACTCAAACTGGTGGTGAAAAGGCAGTCGGTGATTATCAATATGGTACCTGACAGTATAGACCCGCATTTAGAAGAGGAACTGGCCAGACTGGGAATTGAACCAGCCGCTATTATCCCCCTGGACAACACGGTGGGTGAATCTGACATGGCGTTGAAACCGCTCCTCGACCTGCCCGAGTGCCGGGCAACGAATGCGGTTGACACCCTGATGGCCAAACTGCTGCAGAATAAAGCCCGGGCGACAATAACGCGATAGAGGAGTATCCAATGACAGCCAAGATTATCAGCGGGACGGAAATAGCCAAGCAAATCCGCGAGGAGTTGAAGCAGGAGATTGCCGAGCTCAAAGAAAAGCACAACCTGGTACCGGGCCTGGTTACCGTGCTGGTCGGTGCGGACCCCGCCTCACAATCCTATGTGGGGGGAAAGGAAAAAACCTCAATTGAACTCGGCATCTACTCGGAACGCCACGACCTGCCGGAGGAGACCACTCAGGATGAATTATTAGCTCTCGTTGACCGTCTGAACAAAGACCCCAGGATACACGGCATCCTGGTGCAGCTCCCCCTCCCCAAACACCTTGATGAAACGGAAGTCCTCTTCGCCATAAATCCCAAAAAGGACGTGGATGGATTTCATCCGGTAAATGTGGGGAAATTAATGATAGGAGAACCCGATTATTTGCCCTGCACTCCCCACGGCATCCAGCAACTCTTAATCAAGTCTGGAGTGCAGGTGGAAGGTGCCGAGGTTGTCGTCGTTGGCAGAAGTAATATCGTCGGCAAGCCGATTGTCAATATCCTGCTGCAGAAAAGAGCGGGGGCCAATGCCACCGTCACCATCTGCCATACCGGTACCCGCGATATTTCCTTTCACACCCGCAGGGCTGATATACTGATAGTGGCCGCCGGCCGACCCAAAGCCATTACCGCCGATATGGTCAAGGAAGGAGCAGTGGTGATTGACGTCGGTGTGAACCAGGTCGGTACAACGGCAGAGGGCAAGCGCATTCTGGTTGGCGACGTTGACTTTGAGGGTATAAAAGAGAAGGCCGGTGCCATCACACCGGTACCCGGCGGCGTTGGGCCGATGACCATAACCATGCTTATGGTGAACACGGTAAAAGCAGCCAGGCTGGCCGCAGGTCTGACTTAGAAGGAGGCAATTATGGAAGAATATAAGATTGAAGAAAAGAGCGCACCCAATCGCGACAAGGTGGAAGTGCTCGGGGAAACCTATGAAAAAGGAAAACCCGAGGGTGAAGAGATGGGGAAGTGGCGGCAGAAACTGGGAGAACGCGCTGAAAAACTTAAATATCTGAGCACTGCGGAACGTTACTGGTACGGAGAAGAATGGTTCGGCAGCGAAAAGAGAAAGACTCCGGCCTAGGAAAAGGAGGCAGAAATGGCATTTGAGATACCAAAAACCACCTATAGCGGTAAGATTAAAGAAATCAAGCTGGGCACGGGTGATAAAGCCGTCATCGTTGGCGGAGAGAGCTGCTACCCGTTTTATCTTTTTGAAGGCGATATGCCGCGCCTGCCCAGAATCGCCATGGAGGTCTACGATTCACCTCCCGTGGAATGGCCCGAAGCAGCTCTGGAGCCCTTTGCCGGCGTCACCGACGACCCTGCCGCCTGGGCTAAAAAGTGCATCGACGATTACGGAGCAGAGATGATATGTTTACGTCTGGTAAGCACCGACCCCAACGGTCTTGACCGCGGTGCCGATGAGGCAACCGAAGTCGTCAAGAAAGTCGCTGACGCCATTGATGTGCCTCTTATCGTCTGGGGCACTGCCAACCATGATAAAGACGTTGAAGTTTTCCGCAAGGTTACCGAAGTCTGCCACGGGAAAAACCTGATAATCGGCCCGGTGGAAGAGGGCGACCACAAGCAGCTCGGTGCTGCCGCCATTGGCTATCAGCATACCGTGGTGTCTTCATCGCCGATTGATATCAACCTGGCCAAACAGCTAAATATTCTGCTGGGCAACCTCGGTGTCCCCGACGAGCTGATTGTTATGGACCCTACTGTCAGTGGCATCGGCTACGGCATTGAGTACGCATATTCCGTCATGGAACGAATGAGAATGGCCGCGCTGACCCAGCAGGATGACAAGCTCCAGTTCCCCATTATCTGCAATATCGCCAGCGAGGTCTGGAAGATAAAGGAAGCCAAGGCATCGGACGACAAGGACTCCAAGATGGGGGACGATAAAAAGAGAGGTATTTTATTTGAGGCCATGTCTGCCATGTGTTTGCTCCTGGCAGGTGGTGACGTTTTGATTATGAGACACCCCGAGTCAATCAAACTTATCAATGAAATGATGGCTGAATTGACCGCCGGCTAAGCTAATATCAAGGACTGGGAGGAGAGTATAATGGCAGAAGAGAAAGAAAAGAAAGAAGTAAAGAGCATTGACCCGGCGACCATCGAGATGCTCGCGAAAGCAGCTGAGGATGGGGTCAGAACTGTCTTTGACCGCGCCGAGACGACAAAACCCTGCCCGATAGGTTTGGAGGGCAGTTGCTGTAGTATCTGTGCCATGGGCCCCTGCCGGGTGCCCCTACCCAAGGGCAAAGAGGAGACTCCGGAAGAAAAGAAGAAACGGACCGGTGTCTGTGGCGCCACCGCCGAGACCATTTCCGCCCGCAACTTTCTGCGGAAGATAGCCTCCGGCGCCGCCGCCCATAGCGACCATGGCCGCCGCGTCGTCGAGGCATTCCTGCTAGCAGCGAAAGGTGAATCCCCCGAGTTTCAGATGAAAGATGAGCAGAAGCTGCTTCAGCTGGCCCTTGACCTCGGCATTGAGATTGGTGAGCGGAGCAACAACGAGATTGCCATAGAAATTGGTGAGATGCTGCTTGCCGAATTCGGCAAACAGGAGGGAGAGCTCATCACCCTGAAAAAGGCGCCGCTGAAACGCCAGGAGCTCTGGCGCCAGGTTGGCGTCGCCCCCCGCGGCATCGACCGCGAGGTGGTGGAGGCCATGCACCGCACCCATATGGGGGTTGACCAGGATTACAAAAACCTGCTCCTTCAGGGAGCCAGGACGGCCCTCGCCGATGGCTGGGGAGGCAGCATGATTGCCACCGAGCTTCAGGACGTGCTTTTCGGCACGCCGTCGCCGGTGCTCAGCCAGATAAACCTCGGCGTTCTCAAAGAAGACGAGGTCAATTTAATCATTCACGGGCATGAACCGCAGCTGGCGGAAATGCTGGCGGTAACTACCCAGGACCCGGAACTGATTGAGTACGCCAAGTCCAAAGGTGCCAAAGGAATCAATCTGGCCGGGATGTGCTGCACGGCCAACGAGATACTGATGCGCCATGGCGTTCCTATCGCCGGCAATTTCCTGCAGCAGGAAACGGCGATTGTTACCGGAGCCGTGGAGGCAATCGTGGTGGACGTCCAGTGCATCATGCAGGGGCTGGTGGAAGTAGCCAGCTGCTTCCACACCAAGGTTATCACCAGTGACCCGCGCGCCAAGATTGAGGGCGCCACCCACATTGAGTTTGACGAACGCAAGGCCACCGAAACGGCCAAAGCAATTATCAAAGCCGCCATAGATAATTTCCCGAATCGCGGCAAGAACGTGCGCATTCCCCAGCAGCAGTCCGACCTGATTGCCGGCTTCAGCCACGAGACCATCAACTACCTGCTGGGCGGACTGTTCCGCGCCTCCTACCGACCGCTCAACGATAACATCATCAACGGTCGCATTCGCGGCGTGGCCGGAGTGGTCGGTTGTAATAACGCACGCGTTACCCACGATGATGTTCATGTCACCCTGGTCAAGGAGCTTATCAAGAACGACGTGCTCGTGCTGCAGACGGGTTGTGCCGCTATGGCCTGCGCCAAGGCGGGACTCATGCTCCCCGAAGCGGCCAAGGAATTCGCCGGCGAGGGCCTCGCCTCCGTCTGCGAAGCGGTGGGCATTCCGCCGGTATTGCATATGGGTTCCTGTGTTGATAACGCCCGCATCTTAATCGCCGCCACGGCGATGGTGAAAGACGGCGGCCTGGGCGATGATATCAGTGACCTGCCCGCCGCCGGCGTGGCACCGGAGTGGATGAGTGAAAAAGCTATCTCCATCGGCCAGTACTTTGTCAGCTCCGGCGTTTTCACCGTGTTCGGCGTTAACTGGCCCACGCTGGGAAGCAAAGAGGTGACGGATTTCCTCTTCAAGGGCATGGAGGAAGTGTACGGCGGCATGTGGGCTTTTGAAACTGACCCGATTAAAATGGCTCGCCTCATGATCGACCATATCGATAAGAAGCGCAAGGCTCTGGGCATTGACAAGGCCAGAGAGCGCGTCCTTTACGATATGGAAATGAGGCGCGAGCTGTAATCGGTCTAAGCGTTAGAGTGACGAGAGAAGGGGGTTAAAAAGTATGTCAAAGATTATTGCTTCCGCCGCAATCAGAGGTGCGTACAAGATTGTCGAGCAGGCAGAAGAGAAATGGAAGCAGGCGATGGACAAATGGGGTGCCAATGAACCCGTTGGCTTCCCCAACACCGCCTACTATCTGCCGGTGATATACGGTATCCTGGGTGAGAAAGTGGAAAAAGTTGGCGATATGGAGCGTATCCTGAAGAGGTGTCGCACCCTGCTGCCGCCACCGGTCAGGGAAAAGCACCCCCTGCCCTATCTTGCTCCCGCCCTTGACGCCGGCATGGCCACCTTCTTCGCTGAAGAAATAATTGAAGCCATCCGGTACCTTGAACAGCCCGACTACTACCTCACCGGAGAAGATATATCCGACAGTAATATCTGGCTCGGGGCGGCCGATGACGTTATCATGAGAAAGCGCGGCATCGAGTTCGTCGACGGCACCGCGCCCGGCTTCGCCGCTGTCCTCGGCGCGGCACCGACCAGCGAGATTGCGGCGAAGATCGCGCAGGAACTGCAGCAGAAGAACATCTACGTCTTCATGTCTGCTGAATATAACGGCAAGCGTTTCTCCGAGCAGCTCGTCGAGGCCGGAGTCCAGATTGGTTGGCCGACCCGCCTGGTTTCCTTCGGTCCGGACATTACCGCAACAGTCTTCGCTATGGGCTTTGCCACCAGAGCGGCACTTTCCTTCGGTGGTGTTGAGCCCGGCGACTACCGCAAATTGCTCATCTATAACAAAGACCGTATCTTTGCTTTTGCCTTGCCACTCGGCTACGTAACCGACGAATGGTACGCCAATGCCGCCGGGGCGATTAGCTTCGGCTTCCCCACCATCGCCGATACACCCATACCGGAAGTACTGCCTACCGGCATCACCACCTACGAGCACGTGATTTCCAATGTCCCCCATGACGAAATAGTAGCCAAAGCTATTGAGACGAGAGGCCTGAAAGTAGCGGTAAGCGAAGTGCCCATTCCGGTCGCTTTCGGCCCCGCCTTCGAAGGTGAACGCGTGCGCGGCGAAGAAATTTACCTGGAAGCCGGTGGTGGCCGCACCCCGATGGTGGAGTGGGTAACCAGCAAACGGATGGAAGACGTGGAAGACGGCAAGATTGAGGTAATCGGGCCGGAACTAACCGATATTGAGGCTGGCTCACAGCTGCCTCTGGCGATTGCGGTTGAGGTTGCCGGTCGTAACATGCAAGAAGACTATGAACCCATCCTGGAACGGCAGATCCACCACCAGATAAATTATGCCCAGGGAGCGATGCACATCGGGCAGAGGGATATTGCCTGGCTGCGCGTCAGCAAACAGGCAGTGGAAAAAGGCTTTAAGCTGTCCCATATCGGCACCCTTCTTCACGCCAAACTGCACCAGGACTTCGGCCGTATCTTCGACAAGTTGCAGGTCAAGCTCTACACCGAAGAGGCTAATGTCAAAAAAGTGGTGGAGAAAGCTAAAAAAGTCTATGCCACCCGTGATGCCCGCATTGAAGGTATGACAGATGAGACCACCGACCTCTACTATTCCTGCACGCTGTGCCAGTCCTTCGCCCCGAGCCACGTCTGTGTCATCAGCCCGGAGAGGACCGGCCTTTGCGGTTCCTACAACTGGATGGACTGCAAAGCGGCCTTTGAAATCAATCCCACCGGCCCCAACCAGCCCGTGGAGAAGGGCGAGACGATTGACGCCAAGCTCGGGCAGTGGAAGGGGGTCAATGAGTTCATCACCAAAGCGTCACGCGGTAAGATAGACCATTATAATTTCTACAGCATCATCAATGACCCTATGACCACCTGCGGCTGTTGCGAGTGTATCGCCGCCGTTCTGCCGCTCTGCAATGGCATCATGACGGTGAATCGCGAGTATGCCGGAGAAACGCCCTGCGGCATGAAGTTCACCACCCTGGCCGGCACCATCGGCGGCGGCATCAGCACGCCGGGCTTTGTCGGCCACGGTAAATACAACACCACCCAGAAAAAGTTCATCATCGGCGACGGCGGTCTGCTGCGAATGGTCTGGATGCCGAAGTCGCTGAAAGAGGAGGCAGGCGAGCGACTCAAAGCACGTGCCGAGGAGATGGGCGTGCCTGACCTGCTGGACAAGATTGCCGATGAGACCATCGGCACCACCGAAGAAGAGATTCTCCCCTTCCTTGAGGAGAAAGGACATCCCGCCCTGACCATGGATCCGATACTGGGCTAAGAAAGGAGAGTGTCATGCCACTTACCGGAATTGAGATTTTTAAACTGCTACCCAAGACGAACTGCGGTGACTGCGGTGTTCCCACCTGCCTGGCTTTCGCCATGAGCCTGGCCTCGGGCAAGGTGGAACTGAGCGCCTGTCCCCACGTTTCTGAGGAATCTAAAGAGAAGTTGTCCGAGGCTTCGGCGCCGCCCATTTTGCCGGTTACCATCGGTGTCGGCGACCGAGCGCTGAAGGTTGGCGGCGAGACGGTCATGTTCCGTCACGAAAAAAGATTTGAGAACCCGCCCGGCATCGCCATCCTCATCAAGGACACCATGGACGATGCCGAGGTCAAAGCCAGACTGGATAAATTCAAGAACCTCCAGTATGAGAGGGTCGGACTCTCTCTCCGCCCCGAACTGGTAGCGGTGAAAAGCGAATCCGGCGACCCCCAGAAATTTGAGGGCCTGGTGGGCAAGGTGGCACAGGGCAGCGACGGCGGCATCATCCTGATGAGCGATAACCCCGATGTCCTGGCGGCCGGACTGAAAGTCTGCGCCGACCGCAAGCCGCTTATTTACGCTGCCACCAAAGACAACTTGGATAAAGTCGCGGAACTGGCCAAGACAAACTCCTGCCCGGTAGCAGCGAAAGGCTCGGGCCTGGAAGAAGTTGTGGAATTGACCGAAAAATTAACTCAGGCGGGCCTGAAGAATATTGTCATTGACTCCGGCTCCAGGACTTCCCGCCAGGCGCTCGAAGACCAGATTATTATCCGCAGCACCGCACTGAACAAGAAATTCCGCCCGCTCGGCTTCCCCACCATCACTTTCCCCTGCGAGATGACCGATGACCCGATGAAGGAAGCGATTATTGCTTCCATGTTTGTCGCCAAGTACGGTGGCATCATCGTGCTGTCTGACCTCTACGGGGAAAGCCTTTACCCGTTGCTCGTGGAAAGGATGAACATCTTCACCGACCCGCAGCGGCCACTGGCAACGAAGGAAGGTATCTACGAGATTGGCGGCCCCGGTGAGAGTTCACCGGTGCTGGTTACGACTAATTTTTCGCTCACCTACTTCCTGATTTCGGGCTACCTAGAAACCAGTCGTGTTCCCAGCTGGCTGATGGTGAAGGACACGGAGGGACTCTCGGTGATGACCGCCTGGGCGGCGGGCAAGTTCAGCGCCGATATCATCGGCCCCTTTATCAAGAAGAGTGGCATTACGGACAAGGTAAAACACCAGAAATTGATTATTCCGGGATATGCAGCCGTGGAGAGTGGCGGTCTGGAAGAGGAGCTGCCCGGCTGGGAGATACTGGTCGGCCCCAGAGAAGGCGCCCATATTCCTGCCTTCATCAAATCGTGGACTCCCTAAGGAGGTAAAGATGATACTCATTGGTGAAAACATCAATATGATGTCCCAGACCATCGGCCCGGCGTTCAAGGAGAGAAACCCCAGGCCGATTCAGGACCTCGCCAAGGCAGAAGCCGAGGCCGGGGTGGACTACCTCGACCTTAACATCGGACCGGCGCGGAAGACCGGCGAGGAGTTAATGCCCTGGGTGGTCAATACGGTGCAGGAGGTAACGGATAAAGCCCTGTCCCTGGATACGACCAACCTTGTCGCCATGGGAGCCGGCCTTCAGGCAACCAAGAAAACCCCGCTTATCAACTCCGTCTCTCTGCAACCGGACCGGATAGAACCCGGCCTGGAGCTCGCCAAGAAACATGATGCCGACTTAGTTGCTCTCCTCTGGGGCGCCGAAGGTATGCCGCGAGACGCCAACGAACGAGCCATGAACGTGGTTGATTTCGTTTACAAGGCCAGTGAAATGGGCATCGCCAATGAAAAACTCTGGATTGACCCCATCGTCAGTCCGCTATCGGTGGAAATAAATCAGGTCAAGGCACTGATTGAATTCATGGCCATGCTCGAAGAAATTGCACCGGGCTGCAAATCAGTGGTTGGCTTATCAAATATCTCCAACGGCACACCGACTGACCTCCGGCCATGGCTGAACCGTACCTACCTCATGATGATGATGAGGTGCGGCCTGCACTCGGCAATTGTTGATGCCTTTGATACCGACCTGATAAAGATAGTACGGGGGGAGAGACCGGAGCTGTTGAGTCTGGTGCACCGGATGATGGACGGCGAGAAGCCGGATTATGCCTCGCTATCCGAGGAAGAGGTCAAGTACGCCAAAACGGTCAGGGTGCTGACCGGCGAATCGCTCTACTCCCACTCCTGGTTGGATATATAGGCACCAGGATTCCAATATTACAGCTATCGGGGAAGTTGGCGCACAGTCCGAATATGAAACCAGATGAACAAAGGCAAAACTTTGACATCACCCATCAAGCAGGATGACGGATACGGTTATGAGCTAGCTTATCGACTGGCTGTGGCAAAGCTAACTGAAATCGAAGATATTGAGCAACAGTGCCGCCGATGCGACGCCCGGTTTTTGGAATCAGAGAAAACTATATCCCTTGATTACCTGGGCCAGGCGTATCTCATCAGATATCCTGAAGCCGAGGTCACTCTCCAGGATACGGAGGAACATGTTACACTCGTGGACAAAATACTCCTGCTTCACTACGTTACGCAGGCAAAGGGCACGCCTCTTTCCGGCCAGCTCATCTCATTCAAAGAGCTCTCTGAAGGCGCCGGCTATTTCCCGACCTTTTACAACCGGGCTATCAAACCGCTGGTCGTGTATTTCGGAAACGAGCCGGAGCGATTGCTGGAAATGGCAAAATCGGTCGGCGGACGCAAGGCGGATTTCGGCGATGCCTCGGTGACCATTAATGCCTTGAGCATGGTGCCGTTGACGCTGGTGCTCTGGAAAGGCGATGACGAATTCTCTCCTGAAGGCACCATCATGTTCGACCGCACCATCACCGATTATTTACCTACCGAGGATATTATAATTCTCTGCCAGAACACCAGCTGGCGGCTGGTGAAACTGCTCAGAGCCAGAAACAATAACTGAACTGGAAAGGTGTAGGACGGGAAATGAGCACACTTACCATTGACGGACAGAAGGTTGAAGTCGGCGAGGAGACAACCCTCCTGCAAGCGACGATAGCGGCGGGAATTTACATCCCGGCCATCTGCGCTCACCCCATGCTCACTCCCGACGGTTCCTGCCGACTGTGCCTGGTGGAAATCGAGGGGACGGAGGAACCCGTCACCGCCTGCAATACCAGAGTCGCCGGGGGCATGGTGGTCCACACGGATACACCTCAGCTACAGGAAGCTCGAAAGGAAGCGCTGAAAAAACTCCTCGCCCATCATCCCTGCGAATGTCTTGTCTGCGAGCGGCGCGACCGCTGCGGACCATATGATATCTGCCTGCGCAACGTGGCGGTCACCCAGCGCTGCGTTCTCTGCCCTTACAACGGCCAGTGCGAGCTGCAGCAGGTCGTCGACTACCTAGGGCTGGAAGGAGAAGAGCTTACCTGGCAGTACCGCGGCTTACCGGTTGACCGGGACAACCCTCTCTTCGAAAGAGACTACAACCTCTGTATTAGCTGCGCTCGCTGCGTAAACGCCTGCAAGGAGATACGGGGTATAGAAGCCATCAAGATGTCGGAACATGACGGCGACCGCTGGCCGGAACCATCAGATGGAAAGTCGCTCGTTAATTCCAGATGCAAGTACTGCTGCGCCTGCGTTGAAGTCTGCCCCACCGGGGCGCTGGTGGACAAGGTGGCCAAATGGCGGCCGGAAATAGACCATGAGGAACTGACCAACCCCTGCAGCTACGCCTGCCCGGCCCACATTGACGTCCCCCGTTACGTTAGACTCTGCGGCGAAGACAGATTTGCCGAGGCACTGGCCGTCATCAGGGAAAAAGTCCCCTTCCCCGGCGCACTGGGCAGGGTCTGCATACATCCCTGCGAACAGGCCTGCCGTCGCGAGGCTTTGAACGAGCCAGTTTCTATCAAGTTCCTCAAGTGGGCGGCGGCGGAGCGCGACGATGGCCAGTGGCAGCAGCGCGCCAAGAAATCTTCACCAACCGGCAAGAAAGTGGCTGTTATCGGCTCCGGGCCAGCCGGGCTTACCGCCGGCTACTACCTGGCCAAGCAGGGACATGCCGTTACCGTTATCGAAGCTCTTCCCGAGCCTGGCGGCATGATGCGTGTCGGCATTCCTGACTATCGCCTGCCGCCGGCAAAACTCAACGCCGAAATTGACGTTATCAGAAAAGCTGGTGTTGAAATAAAACTGAATACGAAAATAGATTCCTTCGACGACCTCTTTGCCCAGGGCTATGATGCCATCTTCGCCGCAGTCGGGGCACACCGGGGTATGAAGATGGGCGTGGAAGGCGAAGATACCCAAGGCGTCTTTGACGGCGCCACCTTCCTCCGGGAGGTTAACCTTGGCCGGAAGATAGACACCGGGAGTCAGGTTGCGGTCATCGGCGGCGGGAACGTCGCCATCGACGCGGCACGGGTCTCCCTCCGCACTGGCGCGAAGAAAGTGGTTATTGTTTACCGCCGCACCCGAGCAGAGATGCCCGCCAGCCCGGAAGAGGTCGAGGCTGCCCTCGAAGAAAGGGTAGAGATAATGTTCCTCGCCGCGCCGGTGCGCATTGACCGAACCGGAAAAACGCTGAATCTGACCTGCATTCGCATGGAACTCGGTGAACCGGACGCCAGCGGGCGCCGCCGACCCATCCCCATCAAGGGCAGTGAATTCACCACCGATTTCGACTCCGTTATCGCTGCCATCGGTCAGACGCCGGATATCCCCGAAGGTTTCAAGCTCAAGCTGGGCCGGGGCAACACCATTCAGACCAGTGCCGACACGCTGGCCACCGGCAATAAAGGGGTCTGGGCAGGTGGTGATGCCGTCAGCGGACCGGCTTCGGTTATAGAGGCCATCGCCGCCGGCCGCAAAGCCGCATCCGCTATTGATGAATACCTGGGCGGCACGGGAGATATCAGCGAAGTCCTGGCACCGCCGAGCGAACTCAGTCCCTGCGTGGGCAAAGATGAGGGTTTCTTTGAATGGGCCCGGGCGGTTATGCCGGCGCTGCCGGTTGAGAAAAGAAGCCACAACTTCGAGGAAGTTGAGCTTGGCCTCAGCGACGAGGCGGCAGTGCAAGAAGGCAGGCGCTGCCTGCAATGCGCCGTACGTTGCATCATCACGCCACCACCACTGTCACCCAGGCCAAGTAAGAATAAATCCAGACTTCGGCAAAAGGTTGCCTCCGGGTGATGGATGAAGTCAGGATAATTATCGACGGACGAGAAGTCAGAACGGGTAAGAGTACCCTTCTGCTCGACGCAATCCAGGCGGCAGGGATATATGTTCCCAACCTGTGCCATGACCCGGACCTTGAGCCAACGGGTGACTGTCGCCTCTGCGTGGTGGAAATCGACGGCATGCCGGATTTAGCCCTCGCTTGCACCACGCCGGTCACGGAAGGAATGGTGGTCCGGACCAATACCAGGCAGCTGAATGAAGCTCGTCGCGCCGCCCTGGAACCAGTCCTCGCCGAACACCCCAGCGAGTGCCTTGTCTGCGACCGCAAGGAGCGCTGTCAGCCTTATGATATCTGTTTGCGTAACGTGGCTATAACCGACCGCTGTGTGCTCTGCCCCAAGAATGGCCACTGTGATTTACAGAAGGTGGTCGACTACCTGGGCATAACCGAGCTGCCCGTTCGTCCCAAAACAAGGTCGCGCCCGGTTGATTACAGCAACCCTTTTTTCAAAATCGACCGCAATTACTGTATCCTCTGCCGCAAATGCGTTCGCACCTGCCATGAAGTCACCGTGGTGGGCGCCATCGAGATAGATAGCCGGGAAGACCGCGAACAGGTCAGCCCCGTTGACAGCGCCTCCCTGTTTGAATCGGCGTGCCGGTCCTGTGGCGAGTGCGTGGTACGCTGTCCGGTGGGCGCTCTGATGCCAAAAATGTCCCTCCAGCCGGATTACGAAGTGAAGACCACCTGCCCTTACTGCGGCGTTGGCTGCCAGATGTACCTCGGGGTAAAAGATGGAGAGGTTATATGTGTCCAGGGCGACAGGGATAATGATGTCAATATCGGCCAGCTATGTGTCAAGGGTCGCTTCGGCGTTACTGAATTTATCCATCACTCTGACCGTCTGAGCCACCCGCTGGTCAGGCGCAACGGGGAATTCAGTGAAACAACCTGGGACGAGGCCCTCGACGAGGTGGCGACACGGCTGGGAAAATATAAACCGGAAGAGGTCGCCATCATCTCTTCCGCCAAGTGTACCAACGAGGAAAATTACCTGCTTCAGAAGCTGGGACGGGCGGTCATCGGCACGCATAATATCGACCACTGCGCCCGCCTCTGACATTCTCCCACGGTGGCCGGTCTGGCCACCACCTTCGGGAGCGGGGCGATGACCAACTCCATCGGTGATATTAAAGATTCCGCCTGCTTTCTCGTCATCGGCAGCAACACCACCGAGGCTCACCCGGTCATCGGCTTTGAAATCAAGCGCGCGGTGCGCCGGGGCACCAAGCTCATCGTGGCCAACCCCAGGGAGATAGAGCTGGCCCGTCATGCCGATATTTATCTGCAGCACCGTCCCGGCAGCGATGTTGCCCTGCTGATGGGCATGTGCCGGGTTATCGTCGATGAAGATTTGCTGGACAAAGACTTTATCAATGAGCGCTGCGAGAACCTCAATGCTTTCAGGGAATCGCTGTCTAATTTCGACCTGGATACGGTGGAGAGAATTACCGGCGTGCCCAAAGAAAAAATAACGCAGGCAGCCAGAATGTACGCCACCAATCACCCGGCAGCTATCTTTTACGCCATGGGCATCACCCAGCACTCCCACGGCACGGACAACGTGATTGCCATCGCCAACCTGGCCATGCTCACCGGAAATATGGGCCAGCCGGGGGGAGGAGTCAACCCACTGCGCGGTCAGAACAATGTCCAGGGCGCCTGCGATATGGGCGCGCTGCCCAATGTCTATCCCGGCTACCAGGCCGTGGCTAACGAGTCGATTAAGGAAAAGTTCGAAGCGGGCTGGTCCTGCTCGCTGCCTGCCGCCGGGGCCGGGCTTACCGTAACCGAGATGTTCGATGCCGCCCACAACGGCCAGATAAAAGCGATGTATGTCATGGGTGAGAACCCCGTGCTGACCGAGCCGGAAGCCAAGCACGCCATCGAAGCATTGCAGCGACTGGAACTGCTGGTGGTCCAAGATTTTTTCTTAACCGAAACCGCCCGATATGCGCACATCGTCCTGCCCAGCACCACCTTTGCCGAAAAAGACGGCACCTACACCAATACGGAGCGAAGAGTGCAACGGGTAAGAAAGGCAGTTGAACCGATAGGCAATTCCCGCCCAGACTGGTGGATTATCGGCCAGGTCGGCCAGCGCATGGGCAGCGACGGCTTCAGCTTCAACGACCCGTCACAGATTATGGATGAAATCTCCGGGCTGACACCGAGCTACGGAGGCATCTCCTACCGCCGCCTGGAAAAGGGAGGATTGCAGTGGCCCTGCCCCACCGATGAGCATCCGGGAACGCCCCTCCTGCATACCGAAAAATTCACCCGGGGCAAGGGGCAGTTCATGCCGCTGGAGTACAGGCCATCAGCGGAGTCCCCCGACGAAGACTATCCGCTGGTACTCACCACCGGTCGCAGCCTGTTCCACTACCATACCGGCACCATGAGTCGAAAAGTGAAAGGCCTCAACGCCTTTCACAGTGAAGAGCGGGTAGAGATAAATCCGCAGGATGGTTCGGCACTTGGCATTGCTGAAGGCGAAACCGTAAGGGTGGTTTCCCGACGCGGCGCAGTTACCGCCAGGGCCAGGCTCACCGAGGCTTCCCCGGTGGGCGTTATCTTCATGACCTTCCACTTCGCCGAAAGTCCCACCAACCAGCTGACCATATCGGCGCTGGACCCCGTGTCCAAAATACCGGAGTTCAAGGTCTGCGCTGTCAGGATTGAAAAGGTTGCCGTTGCCGCCAGATAAACCAGGCGCCCGATAGGACAGGGGCTGCAGCGAGAACTTCACTCTCCTCTCATGGTATGATACATATACGCCAGTAACCCGCCGAAGCGCCTTTTTCCGCAGAAAGGAAACCGCCATCAGAAGCAGATTCAGTTTGCGCTCTCTTTTTAGTGGACTGATGCCCCTGTTCGTGCTGGCTCATCTTTCCCACC
>CAYZOI010000026.1:0-17917 GCA_964480145.1 uncultured Dehalococcoidaceae bacterium | reverse complement strand
TGTCGCATCTTCTGCTTCTCCGGATTGCGGTTCGTCTTCTTCTGGTATGTCTGTTGTCGTGCCTGTCTCTTCCGATGACGCTTCCTCTGACGCCGTTTCTTCTTTGATTCCACCCTGTGCTGAGAGGGACAGCCCCAGGTCCTTCAGTTTATCCTCTATCTCATGAAACGATTTCTGCCCGAAATTGCGCAGCTGAAGAAGATCCTTTGATTTCTTACTGATGAGTTCACCGACCGTGGCAACGCCACCGTGCCTGAGGCAATTCATCGTACGCACCGAGAGGTCCAGCTGCTCCACAGGCATATTGTATTTTTCATCGGGTATTGAGAGGCGAATGAGCTGCTCTTCAGCTTTCAGCTGAGATACCTTAACGTACTCAGCGAATGGACTAAGATGCTCGACCAGGATGCCGGCAGCGCGGCTGATGGCGTCAACTGGAGTTGTCGTGCCGTCGGTCCATACTTCCAGAATCAGACGCTCATGGCTGGTCTCGCGCCCCGTGTGAATTGACTCAGTGGAGAAGTTAACCTTGCGCATTGGGGAGAAGATGGCATCAACAGGTATTGTCCCCACCGGCATGGCATCATTTGACTCGGCGGTTCGATAGCCCTCGCCCAGTTCGATATCGAACTCCACATAGAGCCTGGCTTCTGGTGAATCAAGTGTGACCAGGTTAATCTCCGGGTTGGTAATTTCAAAGTCGGTTGATGGCTTGATATCCGCGGCGCAAACCTGCCCCTCGCCCTGCGTATCCAGGATGAGTTTTCCGGGCTGGCCGGAAAGCGGCTTTATCCGTATCGCCTTTACGTTGAGTAAAAACTCGGTGACGTCTTCTTTGGCGTGAGGAATGGTGGTGAATTCATGACTGACGCCTTCAATCCTGACCTGTGTTACCGCCGCACCGGGGAGATAGCCCAGCAACACCCGCCGCAGGGCATTGCCAAGCGTGGCACCAAAGCCGCGTTCCAGCGGCTTGGCGGTAAACCGACCGAAGTTGTCCTCACTCTCTACACAATCGATTTTCGGTATAATTAGACGAGACAAAAGTCTCTACCTCCTTGCTCTTTATCGCGAGTAGTGTTCCACTATCGTCTTGCCGTTAAACGGGGCCTCTATACCTTCAGGTGTAGGCAGGGAAACCATCTGCCCCACCAGGTTTTTCTTATCCAGGCTCAACCAGTCCGGCACCGTCTTGGCTTCAATCGTCTGCGTGAGCTGTTTGTAGTATTCCGATTTGGCGCTTTCTTTCCGCCAGCCAATGGTATCTCCTTCTTTGACCAGTGCCGAAGGGACATCCGTCCGGTGGTCATTGAGCATAACGTGACCATGGCGTACCAGCTGGCGTGCCTGGTTGCGTGAGTCAGAGAAGCCGAGGCGATATACGACGTTGTCCAGTCGCCTCTCCAGCAGGATGAGCAGATTATCGCCGGTTACCCCTGCCTGCTTCTCCGCCTTGGCAAACGTTTTCCGGAACTGCCTCTCCAGCATGCCGTAGCTGTAGCGGGCTTTCTGTTTCTCGCGGAGCTGCATGCCGCGGTCGGATATTCTCGGCCGCCTGCGGGGCTGCATTCCCGGGGGCTTGGGTCGCTTATCTATGCTGCACTTGGGTGTGAAGCACCGGTCGCCCTTCAGGAAGAGCTTTTCGCCGCTGCGGCGGCACCTTCGACATACTGCGCCAACGTATCTTGCCATTTTTCCTCTCTTCTACACTCGTCGTCTTTTAGGTGGGCGGCAGCCGTTATGGGGGATGGGGGTAACATCTTTGATGCCCGTAATGTAAAGCCCTGAACTCTGCAGGGAGCGGATAGCTGCCTCGCGACCGCTGCCCGGGCCCTTCACGTAGACCTCAACCTGGCGCAGGCCGTGCATCATAGCTTTACGTACCGCCTCGCGAGCCGCCATCTGAGCGGCGTAGGGAGTACCCTTGCGGGAGCCCTTGAAACCGGAAGTACCGGAGCTTCCCCACGCAATTACGTTGCCCTGGGGGTCGGTAAGGGTAACGATGGTATTATTGAACGTAGATTGGATATAGGCTCTTCCTGCCGGGATATTCTTACGTTCTCGCCGTCTTGTTCGTGCTCCTCGCTTCTTCTGTGCCATAGGATGCTCCTTACTTATTACTTCTTAGCCATGCCTCTTCGCTGGCCTCTGCCGGCCACCGTCCTGCGTTCACCACGCTGAGCGCGGGCATTGGTTCGGGTACGCTGTCCCCTCGCCGGCAGATTATGGCGGTGTCGGTTGCCACGGTAGCTGCCGATTTCGATGAGGCGCTTGATGTTCATCTGAACCTCGCGCCTGAGTTCACCTTCTACTTTGTATTGCTTGTCAATAACCTCGCGGAGGCGATTGACCTCATCTTCAGTAAGCTCGCTCACCTTGGTGTCCGGGTTGACATTGAGCTGGCCCAGAATCCTGCGGCTCAGGTGGGGGCCAATACCGTAAATATACTGCAGCGATACCCAGGTGTGCTTGTCTCTCGGTATGTCCACTCCAGCAATTCGTGCCATTCTACTGCCTCCTTATCCCTGGCGCTGTTTGTGTTTCGGGTTAGAGCAGATGACTCTGACCACCCCGTGCCGTTTCACCACCTTGCATTTTTCACAGCGTACTTTCACTGATGCTTTAACTTTCATAAATATTATAGCCCTAACCTTACTTAAACCGATAGACTATCCGGCCACGGCTGAGGTCGTATGGCGACAGCTCCACCAGCACCTTGTCCCCGGGCAGAACCCGGATGTAGTGCATTCGTATCTTGCCGGAGATATGGGCCAGCACGGCGTGCCCATTCGCCAGCTCAACGCGAAAAATCGCATTCGGTAGCGCTTCCAATACCGTTCCTTCTACCTCAATCGTCTCTTTCTTAGGCATATACTTCTTTGGTCAGCACCTCTGGTTCACCGTCAGTAATGGCGATGGTATGTTCGAAGTGTGCCGAAAGGCTGCCATCAGCCGTCAGTACTGTCCACTGGTCGTCGCCAACACGGGTGCGCCAGTCGCCGGCATTCACCATCGGTTCGAGGGCAAGGGTCATTCCTTCTTTCAGTGCCGGCCCCGAGTCAGGCAGGCCAAAATTGGGTATCTGCGGCTCTTCATGCATGTCCCGGCCGATGCCATGACCCGTATACTCTCGAACTACTTTATAGCCATTTCGCGGCAGCTCGACATAGTCTTGAATGGCGTATGAAACATCGCCGAGCCTGGCTCCAGGACGGGCGGCTTTAATCCCGGCTTCCAGAGCACCTCTGGTGGTGTCAATGAGTTCTTTAGCTTCTTTAGTTATCCTGCCCACACCGACTGTTATCGCGGCATCACCCTGAAAACCGTCGAAAATGGCACCGAAATCAAGGGATACAATGTCGCCCTCGCGCAGCACCCGCTTTCCCGGTATGCCGTGCACTATCTCTTCGTTTATGGAAACGCAGAGGTTGGCCGGAAAGCCGTGGTAGCCCTTGAATGATGATTTAGCACCCCGTTTTTCCAGCTCTCTGGCGGCTATGGTATCCAGTTCTTTCGTTTCCATTCCCGGTCTGATTTGTTCCCCTATTGTTTTTAATATCATCGCGACGATTCCGCCAGCTTGGCGCATGGCCGCGATTTCATCTTCAGTTTTAATGATAATTGTCATCGAGTGACCGGTTTCTCCTCGGGAAGGGCGGCCACGATTCTTCGTGTCACCTCTTCCACGCTGCCTTCTCCTTCAATTGTCATCAGTGTGCCCTGACGGCGGTAGTAATCAATGAGCGGTGCCGTCTCGGCAAAATATACGTCGAGTCTTTTTTTAACCGTTTCCGGTTTATCATCGGGGCGCTGGTAAAGCTCACCCCCGCATTTATCGCATTTACCTTCCATTCTGGGAGGGGAATTGACCACATTGTACACCGCCTGGCACTGTCGGCAGAGCCAGCGGCCGCTCAATCTTTTAATCAGTTCCTCTTCGGATACCTTGATATAGACAACTTTATCAATTGTTTTCCCCTGCTCGCTTATAGCGCCGTCCAGTGCTTCCGCCTGCGGCAGGTTGCGGGGGAAACCATCCAGAATGACCCCATTCTCGCTGTCAGGAGCGGACAGCCGTTCCATGACCATCTGTATGGTTATCTCGTCGGGAACCAGTGCTCCTTTTTCCATATAGGTCTTCACCTGTTTCCCCAGTTCCGTTCCCTGCTCCAGTGCCTGCCGGAAAAGGGCGCCGGACGAAATATGAACCACATTCAATTTTTGGGCGACCATTGAGGCCTGCGTTCCCTTGCCGGACCCGGGTGCTCCCACAAAAACTATATTATACAACTTTTACCCCTACTTGATAAAGCCTTCGTATCTGCGCATCACAAGCTGCGCTTCAAGCTGTTTCATGGTGTCCAGTACCACGCCCACCATAATGAGCAGTCCCAGGCTGGAGAGCTGTATGATCTGGACATTGGTTATATGCCGGGCAACGAAAGGCATGACCGCTATGCAGGCAAGGAACAGAGCCCCGCCCCAGGTGATGCGGTTGATGACACTATTAAGGTAACTGGCAGTGTTTTTACCCGGTCGGATGCCGGGAATAAACCCTCCCTGCCTTTGCAGGACGCCGGGCAGGTCCTGTTGCTGATAAATCACCATGGTGTAGAAGAACGCGAAGCCTACCGCCATCGCGAAGTAAAGTCCCCAGTAGAACAGCCCCATGGGCAATGCGGCGTTGGGGTCAAACAGTTTCATGACCCAGTTGGCAAAATTGGGGTCGTTCGGGTTGGCAAAGTAGCTGGCCACGATTCCCGGAAACAGGACAATTGACATGGCGAAGATGAGCGGAATCATGCCGGCCGCGTTTACCCGGAGCGGAATATGGGTGGTCCCGGAATGACGGTACATGCGCCCGCTACGGAATACGCTCTTGGCGTACTGTACCGGAATGCGGCGGTGTGCCTCGGTGAAGATGACGATAACCATGATGGTGAGGACCACCATAAGTATATAGGCAGCCAGACCAACAAAATTCTCCCTGGCCAGGAAACCCTGCCCGATCATTTGCGGCAGCTGGGACACAATGCCACCGAAAATAATGATGGATATACCGTTGCCGATACCGTATTCTGTAATCTGCTCACCGAGCCATACCAGGAATAGGGTGCCGGCCACCATGGACAGCACCATCGTTGCCATTGACAGAGGTTCCGCGCTGGATAACACTCCCTCGCGTTGCAGGTAAATGAGCTGCCCGTAGCCCTGAACGGAGGCCAGAGGTACCACCAGCCAGTGGGTAATGAGATTTATCTTATTTCTCCCTGATTCACCTTCCCGGGAAAGGGCTTGAAGTCGTGGTATCACCGGCACCAGAAGCATCATGATAATGGATGCGGTAATGTAAGGATAGACGCCCATCGCGGCTATACTGAGCCGCCTCATGGCGCCGCCGCTGAACATGTCCAGCATGCCGAGCAGGGCATTGCGTTCAAACAACGACTGCAAAGCATTCTGGTCCACTCCTGGTACGGGTACATGAGCGATAAAGCGGAAGATGACCAGGATGCCCACGGTGATAAGTATGCGGCGCCTCAGGTCCGGCAGGCTAAGGGCGTCCATCATGGCCTGGACGAGGCGTGGCTTACTTGGCCTGGCCCGCATGGT
Source organism: uncultured Dehalococcoidaceae bacterium (assembly GCA_964480145.1). Lineage (GTDB taxonomy): Bacteria > Chloroflexota > Dehalococcoidia > Dehalococcoidales > RBG-16-60-22 > E44-bin89. The sequence goes on along the minus strand of CAYZOI010000026.1, from coordinate 12,304 downwards.
TTACCTCCTCGACTTTACCGCCGGCAGCCTCTATCTTGGCTTTCGCAGCCGTGGAAAACTTGTTTGCCTTGACGGTAACCGCGTGACCGACCTCTCCATTGGCCAGAATTTTAACCGGATGCTTTAACGTTTTCACCAGACCAGCGGCGTGAAGCTTTTCGAGCGTGACCTCACTGCCCTCAGCGAACGTATTCAGCTGGGCCACATTAACAATGCTGTATTCCTTGCGGAAAATGTTGACAAAGCCGCGCTTCCGGGGCAGGCGTTTTATCAAGGGCAGCTGACCGCCCTCGAAGCCCGGTCGCATCTTGCCACCACTGCGGGACTTCTGGCCGTTCAGGCCGCGCCCGGCATAGGTGCCGTGACCACTGGCATTGCCACGTCCCACCCTCTTCCGCTCTTTCCTGGAAGACGGTGGTGGTGCGATGTCATTTTGCCTCACTTGTTTCCTCCACCTTGACGAGATGTCTTACTTTATTAATCATGCCCCGCAGGGACATAGAGTCATCATGAATGACACTCTGGTTCAGCCGGTGAAAACCGAGCGTGTCCAGCGTGCGTCTCTGCGATTCATTATAGCCGATAGCGCTTTTTATCCAGGTAATGCGCAGTTTAGCCACCTGATTTCGCCTCCTCCTCAATGACCGTTGCCTTGCGTCGGGCAACTTCTTCCTTCGGGTCCCTGAGCTGGCTGAGGCCGAATATGGTTGCCTTGGCCACGTTGATATGGTTGTCGCTGCCCAGTGATTTGGTCAAAATATCCTTGACACCGCAGGCCTCGAGCACGGCACGAACGCTCCCGCCAGCAATCACGCCGGTGCCTGGGTTAGCCGGTTTGAGCAGTACTTTGGCGGCACCGAACTCAGCGATAATTTCATGCGGTATGGTACCACCAGTCATAGGAACCTTTATCAGGTTTTTCTTGGCGGCGACACCGCCCTTGTTTATCGCGGCTGGTACCTCATTGGCTTTGCCAATTCCCAGCCCGACGTGACCGTTGCCATCACCGGTGACCACCAAGGCGCTGAACCGGAGGCGTTTCCCGCCCTTCATTACCTTGGCTACACGGTTGATATACATGAGACGGTCATTCAGAGCCAGGTCGATAGTGTCTATTCGGCTAATCATTTGTTGATATTGTTCTGCCATTTCAATATTCCTTTAAAATTTCAGGCCACCTTGCCGGGCTGCCTCGGCCAGGGCTTTGACCCTGCCGTGATATTTGTAGCCACCCCGGTCGAAGGCAATCTCATTAATGCCCTGGCTCAAAGCTCTTTTCGCAATCGCAGTGCCGACTATTTCCGCCTGGCCTGATTTCGATTTGCCATCCATCTGAGCTCTGGTATCCGGGTCAAGGCTCGAGGCAGTAACCAGTGTATGTCCTTTTATGTCATCGATGACCTGTGCGTAAATATGGTTCAGGCTGCGGAACACACAAAGTCGGGGCTTGTTCGGCGTGCCCTTTATTTGCATCCTTACTCTTTGATGTCGCTGATATCGTGCCGCTTTCGTTGTTTTTGTGGTCATAGCTATTTCTTCCCGATAACCTTGCCGGCCTTACCCGGCTTGAGGCGGATTACCTCTCCAGCATATCTGACCCCTTTGCCTTTATAAGCATCGGGAGGGCGAATTTTCCGAATTCTGGCCGCCATCTCGCCAACCGTTTCCTTATTGATTCCGGCAACCGTGATGCGGTTGTTGCCCTCGACGGAAAAAGTGACGCCGGGCAGCGGTTCCACTTCAACGGTGTGAGAAAAGCCGACGCGGAGCACCAGCTTTTCCCCGGCTTTTTCTGCACGGTAGCCCACGCCGACGATTTCCAGTTGTTTTTCAAATCCGTTGCTCACGCCGGCCACCATATTATTGATGAGGCTCCGTGTCAGACCATGCTGCGAGCGGTGTTCCGGGTTGTCGCTGGGTCTGGTCAATACTAACTTATTATCCTCCTCGGTAACGGATATCTCCGGGTTGATGACGCGGCTGAGTTCACCTTTCGGGCCGGTCACTTTCACCTGGTTTTCCTTGATGGCTACCGTTACCCCTGAGGGTATGGCTATTGGCATTCGTCCTATTCTTGACATATGATGTCACTCCGATTTCTGATTACCAGACAAAGCAAAGCAGTTCTCCCCCGATGCCTTGGCGCCAGGCCTGATGGCCGGTTCTCACTCCTTTGGAAGTGGAGACGATGGCAATGCCCAGTCCGCTAAAGACGCGTGGTATTTCCTTTCCCCCGACATAAACCCTCAATCCGGGCTTGCTCACCCGTTTCATACCGGCTATCGCCGGTTTATTACGGTCATAGTATTTCAGCTGGATTTTAATCACCCGCTGCGGCTTTTCCCGAACCACCTCATAGTCGGTGATGAAGCCCTCTTCCTTCAGAATTCGAGCGATGGAGAGTTTCAGTCGTGACGATGGCACCAGCACCTGCTCGTGCTTGGCCATAAAGGCGTTTCGTATTCTGGTTAGCATGTCGGCAATTGGGTCAGAAACAGTCATATTATCCCCTCTGTTTTTCTACCAGCTTGATTTTCTCACTCCCGGAAGCTGACCGGCCAGCGCCAGTCGGCGGAAACAGATTCGGCACAGGCCAAAATGGCGGATGTAAGCACGCGGCCGTCCGCACAGATGACAGCGGTTGTGCTGCTGTACCTTGAATTTGGTCGGTTTCCCTGCTTTAACGATTTTTGATTTCTTTGCCATTCCTACTCCGTTCCGTCCTTGGCAAAAGGCATGCCGAGTAGCTCGAGAAGATGCCTGCCTTCTTCGTCGGTTATTGCCGTGGTGACGATTGCTATTTCCAGGCCACGCAGCTTTTCTATCTTGTCGTAGTCTATCTCCGGGAACGCGATCTGCTCTTTGAAGCCCAGGGTATAATTCCCGCGGCCGTCAAATGCGGTTGGAGATACTCCAGAAAACTCACGCATTCGGGGCAGGACCGCGTTAATCAGTCGGTCAAGGAAGTCATACATACGTTCGCCACGGAGGGTTACCTTCATCCCGATAGGCATCCCTGTCCGCAGTTTGAAGGCGGCGATTGACTTCCGGGAACGGGTGATGACCGGGTGCTGCCCGGAAATGGCGGACAGCTCAGCCTCGGCCGACTCCAGGGCCTTGGCATTCTGAATCGCCTCGCCGAGGCCGATATTGAGCACCGCTTTAATCAGGCGCGGTACTTCCATGATATTATGATAGTCATGGCGCTCCATCAGGGCGGGCACCACTTCTTTCTGATATTTCTCCTTCAACCGCGACATCTAGTCAATCACCTCTTTGCACTTGTGGCATATCCTTACTTTTCTTCCATCATCGAGAAAGGTGAAGCCCACGCGAGTGGGGCGGTTACACTTTCCGCACAGTAACATGACATTGGAAGCGTCAATCTGCGCCTCCAGGTCAATAATACCGGCCTGCCTGGCCTGCCCCCGTGCGCGGGCGTGCTTTTTGATGAAGTTGATACCTTCCACGATAAGCCGGTTTTTCTTGGGATAGGCAAAACGCACCTTACCTGTTTCCCCCCTGTCCTTGCCGGCCATTACCTGCACCGTATCGTTCTTTCTAATTTTCATTATCGTTTACCTTTAAAGGACTTCCGGCGCCAGAGAAATTATCTTGGTGAAGTCTTTATCCCTCAATTCCCTGGCTACGGGCCCGAAGATTCGGGTTCCGCGCGGATTGTTTTTGTCGGTCAGTATTACCGCGGCGTTTTCGTCGAACCTGATATATGAGCCATCAGGGCGCCGGTAGGGTTGGGCGGTACGTACTATCACCGCCCGCACCACATCGCCCTTTTTCGTGGCGGCATTGGGAATAGCCTTTTTCACCGAGGCGACGATGATATCGCCAACCCGGGCGTACCTCTTTCTCGTACCACCGAGCACATTGATGCACATTATTTCCCGGGCTCCAGTGTTGTCCGCGGCTCTTAATCTGGTGTAAGACTGAATCATGGTATTAAACCTCGATGGTTATGATATCTCCTGTGGTAGAATCTCGGCGACCTCTCCCTTGGTCATTATCTCGGCGACGCGCCAGTGCTTGTGTCGGGAGAGCGGCCGGGTCTCCACAATCCTGACCATATCTCCTATCCGGCACTCGTTTTTTTCATCATGAGCCTTATATTTGGTCGCCCAGGTTATGGTCTTTCGGTACTTCGGAAAGCGTTTGAGCGTGTTGACGGAGACCACCACCGTCTTATCCATACGATTGTTGGTTACGCGTCCAATCATGGTTTTACGCTTCTCTTCCATGTCGCTATCTTATCTCCAGTTCTCTTTCTCTCAGTATGGTTCTAATCCGGGCAATTCGCTTTTTCACCATCGGCAGCTCGCGGTGGTTCACCAGCTGCCTCGTGGCCACCCGGAAACGCAGGTTAAGCAGTTCCTGCTTTGAGTCTTCCAGTTGCTTTTTCAGGTCTTCCGTGCCTAGTGCTCTAAATTCATCAACCCTGACCATTGGCCAATTCCTTTATACTGTTATACTGTCATTGCTGCTGAGAGCCCACCGTCTCCCGTATCACAAATCTGGTGGCAACCGGGAGCTTGTGTGAAGCCAGACGTATCGCTTCTTTGGCGGTTTTTTCGCCAACACCTGCCATCTCAAATATTATTCTCCCCGATTTAACCACGGCTACCCAGTGGTCGGGACTGCCCTTGCCACTTCCCATACGGGTCTCCGCCGGCTTCTTGGTGACTGGCTTATCCGGAAAAACGCGTATCCAGACCTTGCCACCACGGCGGATATAACGGGTAATGGCGCGCCGCGCGGCCTCAATCTGTTCTGCCGTTACCCAGGCCGACTCCAACGCCTGCAGGCCATAATCACCGAAAGTCGTGGTATTGGCTGACTGGGCACTGCCTCTGCGGTGTCCTTTGTGTGATTTACGATATTTAACCCGTTTCGGTTGCAGCATCTTTTTCCTCGTCTTCGGTTACGTTGACAGCTTCTGCCTCAGCGGCAGTGTCGCTGGTTGGTTTCTTTTTTCGACTTCGTTTGACGGTCGCCTTCGCCGGTTTTTCCTCGGCTTTCTCTTCGGCAACCACATCGGCGGTTTCTGCCGGGGCGGCCTCTTTCTTTTCCGCCGGCTTGGCGGCTCTGGTTCTCCGTTTGGCGGCTGGCTTCTCTTCGGCAGTTACCTCAACCGTGGTCGAAGCCGGTTTTTCCTCGGCGGTGGCGGCGGCTTTTTTCCTTCGTGATGGTTTGGCCGGTGCCTCTTCCGTTTTTTCTTCGGCGACTGCCTCTGTAACTACTTCAGCCTCCGCTTCTGTCGGGGCTTCCTCGGGTGCGATTTCTGCGGTGACTTCGGCGGTCACTTCGGCTGCGGGCTCGGCCATTTCCGCCGGCGTATCTTCGATGGCTAGTTCCTTGGGCTCGGGAAGGACCTCGCCTTTAAATATCCATACCTTAACGCCGATTCTTCCCATCGTGGTGCGCGCTTCGGTCATGCCGTAGTCGATGTCCGCCCGCAGCGTATGTAGCGGAACCCGCCCTTCGTGCATTGTCTGGCGCCGTGCGATTTCAGAATCGCCAAGCCTGCCGGAGCAACTGACCCTTATCCCTTTGGCGCCAGCCTGTAGGGTGCGGAAAATCGCCTGTTTCATCGCTCTCCGGTAGGCGATGCGACGCTGAATTTGCTCTGCAATCGTTCGGGCAACGAGCATGGCATCCAGTTCTGGCTGGCGGATTTCCTGAATATTAAGTCTGACCTTTTTGCCGATGAGCTTTTCCAGATAGGCGCTCAGTTCGTCAACGCGCTGTCCACCCCGCCCGATGACAATGCCGGGACGGGCGGTATGGATGGTAACCGCCACATCTTTCGCCTGCCGGTCAATCTCCACGAGGGATATTGCGGCATCCGCATACTTGGACTGGATTGCCCCACGCAGCTTCAGGTCTTCCTGCAGCGACTCGGCGTAATGCTTATCGGCATACCACTTGGCCTGCCAGTCCTGTATGATGCCAATTCTAAAGCCTATCGGATGAACCTTGCGTCCCAATTTAATTATGCCTCCTCATCGGCAACAATGACCGTTATGTGACTGGAGCCCTTCCGTACGGGGCTGGTTCGACCGCGCGACCGGGGATGGAATCGTCTCAGTCTTGGTGCCTCATTGGCGTAAATACTGATGATTTTCAAATCTGACGGTGTCATCTGGTAATTATTCTCCGCATTGGCCGCGGCGGACTTTACCGCCTTGGCAACCACCCGGGCATTCGGCGATGGAGCGAACTTGAGCAATGTCAGCGCTTCATCCACCGTTTTGCCCCGAACCATATCTATCAACAGGCGTACTTTACTCGCTGCTATCCCTGTGTCTTTGGCAAAAGCTCGTACCTGCATTTTATACTTTACCTTTAATCAACCTATCGGCTTCTTACCTGGCTGGTTCTCTCCGACCTGGCGACATGGCCGCGGAAGGTTCGGGTCAGGGCAAACTCGCCAAGCTTGTGTCCCACCATGTTCTCGGTGATGAAGATGGGCACGTGCCTGCGACCATCATGTACGCCCACGGTCAGACCTACCATCTGTGGTAGTATGGTGGATGAACGTGACCAGGTTTTGATGACCGCTTTCTGCCCGGATTTGATAACGGCCTCCACTTTCTTCATCAGTTTGGCATCAATATATGGCCCTTTTTTAACTGACCGTGACATTAGTTAACCTCTATCTGCCTTTTCTTCTTTTTACAATCAATTTATCGGATGCTTTTTGCTTGCGGGTGCGGTAGCCGAGTGCCGGTTTACCCCAGGGCGTTTTCGGGCCGGGCATTCCTATCGGGCTTCTGCCTTCGCCACCACCGTGGGGGTGGTCTCGCGGCGACATTGCCGAACCCCTCACCGTGGGCCGCCAGCCCATCAACCGTTTGCGACCCGCCTTGCCAAGCTCAATATTCTGGTGGTCTGTATTCCCTACCTGGCCAATGGTCGCCATGCATTCGCCACGAACGCGCCGCATTTCTCCGGAAGGCATGCGTATCAGGACATAATCGCCTTCCTTGACCATCAGCTGTGCCGCCGTGCCGGCGCTCCGTACCATCTGTCCGCCTCTCCCTTTCTCCATCTCAATGTTATGGACGAGGGTACCGTTTGGGATAATCTTAAGCGGCAGCGCATTGCCCGGCTTTACTTCGGCGTCCGGGCCTGATATGACCGTATCGTCGATGTTCAGCCCAACAGGGGCGAGGATATACCGCTTATCTCCATCAGCGTAATAAATAAGCGCAATTCGGGCGGAGCGGTTCGGGTCATACTCAATCGCCGCTACTCTGCCCGGCACGCCGGTTTTGTCCCGTTTGAAATCAATCACGCGGAGTTTCCGTTTTGCGCCGCCACCGCGGTGGCGAACGGTCAATCTCCCCTGGTTGTTGCGCCCACCCCGCTTCTTCAGCGGCTCGGTAAGGGATTTTTCCGGCTTGTCCTTGGTTATCTCTTCAAATGTGGAGCTGCTCATCCCCCGCCTGCCGGGCGAGGTTGGGCGGAATACCTTGATGGCCACTTAATATCCCCCTTTTCCCATTCTAAACACCTTCAAAGAATTCTATTTTATCGCCGTCTCTCAGAGTGACGAGCGCTTTTTTCCAGGGTGGAGTGCTATACAGGCGCCTGCCAATCCTTTTTGTCTTTCCGGCAACCCTGATAATATTCACGTTAATTACTTTCACCCGAAAGGCTTTTTCCACGGCCTGCTTTATCTGAGGCTTGGTCGCCTCTCTGGCCACTTCAAAAGCGTATTTATTCTGCACCTGCAGTATGGTACTTTTCTCCGTCACCAGTGGACGCTGTAAAACGTCAAACAGATGCATCCTTACCTCTTCCACCGCTTTTTCTTCCCAGAGTTCTTCCACACGGCGTATTGCGGACACCGTCATCAATAGCATCTTATGAGAAAGGATGTCAAGCACATTGAGCAGATTGGCCGGCATTGTCTTGATTCCTTTGATATTGCGTGCTGCTTTTATCACGTGCTCCTCCGGCCCGGCAGTTACGACCAATGCTGAAGAGTCGGCACCGAGGGTATTTAGAACCTGTGCCATGTATTTCGTCTTTGGTTCAATCTTCAGTTCCTGCACTACTTTTAATTCTTCATCCTTCGCCTTGGACGAGAGAACGCACTTCAGGGCCAGGCGGCGCATTTTCTTTGGTGTGTCCTGGCGGTAGTCCCGCGGTCTTGGCCCGAAGATAATGCCCCCTCCCCGGCGCGTGGACGCCCGACGACCACCTGCCCGTGCCATGCCGGTGCCCTTCTGGCGAAATATCTTCCGGCTGCTGCCCCGGACCTCGCCTCTGGTCTTGGTTGAGGCGGTACCCTGGCGAGCGTTTGCCCGTTGCCCCACCATAACCTGGTGTACCACGCCTTCGTTAAAAGGCACGGCAAAGACCTGGTCGCTGATTTCAATATGGTCAACCACTTCGCCGGTGAGACTGTGGACTGGTATCTTCACTTTCCTATTTCCCACTCCTCGATTTCTTTATCAGCAACAGGCCATTTCGGGCTCCCGGTACAGCTCCCTTGACCAGCAGGAGATTACGTTCCGGGTCAGCCTGAAATATCTCGAGGTTGCGCACCGTGGCGCGCTTGTTCCCCATTTGACCGGCCATGCGTAACCCTTTGAAAATGCGGCCCGGTGAGGCGCTGGCGCCGATGGAACCCCGGGCACGGTGCCGGTCAGACTGACCGTGCGTCTTGGGCCCGCCGCTAAAGCCGTATCTTTTAACTACACCGGCAAAGCCTTTGCCCTTGGACAGGCCGGTGATATCTATCAGGTCACCCGACTTAAAGAGGCTGACATCTATCTTCTGACCCTCTTCAACGTCCTTGATGTCATCCAATCTGAATTCGCGGAGATATTTGAAACGGCCAAGTTCCTTCAGATGTCCGCGCTGCGCGGAATTGAGCTTCTTGGCGGCGCCAAAACCGAGCTGAACGGCATTATAGCCATCTTTCCCCGCTGTTTTCACACGGGTAATGGTGCACGGCCCGGCCTCAATGGCGGTTACCGCTTCCAGGGTGCCGTCGTCGCAGAATGCCTGCGACATGCCCAATTTTTTACCGATAATTCCCTGTGCCATCTTCTTCGCTCTTCTATAACTTGATGTCTATCTCAACCCCGGAGGGTATGTTCAGTCTGGTTAAAGAATCAATTGTCTTCGAGGTGGTCTCCACAATGTCAATGATGCGCTTGTGCGTCCGTATTTCAAACTGTTCCTGTGAGTCTTTGTCAATAAACGGGGAGCGGATAACGCTGTACTTCTTAATGTGCGTGGGCAATGGTACCGGTCCGACCACCACCGCGCCCGTGCGCTCCACGGCATCGACTATCTGTGCCGCCGACTGGTCAATTAACCGGTGGTCAAATCCTTTCATCTTGATACGGATTTTCTGTTTCGGCATATTATCTCCCAACTGCCTTTTCGGTTATTTCTTCGGTCAATTCCGCCGGTAATTCTCTATACTTAGAATACTCGAGCGAGTGCGTTGCCCTGCCCTGGGTGAGCGATCTTAACCTGGTGGCATAGCCGAAGGTCTCGGCCAGCGGGATAAGACAGCGAAGAACATATGTATCACCCTGAGCGTCAATATGCTCGATGTGTCCTCGTTTGGCATTGAGGTCGCCGATGATATCTCCCAGAAACTGCTCTGGAGCGACCACTTCCAGATTCATAATCGGCTCGAGGAGAGCGGGTTTGGCTTTCCTGACCCCGGCCCGGAGAGCCTGAGAGCTGGCCATTTTGAAAGCAAGTTCGGAGGAGTCAACATCGTGGTAGCTGCCATCATAGACGGTGGCCTTGATATCGACCACGGGATAACCAGCGAGAACCCCGGTCTCCATGGCTTCCTTAACTCCGGTCTCAATGGCCGGGACATATTTCCTGGGAAGAGTGGCACCCTTGATGGCGTCAACAAACTGGAAGCCGCTGCCTCGACCCAGAGGCTCAAGTTCCAGCCAGACGTGTCCATACTGACCATGACCTCCTGACTGCCGCACAAATCTGCCTTCCACCTGAATCGGTTTGGTAATAGTCTCTTTGTAGGCGACCCGTGGTTTGCCTACTTTGGCACCGACGCCGAATTCGCTTATCATACGGTTGACGATGACCTCAAGATGAAGCTCGCCCATACCGGAGATGATGGTCTGTCCTGTTTCCTCATTGTAAGTAACTTTGAAAGTGGGGTCTTCTTCGGTCAGCTTCTGCAGGGCGGTGGCCATTTTATCCTGGTCAGCCCTGGTCTTGGGCTCGATGGAAATGGAGACCACCGGCTCGGGAAATCGAATCGATTCCAGCAGCACCGGCTCTGAAGCCTCACAGAGGGTGTCACCGGTGAAAGTATTCTTCAAACCCAGGGTGGCGACGATGCTTCCGGTGTCAGCCTCGTCCACTTCCTCGCGACGGTTGGCATGCATCAGAAGCAAGCGCCCGATGCGTTCCCGCCTGCCCGTCGTGGAATTCATAACCTGGCTTCCCGCTTTCATGATGCCGGAATAAACCCTGAGGTAGACCAGTCGGCCAACAAATGGGTCGGAAACAACTTTGAAAGCAAGGGCAGAAAACGGGGCTTCATCGCTGACCGCTCGGGTGGTCTCGGCTTCTGATTCGGTATCTATCGCCAGCACCGGGGGCATGTCAAGAGGGGAGGGGAGGTAGCTGACAATGGCATCAAGGAGCGGCTGTACGACTTTATTGCGCAGGGCGCTGCCGCAGAGAATCGGTACGCCTTTATTCTCCAGCGTAACCTTGCGCAGAACCTGTCTCATCGTAGATGGGCTGACTTCATGGCCCTCGAGGTAGGCTTCCAGGATATAGTCGTCATGTTCGGCCAGCTTTTCCATCAGGGCTTGACGGTATTCATCACAGCGCTTTCGTTCCGATTCCGGAATGGCTGTTTCTACCGGCTCTGTATCAGGTTGACCGTCATAACGCCATGCCTTGTTCTCGATGAGGTCGATGATACCATCAAATGATTCACCGCTGCTCAGAGGAAGCTGAATCGGCAGCGGTTTCGCTTTCAATCGCTTTTCAATCATGGAGATGGTACGTTTGAAATTGGCACCTACACGGTCCATCTTGTTGATAAAGCAAATCCTGGGCACACGATAACGGTTGGCCTGTCGCCAGACCGTTTCTGACTGTGCTTCGACTCCGGCCACCCCGTCAAAGACCACCACCCCACCATCCAGCACCCTGAGGCTGCGCTCCACTTCGGCGGTGAAGTCCACATGCCCTGGTGTATCGATGATGTTGATGCGGTGGTCCTGCCAGTAGCAGGTGGTTGCGGCCGCCGTTATGGTGATGCCGCGTTGACGTTCTTCTTCCATCCAGTCCATTACCGCGGTGCCGGTGTCCACATCCCCAATCTTATAGGTACGACCGGTATAGTACATTATCCGCTCGGTGACGGTGGTTTTACCGGCGTCAATATGGGCAATAATCCCTATATTTCTGATTTTTTCTAAAGGAAAACTTCTTGGCATTGCTTTTGCCTTTGCTGGAATCGGGTTCTTCGTCGTCATAATCTTCGTGCTAATGGTCATTTACCTTTTACCATCGGTAGTGGGCAAAGGCGCGGTTCGCCTCAGCCATCCGGTGGGTATCTTCTCGTCTCTTAATCGTGGTGCCTTCACCACGCAGTGCATCAGACAGCTCATCAGCCAGTCTTTCCGTCATTGATTTGCCTCTTCGGGCCCGCGCTGATTTTAACAGCCAGGTCAGTGCCAGGAAGAGGCCGCGGTCAGGGCGTACTTCCACGGGCACCTGATAGGTGGCGCCGCCCACGCGGCGAGGCTTGACCTCGAGCAGCGGCGTGGCGTTTTTTATCGCCTGTTCCAGCGCCGTTACCGGGTCTTTGCTCGACCGCTCTTCCAGAATATCAAGAGCATCGTACACAATTCTTTCGGCGGTTCTTTTCTTGCCGCAGTTCATTATCTTGTTTACCATTTTGGACACGATTATATTATGATATTTCGGGTCCGGCGATACTTCTTTTCTTGTTGGTTGGGCACGCCTTGGCATTCTATACTCCTATGTTCAGGCTGTTTCCGCCTTCTCTTTTGCCATTTTGCTGCCGTATTTACTGCGACCCTGCCGGCGGTTGGCGACGCCGCTAGTGTCGAGTGCGCCACGTACGACATGATAGCGGACGCCGGGCAAGTCCTTGACACGTCCGCCGCGAATCAGCACCACCGAGTGTTCCTGCAGTTCGTGACCTTCACCCGGGATGTAGGCAGTAACTTCCATCCCGTTGGTCAGCCTGACCCTGGCTATCTTGCGCAGCGCCGAATTAGGCTTTTTGGGTGTCATGGTC
>CAYZOI010000025.1:0-18081 GCA_964480145.1 uncultured Dehalococcoidaceae bacterium | reverse complement strand
TTTAAGCGCCTTCATCGCTTCGGCGTACATTTCGTCGGAAATATTGCCGAAATGCAGGTTCTTGTGCTCGAAAGAGGGCACTCCCTTGCATTTGATGGTATGGGCGATGATGGCGTGTGGCTTGCCCTTGACCTTGTCCGCGTTTTCCAGAGCGGTGAGGATGGCTTCGAAGTCGTGGCCGTCAATCTCGGTGGTATCCCACCCGAACGCTTTCCATTTATCCACCCACGGCATCATGTTTAGCCTTTCCTCAACCGTGCCGCCGGACTGGAATTTATTGTGGTCGAGGATGGCGACGAGGTTGTCCGCTTTATAATGGAGCGCCGCCATGACTGCTTCCCATATCTGTCCTTCATTGCTCTCTCCGTCCCCGATGATGCAGAAGACGCGGTAGCGGGGGACGGCGCGGCCGGATGAATCCCTGGGGGCATCGATGCGGGCCGCCAGCGCCTGACCTAGGGCAAAGGATAGTCCTTCGCCCAGCGAGCCGCCGGAATATTCGACGCCGGGCACAATCCGCTCCGTATGTGCCTGCAGGGTGGCCCCCATCTGGCCATAGGACCGGTACAGCTCTTTCGAAAAGTAGCCGGCCTCACCGAGGGCGGCATAGACTGTCTCACAGCAATGGGCTTTGGAGACGATGAGCCGGTCCCTGTCCGCCATTTCCTGGTTTTTGGGGTCGTGTTTCATGTGGTGGAACACCAGCGCGGTGATAATATCCGCCTGCGAAAATGAGCCGCCTATCCACCCCAGCTTGCCGGCCCTAATCATTTCCACGGCATCTCTACGGATAATCTTGGCCGTTTCCGCCAGTTTCTGAATCAGCTTTTCATCATGGGCCATAGCTTCAATACCTCCTGTGGTTTGCTAGATATATATTATACGGACGGTACCATTGGCGCAAATCATGTTGTTTCTATATTAAAATAAAAGGGGAAGGTGCCAAAAATCATTTGTCAATTCCTTCCCCCTCCATAGCGCTTGATTCAATTATAGCGGGATACTGTGATTATTATCTGCGCTGCAATCGGGCCGGCTATTACAGTATCTCGTTTATCGTTTTTATCAGTTTTGCCTCGTTGGGAATCCAGTAATCTTCCAGGACCACTCCGTAAGGTACGGGCGTATCCGGTGCGTTAACCCGCTTTATCGGAGCATCAAGGTAGTCAAATCCTTCATCGGCCACGATTGCCGCCACCTGCCCGGCAAAGCTGCCCGTCTCACATTCTTCGGTGAAGACAACCAGGCGGCCTGTCTTCTTTACCGAGTTCAGCACCGTCTTCTTATCGAAGGGCACGATGGTGCGGGGGTCGATAACTTCCAGGCTGACGCCCTTTTCCTTCTGTAGCGTTTCCGCCGCATTCAGCGCCCGTGTTACCATGGCGGCCGTGGCGACTACCGTAACATCTTTCCCTTCCCGCTTGATTTCTGCCTGCCCGAAGGGGATGAGGTATTCCTCTTCCGGGACATCACTCTTGGGTCCGGCCCACATTAAGAACTTGTGCTCGAAGAACATTACCGGGTTATCATCCCGGATGGCAGTCTTGAGCAGTCCTTTGGCATCGTAGGCGTTTGAGGGCAGAACAATCTTCAGTCCCGGGATGCTCATCATCATGCCCTCGATGCTCTGCGAATGCTGGGCGGCCGAGCGTCGGCCGGCGCCGGTGAGGGCATCCATGGTAAGGGGCATTTTAATCTTGCCCCCGAACATGTACTTCATCTTGGTCATCTGGTTCATGATTTCGTCCCAGGCTACGCCCAGGAAGTCGGCGAAGCGCATCCGCGCAATCGGCCTCAACCCGGTGATGGCGGAGCCGATGGCGGCGCCGAGAATGGCCGCCTCGGAGAGGGGGGTATCCCTGACCCTGTCTATGCCGTATTTCTGATACAGGCCACCGATTTCACCCATCAGGCCGCCCATTGGGCCCACGTCCTCGCCGATGATGAATACCGAGGAGTCCCTGGCCATTTCCTCGTCCAGGGCTTCACCAATCGCCTGTCGAATATTAATCTCTCTCATTCCCGTCTCCTATGTGTAAACGTTTTCCAGAGTTTCTTCCAGTTCAGGGAAGGGGCTGTCATGAGCGAATTTCATGGCCGCTTCCATTTCGGCAAGCGCTTCCTTATCAATGTCCTCAGCCTGCTTCTCCGTCAGCACCTTCATTTCAATGAGCTTTGCTTTGTAGTTGTTAATGGGGTCTCTCTGCATCCATTTCTCGATTTCTTCTTTGGGGCGGTAAGTGCCTGAGTCTCCCTCAAAATGGCCGCGATAGCGGTAGGTCTTGGCTTCGATGAGGGTCGGGCCCTGCCCCTTCCGCGCCCGGTTAACCGCCTCCCCCACCGCCTCATAGACCGCCATGACATCCATGCCATCGACAACCACCCCGGGGATTCCATAGCCGACAGCCCGGTCGGCAACATTGGGTATATTCAGCGAGATGCTGGTGGGCACGGAAACCGCCCAGAGGTTATTCTCACAGATGAAGACGATCGGCAGGTGCCAGACCGAGGCCATATTTACTCCCTCGTGAAAGCGGCCGATGTTCGAGGCACCGTCACCGAAGAAGCAGATGGTAACCTGGTCGGTTCCCCTCATTTGGGCGGAAAGCGCGGCGCCGGTGGCAATCGGGATTCCGGAGCCAACAATGCCGGCCGCGCCCAGCATGCCGATATCGAGGTCGGCGATGTGCATGGAACCGCCCTTGCCCAGGCAGTAGCCGGTTTTCTTGGCGAACAGTTCCGCCATCATCTTATCAGATTCACCGCCCTTGGCGATGAGGTGCCCGTGTCCGCGATGGGTGCTCATGATATAGTCCTCTTTTTTCAGGTGAGCGATTGCCCCGGTGGCCACCGCTTCCTCACCGATATAGAGATGGACGCTGCCGGGAATGTTCCCATCGGCAAACTCGCGGGCAACACGTTCCTCGAACCGCCGGATGCGGACCATAGTGCGAAACATCAATATCATCTTTTCCTTATCAATAGCCATAGTTGCCCCCTTATCTAATTAATGGGATTAATCATGGGGTATAAGAGTGAATAACGGGTTTAAACACCACACGTTTCAATCTGCCCTTACTATTATATAACATCTCTTTTTGAAATATGAAATTCGGTTACCACGACCGGATAGTCTGTGATATACCGCCGTCAACCACCACGGTGGTTCCCGTGATGTACTTCGCCTCGTCGGAGTTAAGAAAGAGGGCGGCATTGGCGGTATCCCAGCCCTCGCCCTGCTTGCCGGTGGGGCTCATGGCGTCGCGGCGGCGCCACATTTCTTCCACATCGCCTCCCGCCCAGGCGTCCTTGTTGTAGTACTGGGCCTGCGGCGTCTTCATCAGCCCGGGAAGGATGACGTTGCAACGAATGCCTTTTTTGGCATACTCAAGGGCGATATCTCTGGTGAGGGCAATAACCGCTGACTTCGACGAAGCATAGGCGCAGTTGGGCAGGGTGAAACGTATGCCACCCACCGAGGCGATATTGGTGATGGAGCCGCCTCCCTGCTTCAACATTTGGGGGATGACGTATTTTCCGGTGAGGAACATGCTTTTCACGTTAACCGTCATCACTTTGTCCCAGGTATCTTCCTCGGTCTCAACGACGCCGCCCCACTGCCCGATGCCCACGTTATTATGCAGGATGTCAATACGACCGAACTTCTGAATGCAGGTCTCGACCATCTTCTGGCAGTCACTTGCTTTGGAGACATCGGCCTGGAAGGTGATGCATTCTCCGCCTTCCTGGTCAATCATTTCCTTGGTTTCTTCGGCGGCCTCAAGGTTATAGTCAACGGCCATTACCCTGGCGCCTTCCCGCGCAAAGACGACTGCCGTCGCTTTGCCGTTGCCCATGCCGGGAAGTACTGAACCCGCTCCGGTAACAATGGCCACTTTGCCTTTCAATCTATCTCCCATTTTAATCCTCCTCGCTGTTCACTATTTCTTATCGGACGGCCATGACCTTTGGGTTTCGGAGAGGCCTCCGTCAACCCGCAAGGTCGTCCCGGTGATGTATTTCGAATCATCGGAAGCCAGGAATAGGGCAGCGTGGGCCACATCCCACGATTCGCCCTGCTTGCCGGTGGGGCTCATGGCGTCACGCCGCTGCCACATCAGCTCAACGCTGCCGTCACCGTAGGCATCCGGGTTGTAGTATTCGACCATCGGGGTTTTCATCATGCCGGGCAGGATGGCGTTGCAGCGGATGCCCTTGTCGGCATACTGAATGGCTACCTCGCGGGTGAGAGCAATCACCCCGGCCTTGCTCACCGAATAGGCAAGCGCCGGTGCCGGCTGACACCTGATGGCGCTGAGTGAGGAAATATTGATGATAACGCCGCTTCCCTGCTTCTCCATGTAGGGCAAAGTATACTTGCAGGTGAGGAACATGCTTTTCAGGTTAATGGTCATGGTCTTGTCCCAGATTTCCTCCGCCAGTTCTACCGGCCCGGCATAGCCGCCCATTCCCACGTTGTTGTGCAGGATGTCAACCCGACCGAACTTTTCGACACAGGTATCTACCATCTTCTGGCAGTCGCTCGCTTTAGAAACATCGGCGTAGAATGAAATGCAGGTGCCGCCTTCCTGTTCAATGATGCGTTTGGTTTCTTCAGCGGCTTCCAGATTGTAGTCGGTTGCCATGATTTTGGCGCCTTCCCGGGCAAAGACGAGAGCGGTTGCCTTCCCGTTGCCTGTCCCGGCCAGGATTGAGCCGGCGCCGGTGATAATGGCCACCTTGTTTTTCAGCCGTTCTCCCATAGCTCACCTACCTTTACCGCGATTGAGGAAATATCGCTTGCTTCAGTAATATTTGTATCTATTCTCAGGGAATCAACAGCACTTTTCCTGCCTCACCGCTTTCGGCCATCTTGAAAGCCTGCTCGAATTCAGCCAGCGGGAAGCGGTGGGTTATAATCGGCAGCGGGTCAAACCGGCCCGTATCCAGCATGGCTCTAAGCTGCCACCATGTCTGCCAGACTTCACGGCCGAACACACCTCGAACCGTGGCTTCCTTGAGTATGATATTGGGGTGGAAGTTGAACTCGATTGGCCCCGGGGGTACGCCGACGAGGCTTACCCTGCCCTCACGTTTCAGCACGTCAAAACACATTCTGGTGGCATCGGGGTGACCGCTGAGCTCAATGGACACGTCCACGCCAAGACCGCCAGTGGCGTCCATGATTGTCTTGATCGGGTCCTGCTCCTTGGGATTGATGATGGTAGCATCGGGGAAGAGCTTCCGTGCCATTTCGACTCTTTTGGGTGCCACCTCGATGCCGAACATTTTGGTAGCCCCGAAAACCCGGGAGGCGCCGAGTGCGAACATGCCGATGGGCCCGCAGCCAAAAACAGCTACGCTTTTGCCGTTAATCGCCCCGGACATGACGCTATGGACTCCCACGCCAACGGGCTCGTGTATGGCACCGAGTTCGTAGGAAGTACCCGGTGGGTGTTTCCAGCAGACGTGGGCGGGCACGGCCATATACTCGGCAAAGGCACCGCCGATTGTGTGGCCGAGAAGGCCCATGTTCAGGCAGTTGAGCGCGGCACTGTTCTGGCAGTAGTAGCATTCCCCGCAGAAAATGTGTGGCTCTGGAGAAACCAGGTCACCCTTTTTTATGCTGGTCACGCAGTCGCCCACTTCCACCACGTCGCCGCAGGTTTCATGGCCGACAACAATGGGAAGTTGACACATTTTCATGATGTTGGGTGATGAATGATAGACGTGGATGTCACTGCCGCATATCGTGGTGCCCATAATCTTGACCAGGACATCCTTGGGCCCGATTTTGGGCACATCAACATCCTTGTATTCGAATCCTATAGCTTCGCTTGTTTTCACCAGTGCTTTCATTTAGGCACGCCCCTTTCCGTATCAAATTTAACCGTTGGATATTTCACTCTACGGTACCCATAAAAAGCCCCCTGTAATTTTCTCTTTTTAATTCATTACAGGGGGTCGAAGTGGCTTTTCGTGTATTCTGATATGCTGGGTTATGATAAACTTGGGAATCAAGGGTATTGCAATCAATTCAGCAATATCAGCACATATCATTTCCCATTATACCTTCACATATTACCGGCGCTGAGTTCATCAACAAGTACTAATTCCCGCCCTTGTTCAGGCTCTCCAGCAGTTTATCGGCGGCTTCAATGGCGGACATACCGGGCGTGACGCCCAGTTTCTTGGCTGCCTCATTAACCACGGAAACCTTGCCCTGCTCATAGGTGCTCATTCCGGAGCCGATTTTGGCTGACATCGCCGCTACAGCGGCCGCTGGAATGCCGTGTTCATCGCACATTTTGAGGGCGGCGATACCAGCATCGTTCTTACCCATACCGGCATCGTTGCCAATCATGGCGCCGACTTCGCTGTGAACTGTCATCTCCCCGACGTTTACCCCGCAGTGGGAGCCGTCAACAAAGACGTCGCCCTTAGTGCTTTCATCCATATCCGCCGCAGAATCAGCAACGACTATTTTACGGTTTCCCGATTGCTTTACTATTTTCTGTATAGCCAATGTTTTACCCCTTCCCCTTTCTATGTCGCGGTCAAAATTCCTTCCAGTATTTTATCGGCCGCTTCTTTAGCCGACATGCCAACCGTAACCCCCATTTTCTTGGCTACTTCGTTGACTGCCGATATGACACCCTCGTTGTATGTGGACTGGCCAACGCCGATTTCAGCGGACATTGCCGCAACGGCGGCGGCCGGAACCCCGTGCTTGTCAAGAGATGCCAGGCTCGCTATCCCGGCACTCTCCAGGCCAATGCCGGCATCATTGCCGATAGAGCCACGGGCGCTGCTCGGGAGTATGTAATCGGGGGCGATATTGGCCCCGCAGTGGGAGCCGTTAACGACGATGTCGTTTTTGTTAGCCTTGGAGACCGAGGTGGCTGAGTCGGCAATGACGATGCGCAGTCCACCAGCCTCCCTCACCACTTTATGCACTTCATGCGTCATAAACCCTGCCTCCAGTCTCTAAATTAAGGTATCTGATACTGGTTACTAACGTATCATCTGATCAGGTAACCAGGTAATAATCTGTGGGAAAATTGTGAAGATAGCTAACCCGATAATAATCAATGCCACATGTGGTAGCACACCTCTGACGATATCTCCCATGGTGACACCGAGCTCCGGGGCACAGGCACCGCGGCAGATGAATATTCCGGAGGCGAAAGGCGGTGTCATGAAAGCCATCTGGAGATTCACGCAGATCATAATGGAGAACCAGAGGCTGTCGAAACCCGCTGCCGAAGCAATGGGGGTGATAATGGGCACCATAATATAAACGATGGCTATCCACTCGATGAACATGCCCATGAGGAAGATGATGAACATGATGATGGCGAAAGCACCCCACTTGCCACCGGGAGCACTCAAAATGATATCGGACATAACCTCGCGGCCACCGCCGCCGAGGAAGACGGCGCTAAAGGCAACCGCCATGGTAACGATGATGAAGATAAAGCCACAGGCCCGCATGGTGATGAGCGAAGCCTCTTTCAGGGTGGCAAAGCTGAAACGTCCGTAGGCGATGGTCAATATGGTAGCCATGAAAGCGCCGACGCCAGCGGCCTCGGTGGGGGGTGCGATGCCGAAGAAGATTACACCCAGTACCGACAGGATGAGAACGGCGACCGGTACAATGGAGGTAATCAGCATCATGGTTTTCTTCATAAACGGCACTTTTCTGTCTTCAATTGGTACGGCCGGTGCAATTTGCGGCTGGAGATAACTGCGTATAGCAATGTAGATGACGTACAGGCCAGACAGGGTAAATCCGGGTAAAAACGCGCCGAAGAAGAGCTGGCCCACGGAAATGCCGGCCATCGGCCCGTAAAGCACGAGCATAATACTCGGGGGAATAAGTATTCCCAGACAGCCGCCGGCGGTTACGGCGCCGGTGGCCAGGGCTTTGCTGTAACCCCGTTTCAACATTGACGGGAGCACTGCCAGCGCCAGCATGGTGATGGAAGCGGCGATGATGCCCACGGTGGCGGCGATGACGGTGCCCATGAGCACGGTAACGATGGCCAGGCCGCCTCGAAAGCCGCCAAGCCACAGGTAAAGGGCATCATATAAGCGTTCCGCTATCCCGGAGCGTTCCAGCATCACCCCCATGAAAACAAACAGCGGCACCGCGATGATTATGTAGTTGGTCATGATGCCGTAGATACGGCTGTAGATAACGTCAATGACCTGGGGTCCGAAAATGAAGAAGCCAACAAACAGAGCCAGACCACCGACGATAAATCCCAGGGGGAAACCGGTGAGAACCCCGATAAAAACACCGCCTATCATGATGGCGGTGACCATTTCCGGACTTAAATCAATCATAAGGCTTGCCCTTTATCAAAATATACGTATCACGAATAAAATGCGCCACGGCCTGAAGAGCAAATAAGGCAATCCCGTAGAACACCACGGTTCTCAATGGCCCCGCCGGCGGGTACCAGCCGGTAATGGGCATCTTCTCGCTGGTTGCCCAGGAATCAAACATCCAGTTCCAGGCGGTGAAGGTCAGCAGGAATACGAACGGGAAAAAGACGAGCAGGGTGCCCAGGAAATCGATGAGGGCTTGCCCTCTCTGGGGGAGGTGGGCGTATATCATATCGACGCGAACATGCGCCCGGAGTTTATGGGTATAGGCAAAGGCGAGGATGTACGAGCTGGCGGCGAGCATGACGTGGAGCTCATATCCCCACAGGGTCGGCTTGTTGAAAACATAGCGTAGCGTGACTTCAACTGTCACCAGCACCATCAGTGCCACGATAAACCAACGTCCCGTAAGTGCTGTCCACACGCTGATGGCGTCAATGGTATGCAAAAATTTCTTCATTATTTTTCTTTTCTAGTTATTACGTTTCCCCGCCCCGAAGATGGCTCCGGGGCGGGGAGCTGATTCTGGAAATTACAGGCGTGGGTAGGTTGCCGCGTAGGCATCGCGCCAGTTGAACAGGGACTTCATGAGCTTGTCGTAGAACGGGCTCTCGGCCTGTCGCTTGGCATAGAATTCATTGGAATTGTTTACTATCACGTCTTCCACTGATTGGGGTACCGGTTGGACGCTTACGCCAGCAGCAATCCACTCTGAGGTGGCGGTGGTGTTCTTGTAGGTCCACTCCGCATAGTGCCGTATGCCCTCAGCCCAGACCAGTTCGGTAAATATCCACTTCAGGTCGTTGGGCAGGTCAGCCCATGACTGCTCGTTGACGAGGTAGATGTACGCGTCGGTGGGTTGGCGGGCAGGAGAAACGAAGGCATAATCCACGATTTCCTGGAAGCCGAAGTTCAGGTCAACGGCCAGGCTGCTGTGCTGGAAGCCGTCGATGACGCCTCGCTGCAGAGCTTCATAGAGTTCCGGGCTCGGGGTGGCAACGGCCGCCACACCCAGCGGGCCGAAAATCTCAGCCTCGTCACCGAGGAGCCTCATCTTCTTGCCGTCCAGGTCAGCGGGACTGTTAAGTTCGAAGCTGGTGTAGAGGAAGGTCTCCGGCTCGCGGCAGATGGCGGCTATCGGCTTGACATTCCCAAATCCGCCGGCATCAAACATCTCCTTCATCAGAACGAGGCCCTCGCCGTACATGTACCACATGTAGTACTGGAGGGCGGTGGGGCCACCGACGGTGGTGGAGAACGGGGGAGCGGATGGGAGGTTACCGACCCACAGGATGGGGCCATTGGAACAGCCGTCAAGCAGGCCCTTCTGGACGGCATCAAGCTCGGTGTCCGCGGGGACGATGGCGCCGCCCTCGTTGGCCTGGATTATGAAGCGCCCGCCGCTGGCGGCCTCAATCGCCTTGCTGACATTGGCCAGGGACAGGAAGGTCGAAGTGGTGGATGGGTTATCATCCTGGAAAATCCACTTGACCACTTTCATGGGCTGTGCTGGTGCTGGAGCTGGAGCCGGTGCTGGTGCTGGAGCTGGTGCTGGTGCAGCACAGGCCGCAGCCAGACTGCTTACCAGTACCACAACCATTACTAATGCAAATACTAGTTTCTTGCTCAAATCATCCTCCTTGTTTAAGTTTTGACTGTGAAACTGTGGAAAGATGGCGCTTTAGGAAAGCAGTCACCTCCTTTCGTACCCGATAAGAGACATAAATTAAAATAATGGAGATGCAATGTGACTTTTAGTTTCAAGATATAGGCACGCATCTGGTACGACATAATATCGAAGTCTATTGAATTTGTCAAGTTTTCCAAATAACGAAAACCCCGCTTAATCGTATATTGGCGATGGCTGTTGTCCTTTTCGGCTTTCCAGGTCAGCAATCGCCGGAACAAAGTTAGGTGGTCCGTAGCGCGGTCAGGCCGGATTCGGGGTCTATATCGCGCTCGAGCTGGTAATTGAGTTCACCGATGTAAATCTCGACTGTTGCCCAGGTAATACCTTCTTCGAGATGACCGCCGATTAACTGGCCTGGTTTCAGCGGGTCGATGGCGCACATGTGGATGTGGAAGATTTTTTCACCCTCATGTACGGAAAGAGACCCCTGGGCGGAGAGGATAGACAGGTGGCCCTCGTACTCATCGAAATCCCAGCCCCATTTCCCGTCCTTGGGAGCGGTTCCGAATTTGACATTTTCCAGGGAGCCAATGATACCGAGGATTATCCCCGAGGTAATCCCTTTCTTTTCACAGTATTTGTTAAGTTCGCTCAGGATTTCCTGTCCGCGATTTAACCGGAGAAGATTGACTGATTTGAACACGTAAATACCTCCTTATTCCTTATCATGTATTGCTCTAGCCCTGTCTGGTGAATCGCATAAGCGGGCTCACTCAGACGATGGGTGGTAATGACCATGCAGCATGGGCTGCGGCCACCAGTTTAGTTAAAAATACCATATTTCCGTAACCGATGGCAAAAATTCCGGAATTGATACCCGGCGAATATTTGACAAATATCAGGCGAAAGATAAAAATGTGGTTAATGTCCCTTTGTCCTGACGGGATTCGCTGTGGGCAGAAATCCACCGTACTATAAATTTATAACAAGGAGGAAACAGGCATGGATCGTAAAGCCAGGGTCGGCTTCACCCGGGATTACTATGACAAAGACGGCAATTTTATTCTGGATTGCCTGGCATACAGGTCCCTGGAGAAGATGCCGGGTATTGAGCGGGAGGTCTTCGCCGAGATGTTGCCCGAAGTTACCTCGCCTCAGATAGAAAATTTTGACATCGTGGTCACCCGTACTTTCTCCCGATGGACGGATAGCAGTTTTGCGGGCAATGACCGGCTTCTTTCGTTGCATCGCAACGGCGTTGGTTATGACCGGGTTGATGTTCCGGCGCTGAATAAAGCCGGAATACTTTTGTGCATCACGCCGGCTGCGGTACGCCGGCCGGTCGCGGTGACCATCATTACGTTTATCCTTGCTCTCAGCACGCGTCTTTTTCTCAAGCACCAGCTCGCCAGCGAAGGGAAGTGGAGCGAGGCGGCTAAAAACCACGGCATTGGCCTGATTGGTAAGACACTGGGGTCGCTGGGTGTGGGAAACATAGGACATGAGATGTTCAAACTGGCCAGGCCCTTCGGTATGAAGCATATCGCCTATGACCCTTATCTCAAGCAGGAAGATATGAGCGATGTCGACGTGGAGATGGTGGACATGGACACCGTGATATCCCAGTCTGACTTCCTCAACATCAGCTGTCCGCTGAATGAGAGGACTCGCCATCTTATCGGTGAGAGGGAGCTGAAAATGATGAAGCCGACGGCCTTCCTGATAAATACCGCTCGTGGGCCGGTTATTGACGAGGCGGTGCTCATTAAAGCTCTGCGGGAAAAATGGATACAGGGTGCAGCACTGGATGTCTTTGACCAGGAGCCAACCCCGCCGGATAATCCGCTGTTGAAGCTGGATAATGTCATCGTTACCGCACATGCCATGGCGTTCACCGACGAGTTTTTAAACACGGCGTGGGAAGTTATCGGCAAGCAGATAGCACAGCTCATGAATGGAGAGCAACCCGACGGCGTGGTGAACCGGGATGTCTGGGACCAGCCGAAGTTTCAGTCCAAACTGAAGCGGTTTCTTGAGCAAATTAAGAGCTGAAAAAAGTAAGGAGAACGGCATTGAAAAAAAACCACGTGAAAGAACTGTGGCGTGAAGGCAAAGCATCGGTTGGCACCTGGGTGGTGCTGGGCAGTCCCATCACCGCCGAAATCATTGCCAATATGGGATACGAGTGGATAGTAGTTGATACCGAGCATGGTGCTATTGATATCGGCACAACGCAGTCCATCATACAGGCCGTCTTATACACCGGCGCGGTGCCGATGGTCAGGGTGCCCTGGAACGACCCCGCGCTAATCAAGCGCGCTCTCGATGCCGGCGCTTACGGGCTGGTCATCCCCATGGTGAACAGCCGTGAAGAGGCGATACAGGCAGTGCAGGCCACCCGTTATCCACCGCTTGGCGTGCGGAGTTTCGGCGGACCGAGGGCGCGCCTCTACGGCGGTGCTGACTATTTTGAACATGCCAACGAAGAGATTGCCTTGATGGTACAGATTGAGCATGTTGATGCCGTGAACAACGCTGATGAAATCCTCTCTGTGGAGGGTATCGACGGCTTCTTTATCGGGCCGAGTGACCTTGCCATATCCATGGGGCTGAAACCGGGTCTCGACCAGACCGACCCCCGGCATGTGGGGGCGGTAAGTAAGGTTTTGGAGATCGGGAAGCGACACGGTGTCCAGGGGGGCATTCAGGTTGGCAGTGCCGAAGCAGTCAACGAGCGCATCGCCCAGGGATTCAAATTTATCGCCCTGAGCAGTGATGAGGGTTTCTTGCGGAGCGCCGCGTCGTCAGCGCTGGGTAATGTCGTCAAAGACAGAAAAGTCCCTTAAGCAGGCTCTTTGACAGAGATAGATTGCCTCACTTTTTGCGGAACGCCTGGAACAGCGTGAAGAGCAGAATGCCGCCGAATATCACCCCCACGATGCCAAACAATATCTCTCCCTTGTGGTCTTCTTCCTCCGGCGTCAGCGGTATGAGGGCTGGACTCGGCTGAGTTTTCTTGTCCGGAGCAGGCTTGGGCGCCGGCTCTGATGATGAGGTGACGTTTTCGGTAGAGAAGGACACCTCTTTTTCATTGTTCCCTTCATTGCTCTCAGAAACCTGGTTGCCTTCATCGATAATCACTCTGATAGTATGTGGTCCGACTTGAAACATCAAGGTACTGAAGGAGTCCTCTGTTTTCGCATCGGGTTCCAGTGTGCTGATCTGGCTGGAGGCAAGGTACTTGCCATCGACGTAATAGCTCACTGACGAATACCCGGCATTAGCATCGCCCTGATTTCTAATGGTTACCGTAAAGACCACTTCCTCACTGGTTGAAGGTTCTCCAGATGGCCAGTTGATGGATTCAATAGTCAGGTCAGGGGCGGGAATGGAGAAGGTGACTGTTTCGGAATTGTTGCTTTCAACTCCTTCAACAATGGCATCGGCACCGTCAGCAAATAGGGTAAGCGTGTGCGGGCCGATGGCGGCATCCCATTTAAAATCTTCGGTCACGCGAGCACCGGCGTCGAGTTGCGGAATCTCCTGGTAGTTCACGACTTCATCGTCGATGTAGAAGTATATCTGGAAACTCCCTGCCCTGCGGCTGCCTTTGTTCTTGACGTATGCGGTCAGAGTTACTTTGTCACCCGGTGACGGGTTAACCGGGCTCCAGGTAACGGCTTCAAAGGCGAGGTCAGGCGCGGGATAGACAATCAGAGTTTCATTATTTTTTTCGCTGGTCTCGACTACCAGGTTCGAATCGTCAACAACCGCCCGTATCGTATGCAGGCCATCCGTCACTTTCCAGTCAAAGGTTCTGGGGACCGTTGTGCCGGGGTCAGTTGCCGGAATGTCCTGATAGCCTCTCGGGCTGTTATCAATATAGACGTGGACCAGTGAACTGCCGGCCCGGCGGCTTCCGTCATTCTCCACGATTACGGTAAAGGTAACCGTTTCTCCTACGGCAGGGTCATCGTGTGACCAGTCGATGCTTTTTATTATGAGGTCAGGGCCAAGAGGGACCAGGGTGCTCACCTTTTCATTATTGGCCTCATCGCTTTCGGTAACTATCCCGGTGAAATCAATAAAAGCTTTGATGGCATGTTCGCCGGTGGTGGCAGTCCAGGTAAAGGTCATGTTATCGGTCGAGTTGGCGGATATCGGATCCACGTAACCAGAAGATACGCGGTCATCATCAATGAAATAGGCGATATGGGCATAATCAGAGCCAGACTCCCCCTGATTTTTTACCGTGACGGTAAATGTCACCTCATCATCGATAGCCGGCTCGGACGGCGTCCAAGCTATCTGCTCGATGATTAAATCAGGAGGCGGAATTGAGAAGGTAACCGTTTTTTCGTTATTAGACTCCTCGCTCTCGGGCACATCGTCAAGCCGGTCTACAACGGCCTGTATTTGATGCGAACCTTCTTCGGCTCTCCAGGTAAAGGTTACCTGCTTGTCGTCACCGGCATCTATCTGCTCCAGCGTCTTATAGCCTGTGCTGACACCATCAATATACAGGTCAACTCTGGACTCGTCAGAGTCGCCGCTCCCCTGGTTCTCTACGGTTACGGTAAAGGTGATGTTATCGCGCACCGAGGGCGCAGCCGGTGACCAGGTTATAGAATCGATTATCAGGTCGGAGAGACTCGGTGAGAGGGTAACGGTTTTCTCATTGTTGGTCTCATCGCTCTCGGTAATAAAGCCCCCCGTGGCAATAACGACTTTTATAACGTTCGTGCCCGACTTGGCAATCCAGGAAAAGGTCACGTTTTCAGAAGCACCGGCTTCTAATTTACTGGTCCGTTCTGTATCCAGGTAGGCATCATCAACGTAAAAATTGATGGTGGAGTTGCCTGATACGCCGCTGCCCTGATTGGTAACAGTTACAGTAAAGCTCACATTATCGCTAAGCGATGGTTCCGTAGGAGACCATGAGATATCATCAATGATTAGGTCGGGAAGGAGAGCTGAGAAGAGCACCGTCATTTCATTATTGTTTTCATTAATCTCCGGCACGGAGTCGTTTTGGTCAACGATAGCCTTAATCTCATGCGGGCCTGCCTTGGCGAACCAGGAGAAGGTTTTGGTCAGTGTTCCCCCCGGGTCTATTCTCTCGACATCCTTGTAGCCCCGTGAAATGCCGTCGATGTAAAAATCCACTCGGTTTGAACTGGCGGCAATAGTGCCCTGGTTCCTTATGGTTATGGAGAAAATAACAGTACTGCCAACATTAGGATTTGATGGCGACCAGGTTATAGAATCGATTATCAGATCAGCGCCCAGTGTTGATAGGGTGTAGGTTTTTTCGTTATTGTACTCATCGCTTTCGTTAACCTGCCCCTTGTAATCGACCACTGCGGTGAAGGTATGTATGCCGGCTTCGGCAGCCCAGGTGAAAGTGTATTCGGCGCTGGCGTCGGGGGCAATGGCACTCACGTAGTCATCGGTAACATAATCACCATCAATATAGTAGGCGACGTAGCATTGGCCTGAAGTGGCCGTGCCCCGGTTGCTGACGGTGATGATGAAGGTTACGTCGTCCCCCAGGGACGGTGTTCCCGGTGAACTGGTTGTCACCTCAATGGTAAGGTCAGGGCCGGATTCTGCCCGCGCTATCCTGTCTGTGGGATTGACCGGGCAGAACACTGGGCAACTAATGGCCAGTATGGTAACGAAAAGTATGATTACAGAGAGAATCCCTTTTGGCATTGCCGCTCCATGACTGTGTTACTCTGTTTACATAATACATATTATAAAGCAACAAAGCAACAGAACAAATATGGTAAATTAGTACCTTTGAAGCAAGTACTTAAGGGTAGGGCACACCTCGAAAGGTTGCTGATGAGGAGGAAAAGCCTCATATAGTGGAGGCCACTGCTGAAGTCGATAGGGTATTGACATCCCACCAGATAGGACTATAATTCAATTCACTTGATTCAAAAACCTAGATAGGAGGTAATAGAAATGAGTACTAATCAGACATACTCCTCATATGGTAGGATCTTAGAGGCACCCCAACTTGCACCAATGTTCCTAGCAGTCGTCCTTGCTTCTAGCCTTATTCACTTTAATGAATTATTGTTTCCACCGAAAATAACTAGTTTGAACTTTTGGGCTATCTTAGCCGTATATTATGGTGCGTTCTCAACTTGGTTTGGCACTGCAACACTGAGCCGTGGGCGTCCTTTTTCAGATAGACCTATTGCTAGATTCTGGCTCATGCTTATGATAATGGTAGCTGTAACATACTTGGCACTGATGTTTTTCGCTGCTAGTATAGTTGATTCTCTCCTAAGTTATATGTGGGGATGGGTTTTTCTATTTATCTTCTACTTGTCTAATTACTATTTAAGGTATCGCGAGACACGTCTATCTGAGCCTATTGGTTTGTGTTCTATGTTCAGTTCATTGGCACTTGCAAACGCAGCAGCTTACAGCTTCTGGGCACTAGTCTTTCCCCCTATTCCCGCTATTGCCAATTGGGTATTTGTCTTTCTAGCTTTCGCTATAATCGTGAGCTATCGGCAAATACTACTATCCAGACACCCTTGGCAGCCACCAGTACCTACCGACCAGCAATAGTATTGACTTCATTGATGAAAGGAATATAATAGAGCTTGCCTGGTGTAAAACACCTTCACAACAGCATATCAGATTGGGTATGTGAAGAAGGAAGTGCCGGTGACCGCTGAATAAAATGAGGTTGCCGGTGTTTTCTCTGGTTAAAAAATATAAAGAAGGAGGATTACCGAAAATATGGAGAGGAAAGAACCTGCGGCCACTCGAGAGGAATACAGCAAGTACGTTACTCACTACACCGAAGTTCCCGCTATAGAGCTGGTCCCTAGTATTACCGCCCGTATTATATCTCATGATAAGATAACCATCAGCCTTGCCAGTGCGGAACCAAACGCCCAACTTCCCCCTCATCGTCATGAAAATGAACAAATGTTAATGGTTCTGGATGGTGCCATTGATTTTATAATTGAGGGCAAACAATATCATGTTGAAAAGGACGATGTTATCGTTTTACCGTCAAATACAGAACATGGAGCGTATTTTACCGACAAGGGAGCTTCTGTTATTGATATTTTCTCTCCACCCAGGCACGACTTTGTGGCCAGGCTGGAAGAGGTGAAAAAGAGCCAGGGAAAGTGATGCGTGGGGGCCACTCCGCCCGCTCAGGTAACATCAGACCAGTTACCTCCGGCTCAGCCACAGGATTGAAGAGCAGACGACAAGTGCCACCACGATGGCCGCGCTGCTGATGGTAAAGCTGGTGTGGAAACCGAGGTGGTCAATCAGGTAACCCAGAGCTGGGGTCAATATTCCGGTGCCTTCCATATTGCCGAAGAAATAGAAACCAAGCATTGTGGAGCGGTTTCTGGCTGAAGTCTGGTCGGCGATGAATGCCTGTGCGCTGGTGGTGTTGATGTACATTAGAATGCCGATAAGAACCAATACAACAGCAGTACCGATTCCGTAGGGCACGATGTTGAGCAGATAAATCACGATGCCGGCCATAAAACACACGGTTACGATTATCCCCACCCGGCTAAAGCGGTCGGAGAGGTAGCCGCCAAATGGCCCCGCCCATAGTCCCATGAGGTACACGAGGGATATCGAAGCCGCCGCCGTTTCCTTACCCGTGCTGAAAGTATCGACCAGGAAAAGCGGGATAAAAGAAACGATGGACATTACCAGTGCCTGGGTGAAAGAGCTAAGTACCACCACGGTTATCAGGCGGCGCTTATGCCCGGGAGCGGGTGGAGCTTCCGTGGAGCCGCTGGTGTCCCTGGTCACCGCTTTCCGGGTTGGCACGCGTTTCCCAAGTATGATGTGGAGCATGACGCCGATGCCGATGCTGAGAATGGCCATGGCGAGGAACGGACCGCGCCAGCCCAGAACGCTGGCAAGTCCAGCCGCAATGAGCGGTGCCAGGAAGTAGCTGAAGCTGCCGCCGACCATGTGAAAACCGAGTGCCCGGCCGCGTTTTCCCGGCTCTACCACGGACGATATCATGGTGGTGGAGGCGGGATGATAACCGCCCCCCA
>CAYZOI010000024.1:0-18244 GCA_964480145.1 uncultured Dehalococcoidaceae bacterium | reverse complement strand
TTATGCAATTCAACAGGCAGGTCTTGCCAGCACCGTTCGGACCGATGATGGCGAGGATTTCATTCTCCCGTATGTCAAGGCTCACGTCTATCAGGGCTTTGACACCGCCAAAGGAGAGAGAAAGGTTATCAATCCGTACCTTGACGTTATTTTCGCTGCTTTCCTGAGCCATTTTCTTATGCAGAATCCGCCGGGCCCGCTTTATTTGCTTCTTCGGCAAGCAACCGGTCACGGTAATCGGTAACGCGGCGACATTCGGGGCCGGTACATTCCAGTTGCCTTTGCAGTTGCCTGCTTTTCTGCCTCATTAACCCGGCAGTGTCCCTGTCCGGCTTATCGTATTTGGCAAAACCCACGCACCGCACCGAGCCGTCCCTATGGACGATGACGGTTACCTCATCATCAACGTCATCGCAGTATATTGTCGTTGCGGTTATCTGCCAGTCTACCATAGCCGTATTGCTTTCCGCCTGAAGGCTGCTATTAATATTACTATTAACCAATCTCGAATTTCAAACCGCCCTCTTTTCTACGTTCATTTCCAAGTAGTGTATCATTTTGGTTTCAAATCAACTATATCCTCAATTACAACACCTATCGCTCAAGCATTGTCAAGGTATTTCTGGCAGTCCGTGTTATAATCCGGCCAGGGGGTGAGAATATTATGGCAAGAAAGAAATTGCTAGACCGGTTATTGCTTATTGGTACTGGCCTTATTATCTTGTTAGCGTTTGTGGTTGGTATCTTTTTATCAGCTATTTTGAATGCTTTGTTACCTGAAGGATTTTTAAGCATCGTGGGAGCTATAATTGGTTTTGTGCTACCATTCGTTGCTTGCGTAGTTCTGTTACGCTTTATTTTTTCCAGAAGGAAAGGTAACCAGTAGGGCAGTATTCCGTAGATTTTCAAATTGATACACTACCCATTTCCATCAGCCCTTGACAGACTTGCAGCACGTCTCTACAATACGGACAAGCAGAAAGGAGGCATAACTTATGGCAGCATACAAGCATGAACACACTCATATCACTACCCCCGAACCCGATAAGATAATCGAGTTCTATACCGGGGTGATGGGCGCGAAAATCATCAAAGAGCAGCAGATGCCCTTCGGGCGATTGGTCGATGTAGACCTCGGTGGCATACCGGTGAGAATCTCCGGCGCTACCGGCGCCGACAAAGACTGGAAGGGACTTCGCCACGGCTTACACCATATTGGCCTTGAGGTAGACAATATGGATGAGTTTATCGCCAAAATGAGGGCCAACAGCGTCGAAATCGTCACCGAGCCATTTCAGGCCAATCCAAGCATGAGGGCAGCCTTTATCAAATGCCCTGATGGTGTGCTTTACGAGATAATTGAAAAAAGCGGGAGTTAACCCGGCGGGAGTCCTGATTTACGGCGCCCGCCTGTGTCGGGCAAGAGATGCCGCCACTTCAATAGCGGAGCGCAGGTTATTGGGGTCGGCAGTGCCTTTCCCCGCTTTCCCGTAGGCCGGCCCGTGGCTGGGCGTGGTGATAACGACCGGTGCCCGACCGAAGATTATCACAATCTCGCCGAAACCGGCCATTTTGAGGGCGATGTTCGCCTGGTCATGGTACATGTTGACCACGCCATCGTACTGCCCTTTGAAAGCGCGCACGTAAGCGGCTTATCTTTACGAACCATTACGCTCCGTCTCCTGTCTGGATAAAGAGCTCCTTTATCTGGCAGGGCGCTTGCGGTTCTGTATCATCACGCTGGCCAACTTGATGGCTTCGACGAGGCTGGTCGGGTCGGCGGTGCCCTTCCCCGCCTTGCCAAAATTGGTGCCGTGGTCTACCGATGTACGGATAATGGGCAGTCCCAGAGTCACATTGACCCCGAAAGTTATGCCCAGCATCTTAACGGCAATGTGCCCCTGGTCGTGGTACATGGCAACGGCAGCGTCAAACTGTCCTTCATGGGCTCGCAGGAATGCCGAATCCGGCGGCAGTGGTCCGACGACATTCATCCCCCGGCTTTTTGCCTCCTCAATGGCCGGCGTGATGTATTTAATCTCCTCGTCTCCGAAGAGGCCGCCCTCGCCAGAATGAGGGTTCAGACCGGCGACAGCGATTTTGGGCTCGGCGATGCCCATCTGTTTAACCGCCTCCTCGGTAAGTTTGAGCACGGTGAGTATACGCGGCGGTCGCGCCCGTTCGATAGCATCACTTAATGAAACATGGGTCGATACATGGCTGACGCGCAGGTTGCCCGTGACCAGCATCATGGCAACGTCCTTCACACCGCAGAGTTCGGCCAGCAGCTGGGTATGTCCGTCATAGTGATACCCGGCATTGTTCAACGCCTCTTTATTTATCGCCGAGGTGACGATGGCATCAGCTTCCCCGGCCAGCGTCATTTCCGTACCCAGTTTGATATACTCGTAGGCTGCCTTACCGGCCATCGGGTCTACTCTCCCTCTGGTCAGCTTGTCGAGTTCAATATTATGCAAATCTATGACCTCAACAACGCCTTCTGGAAATCTGGCATCAGCCAGTCTACTGATTGCCCTCGCCTCGCCGGGAGCTCTGGTAAAAGTAAAGGCTTCTTTCATAGCCGCCGCATCCCCGATGACCACCGGCCGGCACAGCTTCTTTACCTCCGGCTCGGCCAGTGCCTTGGTTATTATCTCCGGCCCGGAGCCAGCCGCATCACCCATCGTGATGGCCAGCAACGCTTTTTCTTGTTCGCTCATGTCACATTACCTCTTTCCAGATATGTTATTGATTTCACCAACGCCTCATCCGTACCAAAACCACCCGCCTTTGTAACCACCCTCTTCCCCTGATACCAACCGCCAATCAGTTCTCCCGCCGGCACACCGGGTTCAATCTCACCATTAACCTGAATGGCTGATACCTGCACCCGCCGGCAGACCTCCAGGGCAATATCCCCTCCAGACAGGAATAGGCCGGCAAATTTATGCGACGCCAGAATGCCAGCTACAATCTCGGCCATAACTGCGGCCATTGCCTGTTTCAGGTCCGGTACATACTGTGAAAAGGTCGATGATATGGCTATTCCTTTACCCTCACCTATCAGGGGGGCAGCCTCTTTTAATACGCTCTCAGGTTTACCTGAGAGGATTTCTTCGGTATTTAATTTTTCCGTTTCCAGGTTCAATATCGGAATACCCAGCTCGTCATGTGCTCTGGTTAACTGGCTGGCGGCCACCTGGTTGCGTGTGCCGACCACCACCAGCGCCGGCCCGGCCGACTGTTTTTTCGATTGTACCTCTCCCGTCTTGGGTACACCAGCGAGAAGCACCTGCAATTCCCGCGCCAGTCCCCCGGACCCACAGAGCAGCCAGCGCCCTTCCGCCAGCGCGGCGGCGCGGGCAATCCCATTAAGATGTGACGGCTCCGTCACGTCACAGACCACCGTACTTTCCGGCTTATCGTCGATGGCCTGTTTGAGTGCTTCCGGTCCGGATTCAATCTCCTCAATCGAAACGCGGCCAACCCGACAGTTCATGGACTGCTCGAGCAGGTCGGGTATGCTCGATTCCTTTACCGGTGATATCGGGTCGTTGGCAAACTGGGTCTCCGCCACCGGGACCCCATTGACCAGCAAAATTCCATCCACCGTGGTCCGCCCCACAGACGGAAAAGCCGGTGCCACCACCGTTTTCTCACTGGCCGTTGCCTCAGCAACTACCTGCAGCTCTTCGCCGATATTCCCCCTGAGGGTGGAGTCTATTTTTTTGTATACCACCCTGCCCGCCATACCATGCATCGTCCGGCGTACTTGCTCACAGGCAACTTCCGGGTCTTCAGCGCGACTGTTGGTGGTTGTGACCAATATCGCAGCGTCGCAGGAAAAATTCGGGTCAAGGACCACCACCGTGCTGAATCCCAGGCCGGCAAAATAGCCGCTGCTGTCCATGGCACCGGTCAGGTCATCAGCCACGATGCCCAGCTTCCGTACCATCACTCCCGTCCTCTCAAGCTAGGGATAAAGCAGAACCTTGCCCGCCTTGCCACCCTGCGCCAGTTCAATTCCCTTGGCAAAGTCCGCCAGCGGCATACGGTGGGTTATTACCGGCATCGGGTCGAATTTCCCCGATTCCATCAGGTTCTGCATTTCATACCAGGTGTCCCACATCATCCGTCCGGTGCTGCCGAAGACCCTGGCTTCTTTGTAAATGATGTTGGCGGTAAGGTCGAGTGTTACCGGATCCGAGGGCAATCCCACCAGGCTGACCCTGCCGGCCCGTCGCACCACAGCCAATGCCCCCTGGATTCCCTTGGGATTGCCGCTGATATCGATGGCGACGTCAACTCCCAGTCCACCGGTGGCATCCATAATAGCCTTGACCGCGTCTTCCTTGGCGGGGTTGAGTAGGACGGCATCAGGGGCAAATTGGGGAACCATTTTCAGCCTGGTTTCCGAGGGCTCGACGGCAAATATCTTGCTGGCGCCCCAGGCGTTAATGGAGCCGAGCCCCATGAGGCCGATAGGCCCGCAGCCGAATACCGCCACGCTTCGGTTATTTATCTCTCCTTTGAGGATGCCGTTCACGGCCACTCCCCAGGGCTCCAGAATGGCCCCCAGGTCAGGGTTGGTATCCTTAGGAAGCTTCCAGCAGCAGACGGCCGGTATTTTCGCGTATTCCGCAAAGACGCCATCCGTATGCACGCCGATTATCGCCATATTCTGGCAGATATGCTGGAGCCCGGTCCGGCACATAAAACAGGTCCCGTCCGGAATGTGAGTTTCCACCGCCACCAGGTCGCCGACCGCTAAATCGGCCACCTGGCTGCCCGCTTTCACCACCTCGCCACTGCACTCATGTCCGAAAATCACCGGCGGTTTGAGCCTGGCCTGAGCAAAAGGAGTCCACTCCATGATGTGGATATCCGTGCCGCAAATAGCCGCTACCTTTACCTTAATCAAGACATCTTTTGGGCCAGGTTCAGGAATATCAACATCCATGAGTTTGGCTCCGGGAGCTGCTTTTTCTTTAACTACTGCTTTCATAGTGCTCGGTATGCCTCCTTTGTATCGCTATTTTGATTATACGCCAGCCACTTTTCAGGGGCAAGCGGAAACAACAAATATGACAGGTAATGAGACGCCGGCAAACCGGAGCGCCCTATGCCTTCAGTAACTTCACCAGGTCAAAGAGTGCGTAGTAGGCTGCCCTTCGTTTCATCTGGTAGAGCCGTCCGGAATAACTCTGGACGGTATGCACGTCAACTTCGTCACTGTCAATGGCAATGTAGACCGTACCCGGCACCATGCCGCTTTCCGGTTCCACACCGCTTTCACCCTCGATGCCAATGCCGACCGTGGCATCCAGTTTCTGGCGCGCCAGAACCGCCATTGCTCTGGCTAACTCAGCTTTGTCCTCGCCCTTGGCCAGTTTCGGGTCAAGGCCCAGTGCCATTTTGGCCTCGCTGGTCGCCGCAATCAGCCCGCCCTTGAAGTAGCGCTCGCTGTCTGCCTCCGTGGCCAGTGTCTGGGTCAGAAAACCGCCGGTGAACGACTCGGCAACGGCTACTGACAGACCTTTATCGAGAAGCGCTCTGCCCGCCACCGCTTCCTGAGTATCATCATCAATCCCCCAGATGATATCACCCAGAATTGCTCTGACGTCAGCCTCACGACCATCTACCATTCGTCTTGCTTCTGCTTCCTTTTCTGCCTTCGCCGCGATTCGGATATAGATACCATCGAGTTTGGCATAAGTCGCCAGCGTCGGATTGGGTGAAGGCGTCAGGTCGGCCAGCATCTCGTCAACCTTGGCTTCTGACGTACCGAACGTTTTTATCATGCGCGTCAGGATGACCCCACTTGCCCTTGCCTGCAATCTGGGTAGAACCTGGTTTTCCCACATATAATGCATCTCCCCCGGAGGACCGGGCATAGCCACGATAATCTTTCCCTCTTTTTCCACCCACCAGCCAGGGGCGGTGCCCTGTGGGTTAACCAGCGCCGTGGCCGAAGGGATAACCGTTGCCTGTCTGATATTGCTCTCCGGCATCTCTATGCCCCGTCGGGTAAAAAAGTCAATCAGCTCCTGCTTTAACTGCGGGTCCACTTCCATCTCCTCACCCAGTAGTGCGGCAATAACGTCACGGGTGATGTCGTCCTGCGTGGGGCCGAGGCCTCCGGTGGTGAGAATGATATCTGACCTGTCCCATGCCTGCTTGAGAGTACCCAGCAACCGCGCCGAGTTGTCACCCACGGCGGAGGTGAAATAGAGGTCAATCCCGAGTACGGACAACTGATTAGCCAGATACGGGGTATTCGTGTCAACTATCTCGCCGAGGAGCAGTTCGGTACCGATGGACATAATTTCAGCTTTCATTGAATTCCCCCGCATTGTTTTTCCACGCAAAATTGCACTCAATTATAACAGCAATGACTGTGAATCACAAACCGGTTATCGGGATTAACTTGACACAGAGCGAGCAGTTTGGGTAATCTTGCTGATGGTGCCTTATCTCATCAGCACTGGAAATCTTTTTAAGGAGGAATTTGACTTTGGGACTGAACGCAACCTTAAACCTGAAAAAGAAAATGCTGGCCGGCGAGAAGGTTTACGGGCAGCTCATCGGGCCGGGGGGTGAGCCGGGTAAGACCGTCGAAGCGCTGAAAAAGCTGGGTGACAGTTTTTTAATGCTGGAAACGGAGCACAGCCTGATTAACAAGGAGACGATCTGGGAATATATCCGAGTCTGCCGCGAGATGGATATGCCGCTTATCATGCGAACCGAGGATAAGGCCGCTTTCTACCGGTGCTATCTGGATGCCGGAGTGAACGGACTGATGCTTCCCCTGGTAAATACTATGGGCGAAGCCGCTCACGGTGTGAACATGTCGTATTACCCTCCCATCGGGCGCCGGGGCACCGGCATTGGCCTGAGCCCATATCTGATTGATTCCCAGGACCTGACCAAAGTCCCGTTCCGCTCCCTAATGGATTACGTTAACGACAATACAGTACTGTTTCCCCAGACGGAAAGCCTGGAGAATATCAGTAACCTGCACCGTATTCTGAGCCTGGAAGGTGTCACCGGTACGATTGTCGGGCCGTTTGACCTGGCATTAGATATCGGCAACATGGATCCCAAAGCCGTGGCCACCGAAGTGGTCACATCTCCCGCAGTGAACGAGAAGCTGCAGCAGATTCTCCAGATATGCCAGAAAGCGGGCAAAGTGTCCGGCATCGGGGGCTTCATTCCCGAAACGCTGGCAAAATGGGCAAAAGCAGGCTATAACCTGCTTCTGGTTGGCGCCGTTCTCAACGGCAACGTTGAAGCGCTGCGCCCGGCAATTGAACGGGCACACGAATTGATAGATTAAACTCTTCTAACAGCGTGCTCTAACATATATCGCAATACAAACATAGCAGGAGGAACCGTAACATGGGCAGAAAAGCCAGAGTGGCCGTTACCCGCGACCTGTTTGATGCAGAAGGAAAGTCCGTCAGCCCCGGACCTGGACCATCTATCCTGGACAAGATGGCAGACGTGGATTGGGACAAGTTCCAGGAGTATCTGACCGAGGTTTCCACGGAGCAGACCCGTGAGTTCGATATGGTGATTTCCTTCGCTCCCTACTGGACCAGGAAGACACTATCCGCCAGCCCGCAGCTCCTTTCCATCCACCGGGGCGGAGTCGGCTATGACATGGTGGATGTGCCCGCCTGCACCGATGCCGGAGTCGCTCTCTTCATCATCCCGGCGGCAGTGCGTCGTCCGGTGGCCACCGGCATCATGGCCATGATGCTCGCCCTGGCAACGCGCCTCCGCCTCAAGGACATCGTAACACGGGCGGGGAAATGGGATGACGGGAGAAAAAAGTATCCGGGCATTGGGCTTATGGGAAAGACTCTGGGTTCAATCGGTGTCGGCAATATCGGGCATGACCTGTTCCGTCTGGCCAAGCCCTTCGGTATGAGACACATTGCTTACGACCCCTACATCACGCAGGACGCCATCAAAGACACCGATGTGCAGCTGGTCGATATGGATACCGTGTTGTCCGAGTCAGACTTCGTGAATGTCAGCTGTCCGCTGAGTGAAAAGACCCGCCATCTGGTCGGGGAAAAAGAGCTGAAGAAGATGAAGCCGACCGCCTATATCATCAACACCTCGCGCGGGCCGGTCATCGACGAAGCAGCGCTGGTAAAAGCGCTGAAGGAAGACTGGATAGCGGGCGCCGGCATCGACGTATTCGAGCAGGAGCCAACCCCAGCGGACAACCCCCTGTTCAAGCTGGAAAACGTCATTGTTACGCCACATTCCATCGCCATGACCGATGAATTTTACATCACCATGTGGGAACTGATTGCCCAGCAGATACGCCAGATGATTGATGGTGAGAAGCCAGCGACCCTGGTCAACCCGGAAGTCTGGGACAAGCCGGGATTCCAGAACAAGCTGAAAAAATTCCATCAGGAGATGAAGTAAGGAGGCCGGACAATGAATATGTTTGACCTGTCGGGGAAAATCGCCATCGTCACCGGTGGCAACCAGGGCATTGGCTTCGGCATCACCCAGGGTCTTGTCAGTGCCGGAGCGACGGTGATCATCGCCAACCGACGTGCCGCCGAGGGGCAGAAAGCGGCCGAAACACTGCAAAAAGAGGGATTTAATGCTATAGCCATCCCCACCGATGTCAGCCAGAAGACTTCCATTGCCGCCATGGTGGAAAAGGTGATGAACCAGTTCCAGAAAATAGATATCCTTGTCAATAACGCCGCCGTGATGATACGCAAACCGCTGGAGGAATTTGAGGAGAACGAGTGGGATACTATAATCAATACCAACCTCAGAGGCCTCTTCCTCTGCTGCCAGCTCGTTGGCAGAGAGATGATTAAAAAGAAAAAGGGCAAAATCATCAACATCTCTTCCATACTGTCGCAGATAGTACAGCCAGGACGAGGGGTTTATGCCACAGGCAAAGCCGGCGTCTCCCAACTGACCCGTGCCCTCGCCCTCGAGTGGAGCAAGTATAATATCAACGTCAATGCCATCGGCCCGGGACTGACTATGACGCCAATCAACCAGAAATACTTTGAAGATAATCCGGATGAGTTGAAAAAAATCATTGCTAATATACCGTTAGGCCGGGAGGCTTATCCAAAAGACTATGCGGGCACCGCCGTGTTTCTAGCCTCGGAGGCATCCAGCTACATCACCGGCCAGACACTGCTGGTTGACGGCGGTATGACTTTCGTCTAGAGATACGTGATTTCAGAGCTCTAATAATAAAAAAGGGGGAGTGGATAAACAAACACCTCCCCTTTTTACTTCATGATGTCCCCCTTTTGCAAAGGGGGATTTAGGGGGATTTTTAGCGGCTAATCAAGCACCTGAGGATTTATGGGAAATTTCGGCCTTTCGCCGCGGAACACCCTGAGAATTTCCTCCGCGCATGTCGTCGCCATCCGCCGCATCGCCTCCGTGGTGCCGCCGGCAATATGCGGCGTACCGATGAAGTTGTCCAGGCGGAACAGCGGGTGGTCTGCAGGTGGCGGCTCTTTGAGGAAAACGTCCAGCGCCGCCCCGGCGATTTTGCCTTTGACCAGAGAGTCGTAAAGAGCCTGCTCATCAACAATGCCACCCCGCGAGCTGTTTATCAGGAAAGCATCAGGCTTCATCAGATTCAATTCCCTGGCGCCAATGAGGTTGGCCGTCTCCTTGGTCAGCGGAACGCAGATGACAACGTAATCGGCGCCCTGCAGCATGTCATCCAGTTTCTCAATTTTGGTAACGCCAAACCGGGCGGCTTTTTCCTTCGAAACATACGGGTCGTACGCGATAACATCCATATTGAATGCCGCCCGGCACTGGTCGGCAAGCGTGGAGCCGATATGGCCCACGCCGATGAGACCCAGTGTCTTATCCTTCAGCTCCACCCCGACCAAATCTTCCCGCGGCTTCGGCTTGCTCAGACGGATACTCCGGTCGGCCACCACTATCTTCTTGTTAATAGCGAGCATCAGACCCAGGTCATGTTCGGCAACTGATTCGGCGTTATCCAGCGGCGTATTGATAACCACCACTTTTTTCTGCGTGGCCGCTTCAATATCGATGTTGTCGTAGCCGACGCCGTGCTTGGCAATAATCATCAGGTTCTTTGCCTGCTCCAGCATTTCCCGGTCTATCTCCCCTAACCGGACAATGATGGCATGCGCTTCGTCAGTGAACTCCCTTAAAGGCTTCCCGGGCTGCTCCGGTAAAGAAATAACTTCAGCCACCTGCTTTAAAATCTCCGGCCCGGCAGGATGGATGGTCTCGGGTACAATAACTTTTTTGCTGGTCATCGTCTCTCCCGTTTCTATCTTTCAGCTATGATTTGCGGACGAATTTTCGCAGCACATTAGAGCCCCGGTCAATATGTCTATTATTGGATGTCCAGGAGACGTCACCAGTGTAGATGTCTCCGCGGGAGTCAAGCGCAATCGTATGAGGAGCGACAAAAAGCGCGTCGTCCAGATTTGCTCCTTCCTGCGTGCTCCAGCGCGCCAGCACTTCGCCGTCCGGGCTGAAAATACTTACCCGCAGAGACAGCTCGGAGACGTATACGACACCATCATCATCGATGTGAACATCGGTGGGGCGGAAAACGTTCTCCCACTGGTCCAGGAATTTCCCATTGCTATCAAAAATCTGGATACGGCTGTTCTCCCGGTCCGGAACCCACACCCGCTCCTGCTGGTCCACGAATATATCATGCGGCAGACGGAACTCGCTCGGGCCATAGCCCGGTCCACCCCACGATAGCAGCAGCTTACCGTCCGAGGTGAACTTGTGTACCCGGGCGTTGCCGTAACCGTCAGCAACGTAAATGTTGCCCGATTCAGCCACCGCTACCCCGGTGGGTCGGTTGAACGGCGGGCCGCCTCTGACTATAGTGTTCAGGCTCCAGAAGAAATCGAACCATTTCGGCACGTAGCCGGTATCCGATGGCTGGTCCTCGTTGCCCAGCGTCATCAGCAGTTTCCCTTCCGGGCTGAATTTGCGCACGGTATGGTTCTCATCATCGGTGCAATAGATGGAACCGTCCGGACCAACACCGCTGCCATGAGCCCGCTTGAACAAACCCTGTCCCCACGAAGTCAGAAAGTTGCCTTCGCGGTCGAAGACCATTACCGGATGTTCGGTGCTCCTGTTCAGCACAAAAACGCGGTCCTGTGCATCGATAGAGATGCCGCCGATGTCCAGAAATGATGCGCCTTTGGGCAGCTTTGCCCAGCCGTCTACCAGTTCGTAGGTATATTTCCCTGAACCGTATGGCATGTTTTGATACCTCCTTCTTACTACGCTGTGAGCTACTCAGCCACGTGATGATTCATGGCCTGAATAATCCTCAATACTTTACGGCATAAGCTCCTTTACCGTCAAACTGTGGGAACCACGATAGTTTGACCGGCAACCGCCTATGCAGTAAACTTGTGCCACAGGTTTACGATAGGAATTCGTGGTATTAGGGAGGAACTATGTTAGATCTTATAATACGGGGAGGCCGGGTAATCGATGGGGCTGGTAACCCCGGTTACCGTGCTGATGTTGGCCTTCAGGGTGAGCGAATAGCGGCCATTGGCAGTATCAAATCTTCTCAAGCAAGCCGGGTAATCGATGCCTCTGGACTCGTGGTCTGCCCGGGCTTCATCGACATGCACACCCATTCCGACGTTATGATACTGGCTAACCCGAGGCATGAGGCAAAAGTGATGCAGGGTGTCACCACCGACCTGATTGGGCTGGATGGCCTGTCCTACGCCCCCCTATCCCCCGATAACCTGCGGATGATGCGGAGCTACCTCGCCGGACTGAACGGCAATCCGAACATTGCCTGGGCCTGGAACACGGTCGCCGAGTTCCTTGCCGATTTCAACCAGAAAGTAGCCATTAACGTGGCCTACCTCGTGCCCCACAACGCCCTGCGCCTGGAAACCATGGGCTTTGTCGACCGCACCGCCAACGCCGGGGAAATGGCGGAAATGCAGGCGCTGATGGCGCAGGGAATGCAAGAGGGAGCCGTTGGATTTTCCACCGGTCTTGACTACTTCCCCTGTCGCTACGCCAAAGAGGAAGAACTGATAAAAATCTGTGAGACGGTCGCCGAATACGGCGGTGTATCCGTCTGGCACGTGCGGAAAAACGACCTCGGTCTGATTGAGTCCATCAAGGAAGTGCTACGGATTGCGGAGAAGACCGGGGTGAAGACGCACTTCTCGCATTTCTCGGTGGCATACCCCACCAGCCAGGGTACATCAGCCGAGATGCTGGCACTCATTGACGAAGCGCGGGCTAAAGGCGTTGACGCTACCTTTGAC
The DNA here is from genome assembly GCA_964480145.1 of uncultured Dehalococcoidaceae bacterium. Classification (GTDB taxonomy): domain Bacteria; phylum Chloroflexota; class Dehalococcoidia; order Dehalococcoidales; family RBG-16-60-22; genus E44-bin89. The sequence continues at coordinate 5,924 of CAYZOI010000024.1, read as the reverse complement.
AGCTATCCTTACATCGCTCAGAGCACGTTGCTACTCGTCTTCCTGCCGCGCTGGGCTCACGAGGGCGGGCCGGAGGCCGTCCTGGAGAGGTTAAGTCAGACTGAAACGAAGGACAAAATAAGCGCCGAAATAAGGGCTTTGAATGTTCCCTGGGACAAGGTTGTCCTGACCTGCGTGCCCTCTGCAAAAAACAGTCTCTATGTCGGCAAGACCATACTCGAAGCGGCCGGTATGGCCGGCAGGGAGGTGGTCGATTTTGCCTGCGACCTGATGCGGGAAGAGGAGCTGGCAGTTGGCCATCTCAGCCTTCTCGGCAACGAAGAGGATATGCAGCGCATCATGAAGCACCCCTGTCATATGGCCGGCAGCGACGGCATCCTCGTTGGCGACAGGCCCAATCCCCGCGCCTGGGGCACCTTTCCCCGCTTTATAGCACGCTACAGTCGTGAACTGGGTGTACTCAGCCTGGAAGAAATTATCCGCCACCTGACGTCAGCGCCGGCGCAGCGCCTCGGTCTGAGCGACCGCGGCCTGGTGAAAGAGGGACTGGTCGCTGACCTGGTCGTATTCAACCCGGAGACCATTGCCGATAAAGCCACCTTTGAAGAGCCGAAGCAATATCCCGTTGGGATTGACTATGTAATAGTTAACGGGGCGGTGGCGGTGGACAAAGGGAAACATACAGGGGCACTGAGGGGGAGAGCACTGCTTCACATTAATTAACAGCTATGCTAAAATTGTAAAGCTTGAACAGAGGAGTGTAGCTCAGTTTGGTAGAGCAGCGGTCTCCAAAACCGCCGGTCGGGGGTTCGAGTCCTCCCACTCCTGCCAGATAAGACCGGGCCGAGGTGGCGGAACTGGTAGACGCGCTAGCTTGAGGGGCTAGTGAGCGCAAGCTCGTGGGGGTTCAAATCCCCCCTTCGGCACCAACTGAATAGCAAAGCGGAAGTGGCTCAGTGGTAGAGCATCTCCTTGCCAAGGAGAGGGTCGCGAGTTCGAATCTCGTCTTCCGCTCCAGAGGCGACGTAGCCAAGTGGATAAGGCGGGGGTCTGCAAAACCCCTATTCACCGGTTCGAATCCGGTCGTCGCCTCCAATTTTTTCAGTAAGCATTGAACGAGGCGACTTTCTCCAGCGGTTCTCTATCGTGCGCTGTTTTTACCTTCTTCTCGTCGTGGTAGCCCACCGCAATCAAAACGTCTATCTTTTTATTTTTCGGAATACTTAACGCCTTCTTTACCGCCGATTCGTTGAACCAGCCAAGCCAGCAGGTACCAAGCCCCATCTCTTCCGCCTGCAGGACAAAATGCTCGCCGGCGATACCGATGTCAATGAGATAATACCGTGTTCCACGGAACATGCCACCGATGCGGGCCAGGAATCTGCCCTTCTCCGAGACAATAACCGCGATGACCGGCGCTTTCTTGCAGAAAGCATTGATGAAATAGATGCCGCGGAAAGCTCCTTCACACAGCTTTTTCTTTAGCTCCGGGTCATCAACGACGATGAACCGCCACGGCTGCGAGTTGCAGGCAGAGGGCGCCGCCCGTGCCGCCTCCAGGCACATTAAAATCTTCTCCCGCTCCACGGGCCGGTCTAGGAAACGGCGAACGCTTTTCCGCTGCTTTATCAGGTCCAGCAGAGCCATCACAATGCCTCTATAATGCGCGAAGCATTATTTCAACGACTTTTCTATCTGGTCGACCTTTTCCGAAGTCAGGGGCAGCTCCGCGTTTTCCAGCACCGAGGTCAGCATCAGCAGGTTTTCGTTGGAGACGATATTCTCCGTGGACGCTTCAATGCACAGCCTTTCGCCGGGCACCGTGTCTCGAAGCAGGTTCAGTGCGTGTTCCCTGGTAGCCTCCGACCCCATCATATACACCGACCCCGGGAAGCCCACCCAGATGACCTTGTCCGGCCAGCAGGCAAGGGCTTCTCCGATAGAAAGGTCGCCCATTGGCGGCGGTGTCAACGCCTCGATAATGTCCACCGACGTTTTCGCAATCAGGTCTTTGAGCACTCCCACTCTGCCGTCCATATGGCTGGCCAGCAGCTTGCCGTGTTGATGGCAGATTTTGGCCATTTTCTCGTACTCAGGCATAAAGTATTTCTCAAAGAGCCTCGGGTTGACCAGCACACCGTCGATATTATCGCCGCACCAGATAATGTCCGCCGGCGATTTGGCGCCTATTTCGTACATGGGCTCGCGGCTCTTGGCAATGGCCTGGCACAGCTCTTCGACAAGGTCAGGATACTTGGCGTGGTGAATGAAAAACCGTCCCCCCTCACTCCCCACCCAGTCAATCATCAGCGTCTGCATCGGCTGGTGGGGTTGAATATCCATAACAATACCTTCATCGCCCAGCCAGTTTTTGGCCTGCTCAAGGGGATAGTAGTCGGCGATATACTCAGTATGCTCCACGATGTATTTCACGACCTTGTAATCTTCCGGTCCTTTGATAAGGCGCTCAACATACCAGGGTGTTATGTCATTCCAGCCGCGCATCCCGTGCCATTGGCCCGTTCCGGGCGCCCTCATCTCATCCTGATAAACTGCTCCCACCGGCGTGGTGAAGGTACGATGATAGACTGTCTGTCCGTTCTTCTTCAGCCACTGCTCCGATATATCCACATCATGTATCTTGGCCACATAGCTTGCCCTTGCCCAGCTGATGCCCATCCCCCGGTTGCGGGCCTCTCTCTCCGCCCAGCCGGTCTGCATGTGCCGCCAGTTATGGAAAAAGGGCAACCTGTCCACCCGCTCCCGACTGCTGGCCTTCAAAATCCTCTCTCGACGCGTCATCTCGGCCATTCTAGTTCCTCCTCTCCTGAGCGCTGACCCACTCCACGCACTTCTTGACTCCCTCCAGGGCATTGACCGCTTTGTGGTCGGCACCGATGCTGGCGGCGAATTCATCCGTTATCGGCGTGCCGCCGAGGATAACCTTAACCTTATCCCTCATGCTAGATGCCTTCAGCGCTTCGATTACCTCGCCCATCTTGGGCATGGTGAGCGTGAGCAGTGCTGACATGCCCACAATAGACGGCTGGTGCTCTTTCACGGCATTGACAATGTTCTCGGTGGAGACATCAACACCCAGATCAATCACTTCAAAGCCCTGCACCTGCAGGAGACTGGTGGCAATGTTTTTACCCAGGTCGTGGTGGTCTCCCTCCACCGTGGCAATCACCACTTTGCCAATTTTCCCGGCGCCTTCGCCCTTGATATATGGTGTTACCACCTTAATCCCTTCCCTCATCACCTCCGCCGCCACCACGAGCTCTGACAGAAAGTAATCGCCCTTATCATATTTATCGCCCACGATGGCCATGCCCGGAACCATACCATCGTTAATGGCCGTATTCGCATCGACACCGGACTTCATAGCCTCCTCGGCTGCTTTCGCCACGGCGGCGAAATCCAGATTAACAATGCTCTCCCTCAATGCTGCCAGATATTTTTCTTCGCTCAACGTCTACCTCCTGTATTGCCAGAATTACGCCTGTGTTAATTTTGGTTTAGCTTCTTGTTCAATCATAGCGCACTGCGGTATATCTTTTCCACATCCTTTTCGGTCAGGTCGCGTGGGTTTACAGCAAAAAGCCGACTCTGCTTCATGCCACCTGCCACCAGCCTGGGGAGGTCATCTGCCGATATGCCGTAGGCACTCAGTTTATCAGGTATCCCGACATCGGCAAGCAGCTGGTGCAGCCGGAGAACCAGCCGCTCCACCGCCTGATAATCGGACAGGCCTTCGGTTTTCTCACCCATCGCCTGCGCAATACGGGCATATTTCGCCGGGTTGCCCGTTTTATTGTAATCGACCACGTAGGGCAACATGATGGCATTGGTCCGCCCGTGCGACATATGATACTCCGTATCCAGAACGTAGGCCAGCGCGTGAACCGCTCCCACCCCGCCGCTGCCGAATGCCAGCCCGGCCACCGTTGCCCCCAGCGACATGTTATATCTGGCTTCCACATTCTCCGCCTTGGCGTAAGCTACCGGCAGGTTCTCGCCAATCAAGCGGATAGCCTCCAGAGCCAGGACGTCGCCGAAGGGAGTTGAAGTGCGGGAAACATATGTCTCCACGGCATGGGTCAGTGCGTCCACGCCGGTATCTGCCGTCAAGTTCGGTGGCATGGATAGGGTGAGCAGCGGGTCAACAATGGCGACATCGGCCAGGTTGTAATAGCTGAAAATAACCTTTTTATCATTATCTTTTTCATCGGTTACCACAAATACCCAGCTTACCTCGCTGCCCGTGCCTGCCGTCGTAGGGATTAGAATCTTGGGCACGCCGGCGCGGGGAATCATCTCCCTGCCGACGTAATCAAGCACACCGCCGCCATTGGTGACCACTATGGAAGCGCCTTTGGCAACATCCAGCGAACTGCCCCCGCCGACGCCGATGATAATGTCATACCCTTTTTCATTTATCTCCCGGGCGCATTCGTCCACGATGTGGGCCGGCGGCTCGGCCTCCACACGGTCAAACAGTCCGTACTCTATTTTCTGTGCTTTAAGGGATTCTTCAACTTCGCGGGTCAAACCGCCTTTGACCACCCCGGCGTCGGTGACAATGAGCGCCTTCCGGGCACCCTTTTTTTCCACCTCGGCACCAACCTGGGAAACGGTGCCGTTACCGAATATGACCTTGTTCGGGGAACGGAAGATATTCACCTTGTTCATTTCCGACATACCATCAACCATTTTGCTTCCCCTTTAAATACGGTTGTTAAAACTGGAAAACCGGCACTTCACCGGACCCGAAATTACTCAATGGCGCTGAAGCCGGTAATATGATATGTATAACGCGGTGGAAGACCGCTCACCGCCCGGTTCACCCTCTTTTTCAGCTGGCATTTACTCCGGCGCCGGTCCTCGAACTCTATCTCGAACATGTCGCCCTCATCGAGGGGTATGGATTCGACGAGGGTCAGCTCTCCCCACCAGTTTGTTGCCGCCGGATGCTGGAAAACATGGTAATTAACGCCGGCCACAAACTCGCTATCACCCATTTTATACAGTTTGCCTGTGCTCATACTACTTGGAACCAGAAAATGTGAAACTCAAGGCTATATTAACGCACGGCAGATTGAGGTGTCAATTATGAAGGGGCGGTGAGGTTTGAAGCTTTACGCGGCGATTGTTAGGTGAACGTGGCTTATAATATGACAATTCTTTGATACGGTAGTAGAATAAGCCAAAGTGGAAGGGAATGAAGAAGTAAATGCCACGTGAGGTAAACAAAAATGTTTAGACAAAGAATAGACCCAGAAGGACGTAATAAATGTCTATCATACTTGCAAGAGGAAATGAAGCTGTGGGCCTTTAGGGAGATAGAGGAACTTCTCTTTAATGAAGTGTTTGTGCAGTATCACGGTGGACAAGTTGATATACCCAGGGAAAAATTAATTAATGCCACTAAACGAGTTGCACAATCAGCACAAGAAATCCTAAGACGTAGGCAGAAGATTACATCTGTACCTGAAATTGCTTCTTCAATGTTTTATGCATATCAAAGAAGATTTGAAGACTATCTATCTCTTAAACAAGAACAAGCAAATATTATTACCCGATTCACTCCTAATCCTGGAGATGCAAATCGCCTTGAAGAATCTTGGATAGCGGAAAAGAAGTCACGAGAGATAGCGCTGAAGGAAGAGAAGAAACTATGGAGACAATTGAAACTGAGCGACAGTGAGATTATGAAAATGCGGACTGATGCTGTTGCTACTGTAAAGGCTGAGAAATGGCAGACCTTAGCAAATGGTTCCTCCCTACTGGAATAAGCCGAAGCGGAAGAGGGTAAAGCGTAGCACAAAATGAAATTTACCTTCCACGTTTAAACGCCATATATATACCCCGCATAACCACTCCCCCTTTCTTGACGCCTGCTATGCTACCCATTACAATAACTT
>CAYZOI010000023.1:0-19725 GCA_964480145.1 uncultured Dehalococcoidaceae bacterium | reverse complement strand
AGAATCCGCCCCTTCCCCGGGTCCTCCGGGTCGGCAAAGAGTTCGATAATCTCGGGCTTCTTCAAATCTTCGACGCTCTTCAGGTCGGGGGCCATAGGTTGGATACCGCGGGCGGAGTCGCCTTCGATTACATAGGTCGGTACTACGAACAGGCTCTGCCAGTTGTCGTTGTTCAGGACGCCCAGATGCACGACGTCACCGGCGGCTATGGCCTCGTCATAGGCTTCCTGCTGGTTGGCCATCCAGCCTTCGATGAAGACATCAATATCCCCGGTGCGGGCTGCCGTAAACAGGGCGATGGTCTTGCCGCCAACAAGCTCCACCGGATAGCCATAGCCGTGTATAATGAGTATCCGGGCTAGCTCCGACTGGAAGTGGGCGCTGCCCCAGTTCAGGTCAGAGAGCTTGATGGGCTCTTTTCCCTTCTCGCCGCAGCCGATTGCGGCTAGGCTTACAATGATGATTGTCAGCAGTAGAAAAGTGATTAGTTTTTTCAAATATCAATCCTCCTTTTTTGTAATATTCGTCACCGCTGACTATGGTGACGTCCGGGCTCACCGTTATCGTCGTCGTTGGACTGTACGGCCCTGAGCAAAACTGGTCGGGTAACAACGCCCACCAGGTGTTGCTGCTTGTCCAGTACCGCCACTGGCGTATCATCTTCGGCTACCAGTGACAGGCACTGCTCCAGCGGGGCATCCGGTGAAGTGGTGGGGAATTCCCGGCTGGCAACTTCCCCGGTTTTGACCGACCCGTTATCTTTGGCGGCTATGGCCTCTTTCAGAGTGAGGACGCCCTCGCAGCACCCGTTTGCGTCAACAACAAAGGTAAGGTCGGCATCTTTTCTCTCCATATCCTCGATGGCGGCGCTTACTGATTGCTCTCCTCTTGTTACCAGCGGTGGCTTCTCCATAATGGTATTGACCGGAATCACTTTGCCACGGGGGACATCCTTGACAAATTCACGGACATAATCGTCAGCTGGCTTGAGAACAATTTCTTCCGGGGTGCCCAGCTGGACTACGGCGCCATCGCGCATAATGGCGACACGATCACCGAGAGTCAATGCCTCAAGCAGGTCGTGGGTGATAAAAACCACCGTCTTCTTCATTGTGGACCGCAGGTTAATGAATTCTTCCTGCATCTGCCTGCGTATCAGAGGGTCGAGGGCGCTGAAAGGCTCGTCCATGAGCAGTATCTCCGGACCAACCGCGAGGGCACGGGCCAGGCCAACCCGTTGCTGCATACCGCCGCTCAGTTCCTGAATCCGCGAACTCTCCCAGCCACCCAGTCCTACCAGCTCCAGGGTGTTTTGGGCTCTTTCCTGCCGTTCTTTCTTGCTGTCCCCACGTACCTCCAGACCAAACGTGATATTATCGATAACTGACTTGTGCGGTAAGAGACCGAAGTGCTGAAAGACCATGCTCAATTTATGGCGGCGCAGTTCCTTGAGGTCATGGTTGCTCATTTCACTGACATTGGCGCCCTCGATGAATATAGAGCCACTAGTGGGCTCCATAAGACGATTTATACAGCGTACAAGGGTGGACTTACCGCTTCCCGAGAGCCCCATAACCACAAATACTTCATTTTCCTGAACCTCAAAGGAGACGTCTCGCATAGCGATAACATGCCCTGTTTTTTCCATGACCTCCTGCTTGGAGGCGCCATTCGTAATGGAATCAAGTATACCCTGCGGACTTGGACCAAAGATTTTCCACAGGTTCTGGCAGCGTATCTTATGTTCTTTATCAGCCATAACAATGCTAAATCATTAATACAAAGGGAACCAAAAAACAGGGAAGTGGCGGGAGAAACCGGTCAACCGAGTGCAATGAAGCTACTATTAAAGCCTGCCGGTGATGATTTTACATAACCTCCTTGCGGGTATCTTTTAGCTTCATATTGTACTTCGGAGCCCTGAAAACTAGTGTACTTTAGCAAACAAAAAGTGATAAGTCAAAAGAGAAAAACCCGAATAAGGCAGTTTAAATGGGACAATAAACCATTATATTACCCCTTAACCGAGTATCCAAAAAAATACGCCCATATACTGCAGAATACTCCCTAATACTCCCACTTTTACACTGTGTCATATTCAGTACGATTATCGGGCAAATTTTATAAAATATTTGTCGCTGGAGACATTGTTTCAGGGCTGTTTCCAGATGGTGACGGTGAAGCCATCATTGCAAATATCATCTTGCAGCGCTATTATTAGTTGCGGAAAAACCTTGGCGGGAAAGAGGCGATGGACGTCATGGCAGAAGGAAAAGAAAGGAAAAGAGAATTCAGGACAACGGTTGATGGGATTGTGGTTGAGAGGGTATATAGTCCCGATGATGTATCAGAAAATGAAATCGCCGCCATTCCGCCAGGTGAATACCCTTTTACCCGTAATATAATGCCAGCCGGTTATCGCACCAGGTTATGGACGATGCGCCAGTATGCCGGCTTTGCCACGGTGGAGGAGACAAACAAGCGCTACAAATACCTCTACAAGCAGGGACAAACCGGCTTCAGCGTCGCTTTTCACCTGCCGACTCAAATGGGCTATGATTCGGACCATCCCCTAGCGCTCCCCGAGGTTGGCCGGGTTGGCGTGGCGATTGATTCAGTGAAGGACATGGAGGACCTCTGGAGTGGAATTCCGCTCGGCGAAGTAAGCACTTCAATGACAATCAACGCCACTGCTCCCATTATACTGGCGATGTACATCGCTGCCGCAGAAAAACAGGGCGTGACGCAAGGTCAACTAATGGGAACCGTTCAGAATGACCTGCTGAAAGAATATGTGGCCAGGAATACATATATCTTCGCTCCCGAACCTTCAATGCGGCTGACCACGGATATATGCGGCTACTGCGCTCATAATATGCCGAAATGGAACTCGATTAGCATTAGTGGCTATCATATGCGCGAGGCCGGGGCGACCGCCATTCAGGAGGCCGCCTTTAGTTTATGCAACGGTATCGCTTATGTACAGGCGATGATTGCTCGGGGAATGGACGTTGATTCTTTCGCCCCGCAATTCTCTTTTTTCTTTGCCGCTTTTACCAATCTCTTTGAAGAGGTGGCCAAGTTTCGGGCACTGCGCCGGATGTGGGCAAAGATAATGAAGGAAAGGTTCAATGCTCAGAATGAACGGTCAATGATGCTCAAATTTCACGTTCAGACCGGCGGCTGTACCCTTGCCGAGCAGCAGCCACTCAACAATGTGGTCAGGGTAACCATACAGGCACTGGCGGCGATTCTGGGCAGTTGCCAGTCCCTGCACACCAACTCTTATGATGAGGCGCTTGCCTTGCCCAGCGAAGAAGCGGTGCAGCTAGCCCTGCGTACACAGCAGATACTTGCCTATGAGAATGGTGTCGCCGATACTGTCGACCCGATGGGTGGCTCATACTATGTGGAATGGCTGACCAATAAGATAGAGGAAGGCGTACAGAAATATATCGCCACTATTGACAAAATGGGCGGGGCGCTGGAAGCAATTAAGAAAGGTTATATTCAGAGAGAGATAAGGCGGTCAGCTTACAACCACCAGAAGGCGGTAGATGCTGGCGAACAGGTTGTGGTTGGTGTCAACCGATATACTTCGGAAAAGCAACCGGCTCTGGAGCTGCTTGAAATCGACGAGGGCGTTGCTAGGAAGCAACTCGGGCGACTGAATAAGCTAAGAAGCCGGCGGGATAACGATGAGGTTCAACAGGTTCTGGATAGGGTGCGCCGGGTAGCCAGCAGCGAGGAAAATATCATGCCGGTTCTCATTGAAGCGGTGAAGGCCTATGCCACGGTCGGGGAGATATCTGACGTACTGAGAGACGTGTTTGGCGAGTATAAAGAACCGAGTGTGCTGTAATGCGCGCTTATAACACATGGGGAGTATGACATGGTAAGAAAGAAAATACGGGTATTGATAGCCAAGCCGGGCCTTGACGGACATGACCGTGGTGCCATTGCGGTGGCGCAGGGGTTGAGAGATGCGGGCATGGAGGTCATCTATCTGGGATTGCGTTTGACTCCGGAACAGATTGCGGGGGCGGCAATACAGGAAGATGTTGACGTTGTCGGTCTGAGCTGCCTTTCCGGCGGTCACCTGACGCTCTTCTCTAAAACAATGGATAGTTTCAAAGAGAGAAGCGATAAGGAAATCGTATTTATCGGGGGTGGCATCATTCCGAAGAAAGATATCACGGCGTTGAAAGCGGCTGGTATCACGGGTACGTTCGGTCCGGGAACACCAATTAATGAAATCATCAGCTTTATCAAGGCTAAACTGGAGAGGGGAAGCGATGATAAAGAAGATTAACCACATTGGCGTGGCGGTGAACAGCATTGACCAGGCTCTGAAGCTCTATACCGAGGTGCTGGGACTGGATGTCGAGGGAATCGAAGTCATCGAAGAACAGCGGACCAGGACAGCCATTCTGCCGGTGGGTGAGAGCAGAATCGAGCTGCTCGAGTCAACTGACCCGGAAGGTCCGGTTGCCAAATACATTGCCAAATTCGGTGAGGGGATGCACCATCTGGCGCTGGAGGTGGCTGATGTTGAGGAAGCTCTGCGTCAAATGTCGCAAAACGGCATACCCTTAATCGATGAAAAGCCCCGGAAGGGTGTTGGGGATACGAGTATCGCCTTCCTGCACCCCGGAGGTACCGGCAGAGTGCTGCTGGAGTTGGTGCAAGGCTGATTGACTGTGATACGCCCTGGCGCTATGCCGTAATCGAGATGAGAAGAGTACTGCCTTTTCTTATTGCCCTGTTCATGGTACCTGCCGCCGTTGTTTCTTCCTGTAAGCCAGACACACCCGTGGACGAAGAGCAGCGACATGAGCTGATAGCAGAGATAAAAACTTTTGAAAGAGGGCTCGGCTTTGCTGAGACGGAAAATTTCAAAACGTATAGTCCGGAAACAGAAGCGTACCACTACTTATTCTACACACCCAGCATGCAGCTGCCATACTCACTCGATGACCCGGCGCTGATATCGACGGTTGGAACCCGGGACAGCGTCTATCTCGATTTTAAAAAGTATGATGCCTTTTTTTATTCCATTCCGTCTGTGGCCGGAGAAGGCACACCGGTGACCGAATCTTTGCTGCGGGCGCCCCTCTACCGCTTCATTCAGATCATCTTTCACGAGGACTGGCATGAGCAGATCGACCTGCCTCTCGGACTGGAGGAGCCGTCGGCGGAGATAATCAGCTATGCCTCCGCCGTGCTGTTTGCCAGAGACAGGTTCGGCCAGGATTCACAGGTATATCGGACTCTGGTAAAACACTTCAATAATAAGCTCAGGGAAAGCGAAATTTACGTGGAATATTACGCCAAACTCGAAGACCTCTATGCGCAGTATCAGGAGGGGAAGCTTTCCGAACTGGATACGTTGATAAGGAAAGCCCGATTGCTGGAAGCCATGGGCAACGAGCTTTACCGTATCTGGGGAGGTAAACCCGACCAGTTGAACAACGCTTTTATCGCTTTTCAGATGACCTACCTGCGACATCTGCCCTTAATGCATGAGGTTTTCCAGGCAGCCGATTTCGACCTCGGCAGAACAATCCCGATATTCCTGGCCATGCCGGAACAGAAAATGGAGTTTGATACTCTGGAGCGGGTACGGGGCATAGAAAGGCGCGTTGCCGATTATTTGTCCCGTAATCTATAGAAACTCTATGATTTATGCCGCTTATCCCGCCGTGTGGTCATTTATTCCCCGTAATACAGCGATAAACCCATATCCTCGTGTTTTCAATATGCTGAATAACCGTGTAAGATGTTTAAGATTTTATGTCTTGAGAGGTGATTAATGGAGCAACAGAACAAGGTGCAGTGGATTTATTCATCACGCGGTAATGACGAGCTGGAGGAGCGATACGACCAGTGGGCGAAGGACTATGAGGCTGACCTGGAAGGCGGTTATGACTGGCAGGGGCCGGCGTTTTCGGCCGAGTTATTTGCCAAGTACGTATCGAAAGATGCGAAGATACTGGATGCTGGTGCGGGCACAGGCCTTGTTGGCGTGATTCTGGCGCAGAAGGGATATCGTGATATAGTGGCGATGGACCTCTCCACAGGCATGCTTGAGGAAGCTAAAAAGAAAAACGTGTATCGTGAATTCCATCAGATGGTGATGGGAGAAACGCTGGATTTCCCCACCGATTCTTTTGACGCGGTTATCAGCATTGGTGTGATGACCGTGGGGCATGCGCCGGCCAGTTCCCTCGACGAGTTAATCCGGGTTATCAGGCCGGGCGGCTACATTGTGTTCTCCCTGCGCCTTGATGTCTACGAGGAAAGCGGCTTCAAGGAAAAAATGACCGGACTTGAAAATGCCGGTAAATGGGAACTCGCGGAAGCAAGCGAGAAAAAGCGGGTGCTGCCCAAAGGTGAACCCGATGTATTTCATCAGATATGGGCATTCAGGGTTACCAGCTGAAAAGTTATGGGTGCGGCCGGCCGGATAATCGGTGAGTTTATATAAAAGTCAACCTGTTCCCGCGGGACATACCTTGAGGCATTCGTCGCAGGGAATGAGCTGTCCCTGTTCTTCTTCCATAATCATAACCTGTGAGAGGCATAGGGAGACATCGGACATTCTATACGGCTCAATGACGTTGACCGGACATGCCTCCAGGCACAGAGAACAGTTATGGCAGGTGGGATTCAGCGGCTCTGAAAGAATCAGTCTGGCTGGCAGATGAAACGAGGCGCCTGTTTTAATCGCGGCAAAACGCAGACGCGCTCCATATTTATCATGCAGGACTACCGAATGTTTGCCCCGTTTACCTATTCCAGTCTGAATGGCAAGTTCCTTGAGGTTCAGTTGCTCTCGCTTGGGATAACCATGCCTGCCGACCAGTTCAGGTGTATACCCTTTATTCCTGATGAAGCTGACCGCTGTTTCCAGCAACGGAGACATATATTTCTCAAAACCAGATAGCTTGATTTCATCATCTGTCCGTCCGAATTCGTCAAGGTTGCGATCCGGTGTCGATTCGAGACCAACGATAATCAATGTACCGTGGTCGGGATGCTCCGCGATGCCAAAAACGTCGAATAACGAGCTGATGAAGTCCGAAATCTCCCGTATGGTATCCTTCATTATTTACCCCTTGTTTACCCTTTCGTTTGACCACAAACATGTCACTGGGTGTTCAGCACCTCGGACAACCGCAGCAGATTGAGGTCCAGAGGTTTTTCACCGGTCACGACCTCTGCCAGCGGGGTTGGTGTAATCTGTCCCTTGTTCAGGCCAGCCAACACGCCGAACTTTCCCTGGGCAATATATTCGGTGGCGGCGGCACCAAGCCGGGTCGCCAGCAGTCGGTCAAAGGCGCCGGGAGTGCCTCCCCGCTGTACATGGCCCAGGGTGGTAATTCTCAGGTCAAACCCGGTGTCTGCGTGGTGCTTGGCAAAATAGTTTTCCAGGCCGTGGGCGTTGTATTTGGCACCCTCGGCTACGATAATGAGGGCGTGGGCCTTTCCCCGCTCATAGGCTGTGCGTATCGCGTTGGCCACATCTTCGGCGTCAATTTCTAATTCAGGGATGACGATGTATTCCGCGCCGCCGGTGATGCCCGTCACCAGGGCCAGATAGCCGCAGTCGCGGCCCATCACCTCCACGATGAAAGCGCGGTGGTGCGATGAGGCGGTTACCTTGAGCTGGTCTATTGCCACTAGCGCCACATCAAGAGCAGTGTCAACACCGATAGTGATTTCCGAACCATAGAGGTCGTTGTCTATCGTTGAGGCTACGCCGACCACCGGGAAACCTATCTGGGACAGAGCATGGGCACCGGCCTGTGAGCCATTGCCGCCAATGATGACGAGTGCCTCAACGGCCTGTTCTTCGAGGTTATGCAGCGCTTTGCGTCTGCCTTCTTCGGTCAAGAACTCGGGGCAGCGGGCACTGCCGAGAACAGTCCCGCCCTGCTGGATGATGCCGCTCACGTCACGGGCGCTCATTGAGGCCATGTTATTGTTACACAGGCCGATATACCCGTTCCGAATGCCCATGACCTCCCAGCGTTCATGCCGGGGGCATCGCCGCCGCTGGTTAAAACGCCAATCCGCTTCATTTCTCCTCCTTGACATTGGTACAGTCGAATGCAGGTTATTTAAGTTTAGGCAAAAGACCAGCGTTTTGCAACGGGTTGGCGGGACTATCCGGGCCGGGAGTCAGTAAACCCCTCGCTGGCAATGATGGGCTGGCGGCGTCTGACGAGGTTTATCTGAAAGGCAACCCGCTGGATGCCAGGTCGGTTAACGATTTTATTCCCCGGCTTAAGAAGAGGGGAGTGGAAGTTTCCTGGTGATTCCCTATAGTAACCCCAGGAGTGCCTCCAGCCTGGAGTCATATCTCCATACGGCGAAATTATCGAGCCCCAGTTGTTCGCTGATGGTCGGCTTGCCAGAGGCAACCGCCAGCACTTCGTCGAATATGCGTTTGCCCACGCCCTCGATCGATTCTTTTCCTTCCATGATGGTACTGGCATTTATGTCCATATCCTCATTCATTTTGGCCCATGTTTCCGGGTTCCCGGTAACGCGGATAATGGGGCTGATGGCATGTCCGAAGACACCTCCGCGCCCGGTGGCAAAAACGATGATGTTCACGCCAGCCGCCGCCATATAAGTAATGGCCGGTATTTCCTCGTGGGTGCCTTCCTGGAGGTAAAAGCCGCCGCCCTGAGACACTGTTTCCAAGCAGCCTTTTCTGTTTTTCAGGACTCCCTGTATCGACCTATGGCCGCTCTTGTGAACCGCGCCGAGCGCCTTTTCTTCAAGGGTGGTAAGTCCGCCGTCAATATTGCCGCGGCACATGAAATCGGTGCTTGCGCCGGGAACTGTCCAGCGCTTCTCCTCATCGCTTACCCATTTCAGTATCTGTTTCTTAACCGATTGATTCGCCGCCCGGCTGGCCAGAAATTCCTCGGCACCTATCGCTTCTATAGGCTCAATCATTACCACCGAGGCACCGGCATCAACCAGCATATCCGTCATGGCGCCTATTGACGGGTTGGCAGCGATGCCGCTGGTGGTGTCGGAGCCACCGCACTTCACGCCAACGGCAAGCCGGCTCATTTCTAAAGGCTTTCTCGGTTGCTTTTGCGCCTCGGCGGCCATTTTCTGCACTATCTCGCGCCCCCGCGCGATTGTCCCGCGCGTGCTCCCAATCTCTTGAATTCGGACGAGCTCCACCGGTTTGCCAGTCTTGCTTATCTCCGATATCATTGGCTCGGCTTCAATGCCTTCACATCCCATGGAGACGAGCAGCGCGGCGCAGATATTGGGGTTCTTGGCGGCTCCGGTTAGAGTGGTGGCGGTATCTGTGGCAACGCACCCCAGATGCTGGGTAACGGATACCACGCCATCCATGCCGCGGGCGATCATCTGTGCGGCGGGTTCGGCGCAGTCAGAAGTCGCTATCACCAGAACCCGGTTGCGCACCCCGGCACGACCATCCGGTCTCATAAATCCCTGGAAATTCATTTGTTTTGCCTCCATTCTGCCTGCCACTATTTATAGCTGAGCATATGCTCGGTCAGAGGCATTCGATTGCTTTCAACGTTATGAATATGGACATACTCGCCAACCGCGATGTCTTTAGAGGCCTTGCCGATAACCGCCCCGTATTTTTTAATGTTATCGCCTTGCCTGATATCAGTGAGTGCGATTTTATGTCCCAGAGGCAATGAATCTCTGGCCTTGATGTGCTGCACGACCTCCTGTTTCGTGGAAAATATTTCCACTTCCTCTCCAGCCGTTGTCGCGCTGATAACCGTGGCCACATTGTCTTTTGCGTCCATTGTGATTGCTTTCTTCATAATTTTACCTCTAATTACAGAGAGATATGTTTTTTAAGCACCTCGATATTAGACGGGGCAGGCTCGGCTTTGCCGTTTTCTATGCTGAGGGTAAGGTCAAGAAGAGCCTGGTTCAGAGGCGTGGGCACACCCACTATCTGGCCTTTTCTGACGACCTCTCCATTGAGAAACTCTACATCCGTCCGCCTTTTCTTTATTATATCCTGCAGTAGTGACGGGCGCTGCGGCGTGCCTATTTTCTTCTGCAGTTCTTCAGGCGGGAGAAACATATTGCTCAAGATTACCGCTATCTTTTCCTTTAGTTTCTGCACGGTTTCCATGGTTTTTGCCTCGGCGAACTCAGATGTCGGAAGTCCCCATACCGGCTCGATGTTCACACCTAACCCAGCACCAACCCGGGCGACCTCTCCGCCGATAACGACCTTGAGCAGGTTTGCCGTATCCTGTTGCTCTTCATTCAGGGAGACGGCTTCCGGGCCGATAACGCCCGCTAGGGCATTGGCCATGCAGTTAATCGCCAGCTTCGACCAGCGCACTCCCCAGATATTGGTGGTTGCCTCGGTTGGGCCCACCGCGTTAAGTGCTGCCACCACTTCTTTAACACGACTGGATATCAGGCCGGAAAGCTCGCCGACGGTAAAAGTGTGTGGTCTATCTAGAGGGTCGTGGCGGCTGATGTGGCCTGGCTCATAAACGCCAACGCTGAGCATGGTCACACAGCCTACGGTGCGGTTAAATCCGACCACGCTGGCCACAACCTCGTCATTCAAAGCGTTTTGCGTCGGCAGGATGAAACCCGTGGGTTTGAGATATGGCTCGATGAGGTACGCAGACCATCGCGTGTCATAGGACTTGACTGACAGAAAGACCATGTCAAACGGTTCCTTAACGCCGCTGACATCGCTGAGGTGAAGCGCCTTGGCTGGCACAGTAAACTCGCCATTGAGGTCGCTCACTTTCAGGCCATCACTGCGGATTTTATCTATGTGTGCTGCCCACTGGTCTATAAAGGTGACATCGTGGCCCGCTTTTATCAGATAGGCACCTGTGGCGCCGCCTATCGCCCCCGCTCCCAGAATCGCGATTCTTGTGGTCATTCATTTACCTCCTCAATAAAAATAGTTTATTATTAAGAAAACGGATGCTTCAGGCAATGCAATAGTATAGCGCAAAGAAATAAGCGATAACAAATTAAATGACTGTAGCGATAATAAATTTATAAGAAAGCAGGATTTGAGATGGTAGAAAAGAAGATACTGTACTCGTCCTTGAATACGCCGGCTGTGCTGGTTGACCTGGATACGCTTGAGGCGAACATAAACCGGATTTCCGGGTTGGCCAAAGAAGCAGGGTTAAAGCTCAGGCCGCACGTCAAAATTCACGAGAACGCGTCGATAGCCAAGAAACAGATTGCGGCTGGCGCCTGCGGAGTGGAAGTAGGCGTTGTGGAGCAGGCGGAGGCCATGGCGGAACAGGGAATCGGCGACATCGTCGTCGCTCACCCCGGCTATTATGGCGGACACAAAGGGGAAATCTTGAAGAAACTTCTGGGCAGGTCTGACCTGAAACTGGCCATGGTGGTAGATATGCAGGAGCAGGCTGAAATCATATCGCGGGTGGCACAGGCCGCGGGCCGGAAAGCGCGCCTGCTGATAAAGATTGACCTGGGCCGGAGCTCACGGTTTGGCGTGCCACCTGGCAAACCGGTTATGGACCTGGCAACACAACTCTGCAAGCTGCCGGACATCGAGCTTATCGGCATTTATTCACATGAAATGGGTGTCAAGCCGACCCCTGAAGACAAGGACGAGGTGGCTCTGGAAGCCGCCGAGATAATGGTCGAAAACGCCCGTATGCTGAGAAACGCGGGCATGGAAATAGAGCACATATCCGTGGGTGCCTCTTCCACTTTTCCCTCCACCTGCCGTTTTCGCAAAGAGGGTAAATTCCCGGAATTAACCGAAATTCACGCCGGGGCGTTCTTTGTCGGCGATATACGTTATATGAGACAGGGTGGCAACACGCGGGAGGCGTGCGCGGTAACGGTATTGGCCACGGTATTGAGCACGGCGCATGACGATTATGCGGTAATCGATGCTGGCTACAAAACGTTCGGCAGCGACTCCCTTTTTGACCAGCGCGGCAGCCCGGATTTCTGGTGGCAGGACCGGCTGAGCTACGGCTCGGTTCAGGGTTGTTCTGACCTGTGGTTCGGGCGTCTCTCCGCCGAGACCGGTGGCATATATTACATGAAACCCGGAAAAAAATTAACCCTCGGCGAGCGTCTGGAAATCGTGCCCAACAATGCCACTCTGGTTATCAACATACACGACCGGATATACGGCGTGAGAAACGGTGCCGTTGAGGAAGAAATACCGGTAACCGGTCGGGGACGCGGCAACTAACGCTCGGTATTATTTTATAATCAGCGGCTTATCCTGAGGTCTCCCTTGCCGGCGATAAGTTTCTCCACCTCATCCAGGGTAAACCAGGCGAGGTCTCCGGGGCAGGAATGCTTCAGCAGTGCCCCTGCGTTACCGTATTTAAGGGAAGCCTCAATACCTTTGCCGGTAAGATAACCGTAGAGGAAACCGCCGGCGAAAGCGTCGCCGCTGCCCACACGGTCTACGACCTCGACCTCATATGTCCGGTCTTCGTAGATTTTGCCGTCTGCCAGAATGATGGCGGTCCAGTTATTGCGCCACACGGTGATATTTTCCCGCAGGGTAATGGCTACGATTTTAAAGCCAAAGGTGTCGGCCAGTTTTCGGGCGACCTCTTTCCAGTCATTGCCCTCAATCTGAAATACCCGCGCCGTATCCTCCTCCGTGGTGATAAGCACGTCAACGTACTGCATGAGTGGCGACAGCCCGGCTTTAGCCTGTTCCTGGCTCCATAGCTTGGCTCGGTAGTTGAGGTCGAAGCTGACCAGCAGTCCCTTCTCGCGGGCTTTGCTCAGGGCTTCACCGGTGACTTCAAGGCAGCTTGGGCTCAGGGCAGGGGTAATGCCGGTAACGTGAAAAGCTTTAGCCTGGGAGAAGACACTATCCCAGTCCATCATCCCCGGCTGCATTTTGGAAATCGCGGAACCAGCCCGGTCGTAGAGAATGGAACTGGGGCGGGGCAGTGCCCCGAATTCGAGGAAATAGACGCCAAGCCGGTCTTCATCCGACCACAGGACATGCGAGGTATCAACACCATGTTCCCGGGCTTTGTTCTGCACCATCCGGCCCAGCGGGTTTTTCGGCAGGCGGGTAACAAATGAAGTATTTAACCCCAGCCTCTGGAGGGTGACCATGGCATTCAGCTCGGCGCCGCCTATTTTCACATCGAGGCTCGTCGCCTGCTCAAGCCTCTGGAAATCCTGTGTTGCCAGCCTCAGCTGGACCTCGCCAAAAGCAACGACATCGTACATAGTTACCTCCTGAAACCGGTTGGATTTACTTTTTTCGGGCGAACTTCTGAATCGTCCGGGAGCCTTTATCAACGCCGGCGCTGGTCATAGATACCTCGCCGACATATAAGTCTCCCCGTGAGTCAACCGCGATGACGTGGGGGGCATGGAAAAGCGCCGTGTCTTTCTCTTTTCCCTCGTTCCCCCAGCGCGTGATAAGTTTACCGTCAATGGTGAAGATGCTTACCCGCAGGCATAGCTCGGAGACATAGACCGTGTCCTCTTCGTCGATGAAAACGTGGGTGGGTCGGATAACATCCGTCCATTCGGTTATGAATTTACCCTTTGAGGTAAAAATCTGTATTCGGCTGTTCTCACGGTCTGGAATCCAGACCCGCTCCTGCCTGTCCAGACAGATATTGTGGGGGAGTCGGAACTGTCCGGGGGCACCGCCGGGTTCGCCCCAGGAGAAGAGCAGTTTGCCGTCGGGGGAGAATTTGTGCACCCGGGCGTTGCCATAGCCGTCGGCGATGTACATCTCGCCAGATGGCGTTACCGCCACGCCGGTCGGGCGGTTGAACGGCGGGGAACCTTTCTGTATCCTGGCCAGGCTCTCCCAGAAATCCCAGGTTCGGGTGTAGCCGTTATCCGATGCCTGTCCTTTGGTGCCCAGCGTCATGAGCAACTCGCCCTCCGTGGTAAATTTGGCGACGACGTGATTCTTATCGTCGGTGCAGTAGATGTTACCGTCAGGACCGATGCAGCTGCCGTGAGCGCGGTTGAAAAAGCCCTCGCCCCATGAATTGAGCAGGTTGCCTTCACGGTCGAGGACAATTATGGGGCGTTCACTGCGGTTCAGGATATATAACCTGTCCTGATTGTCTATGCAGATGCCGCCGACGTCCAGAAACGACCACCCTTCAGGTAACTTTGCCCATCCGTCAACCAGTTCATAGGTGTATTTTCCGGTACCGAATGACATTTTAGAATCCTCCTTTTCTTTGGTCGCGTTTTTAATATTGAGCGGCTAGGGGGCGGATGGATGAACGGTGTTTGTGCCCTGACCAAAGCCACCGTCCACTTTGATATACTCGGCGGTGACAAAGTCAGAAGCCTTGCTGGCCAGGAAAACAGCGGCGCCGGCAAAGTCATCCGGTATTCCCCAGCGACCGGCCGGCACCCGGTCCAGCACAAAATCATCCAGGCCGGGGAAGTCCTTGCGTGCGGATATCGTCAGGGGAGTTTCAATCCAGCCGGGCAGGATGGCATTGACCTGAATATTATCTTTGGCCCAGGCGAGCGCCAGGGTGTATGTCATCTGGACTATTCCTGCCTTGCTGGCGCCGTAGCACATGACCCGGGCCAGGCCGAAGAGTGACGTCATGGAGCCGATGTTGATGATTTTTCCACTTTTGGCTTTCGTCATGGCCGGATAAACCGTTTTAGCACAGAGGAAGGCGCCGCGCAGGTTTATACTCATTATCCAGTCCCACTCCTCAACGGTATATTCCTCGGGCATTTTGCGGATATTGACGCCGGCATTGTTGACCAGGGTGTCGATTTGTCCGAACTCGTCAAGCACCTGTTTCACGCCGTTCTGGATGCTTTCTTCCTGCCCCACATCGACCTGCAGACCCAGTACTTTCACTCCGTATTTCTTCTTGATATCATTGGCTGCCTCGGCAGTCTTCTTTTCATTACGGGCAAAAATCACGATGTCGCTGCCGGCTGATGCCAGGCCGTCGGCGATTCCCTTGCCGATACCCCCGTTGCCGCCGGTGATAATGGCCACTTTGCCTGTCAGGTCAAACAAGTTCGTCATCAGTTCTTTCCTCCTCTTATTTGCTTTTATGATGATAAACAGTTTTGAGGTTATTTACAACATAATCCCCAATTCATTTTAGCCTTCTTTTTAGAAACAACTAAAACCTTATTCTACAAGATATGTTATTTGCCAACCACAGCGATGGCTTCTATTTCGACTAGAAGCTCGGGGAGTATCAGCTTGGATACCTCGACACCGGTGCTGGCGGGCAGGGGAGGGCTGAAGTAACGGCCCCTGATTTCCCTGAATTTGACGATATTGTCCATATCGGTTACATATATCGTCAGCTTGACCACGTCTTTCAGGGAAGCACCTGCCGCTTCGAGGGTAAGCTTTATGTTTTCAAAGGTTTTAATCGTCTGGGCTTCAAAGCCGCCGGCCACTACGTTTCGTTGCTCGTCGAAACCGACCATACCGGCGAGATAGATAGTCTTATCTACTTTAATAGCGTGCGACCAGCCCATGGGTTCAAACAAACCTTCAGGTGCGATAAACTCTCTTTCCATTGTTTCACCTCCCTTTTGTCCTTCCGTAACTATAAACTATTTTTTAGCGTGATTACAGAACTAGAGTATAGGAGGCAAAATCTATCATTGCATTGTTGACTTTAACTCTGGAAATGATATAACCTCACATAAAAAAAGAGGAGGTTTATCATGGTGAAATTCATGGGCGTGATTCGACTCAAACCGGGGTATGACCCTGATGAGACTTGGCAATTATGGCGCACGGAACATGCGACCAACTATAGGAATCTGGCTCGCCCGGAATTGAAGCAGTATACCATAAACCGGGTCATCAAAAGGCTCAATGATAATGATATTTTCGGCATATCCGAGTCGGTTTATGAGGACGTGGAAAGCTGTGAACGCGCACTCAAGCGCTTTACTGACGCTCCCCCTGATGAAGTGCTGAAAAGATTCCAGCCCGACAGGTTAATTGTGGAATTTGAAGAGATAGCGCTGGGTTAAAAACCGGTTTCATCGCGGTAGACCGGAAAGGATATCAGCAGGTATGAGAAATATTGGTGCCATCAAAAATATGGCTGAATTCAGCAGCTATTTAAATCAAATCGGGGTGTCACTGCCCTTCGATGAGGAGGTGAAGTCAGGACCGGATTCGCCCCTGGCTCAGCCCTGCGTCTTCGGGAACAGGGTTATCGGCAATCGTTTTGCCATACTGCCCATGGAAGGCTGGGACAGCACTGCTGATGGACGCCCGACCGCGCTGACCAGGAGACGCTGGCAGCGTTTTGGCCTCAGCGGTGCGAAATTAATATTTGGTGGAGAGGCGGCGGCGGTTCGCCATGACGGCAAGGGTAGCCCAAATCAATTGATGATAACAGAAGAGACTGTGGGCGAAGTTGGCGAACTGCGGGAGCTGCTGGTGCGGACTCATGAAGAATACCACGGTAATAGTGACGACCTGCTGGTTGGGTTGCAGGTGACTCATTCGGGGCGGATTTCCAAGCCGCATGATATGAAACGTCCTGAACCCGTAATCCTCTACCGCCACCCCTTTCTGGATAATAGATTTGGAGTGACCGAAGATACGCCGGTGATGACCGACGAGGAAATCAGCCATCTGGTAGAAGACTTTATCAGGGCGGCAAGCCTGGCAAAGCGAGCCGGGTTTGATTTCGTCGACGTGAAACACTGCCATGGCTATCTGGGTCACGAATTTCTCAGCGCCGTTGACCGCCCCGGCCATTATGGCGGCAGCTTTGAAAACAGGACCAGATTCCTGAGGGAAATCGTGGCTGGCATTCGAGCCGAGGCATCGGGACTGGATATCGCCGTTCGTTTTAGCGCCTTTGACTTTTTGCCGTTTCAGCGGGGTGAGGATGGGCACGGAAAACCAACTGCATTCACCGGTGAAAGATATCCGTACGCTTTTGGGGGCGATGGTACCGGACTGGGCATAGACCTTGCCGAGCCGCTGGCTTTTCTGGACCTGCTGGCCAAAATGGATATCAAGCTAGTATGTATCTCAGGCGGTGCGGCTTACAATGCTCATGTTGTGCGACCTCACTTCACGCCGTCTATTGGAGGATATCGTCCACCGGAAGACCCGCTATCTGGAGTGGCTCGTTTTATATCGGTAACCGAGGAGTTAAAACGACAGTGTCCCGAGCTGGTTTTTGTTGGCAGTGGCTATTCGTACCTGCAGCGCTGGCTGCCTAATGTGGCGCAATACGTGATACGTAACGGAATGGTAGACTTGGTGGGAATCGGGAGGATGTCACTGTGCTACCCTGACATTGTCGCTGATGTACTTGCCGGGAGGACGTTGAAAGACAGGTTTATATGCCGTGCCTGTGGGGACTGTATATCAGCTCCTATGAACGGCCTGGTGTCGGGCTGTTATACACTGGATGACTTCTACCGCAAACGTCCGGAATACCAGCAACTGCGAAAGCTTAAAGGAAAGAAATAGCCTGGCAGGCTGTAAGTTCAGTTTTTTACAAAAATAGCACCATAATTCGTTAAGGAGGATATATGTCGGACACAATAAAAATCGCTGCCGTTCAAACGGACCCCAAGTTGATGCAGGTTAAGGAAAATTTAGAAAACATGGTGAAGGCAACCAGAGAAGCGGCCCGCAATAAGGCAAACCTCATGGTCTTTCCTGAGTGTAGCCTCACCGGTTACGTCTTTTCCAGTCGTGAAGAGGCTCTACCCTATGCCGAAACCATACCCGGACCCAGCACCGAGGAGCTATTATCAGTCTGTCAGGAGCTTGATGTATATGTTATCTTTGGGCTTCTGGAAAAGGAAGGCGACAGATTATTCAACGCTTTATCTTTTGTCGGACCGAAAGGATTTGCGGTGTCGTACAGAAAAAACCATCTTCCTTTCCTGGGCGTTGACCGCTTCGTTGACAAAGGGGACAGGCCTTTTCAGGTACATTCAACCACCATAGGCAATATCGGGCTTCATATATGTTACGATGTTCTTTTCCCGGAAAGCGCCAGGATTATGGCCCTGCTTGGTGCCGATATCGTAGTCCTGTCCACGAATTTTCCTCAGGGTCGCGGAGAAGCGCTGAATTGCGTGGCCAGGGTAAGGACTATCGAGAACAAAGTGAACCTGGTAACATCCGACCGCGTGGGTGCTGAGAGAGGCTTTAATTTTGCCGGGCTGAGTAATGTTGTGGATGTAACCGGAGAGATTCTCAGTATCGCCAGCCCGGACAAAGAGGAAATCGTATATGGTGAGGTGAGCCTGGAGGCAGCACGGCAGAAGCACCGCGTGTTCATACCCGGCGAGTGGGAGATAGATAATATAGGCGATCGCCGGCCGGAAATTTACGGTGTCATCACTCAGAAAAAGTAAGAAAGCAAGGCGTTCTCTAGAAGCACCTATTCCTCGATGGCTATAGCTCGAGTCGGCGAACCTCCGGCACCTTCGATGGGAAGCGGAAGCGCCATAAAATGGACGCGGTCTCTGGTGATTAGATGTAGATTGCACAGGTACTCTATGACCAGGATGCCTTCCTTGAAAAATACGTGATGGGTGGTGCTTTCCTCGGGCGTATCCTGGTACTGCGGGTCGGAAAGCTTCTTTCTTAAAACGTAGTCGGGAGGGTAGTCATAGCCAACCGCTTTGACTTTCCGCTCTACCAGCCATTCGCAGGCTTCAAGTGATGTATAGGGAGACTTGGCCCAGAAATCCTGACTCATATAATCACATTTCAGTGGCCAGTCGGTACGAAGCAGAACAATATCGTTCGGCTTTATAAGCTTGCCTTTTTCCTCCAAATCCTCTGCGGTAACGGCATCATTTTCTCCCAGATGCGAAAGATCGACAATAGCTGCCTCTCCCATGAACCTATCCGGTGACACTTTTTCCATGGAAAGACCATCAGGCAGGAAATGTAACGGCGCGTCGACGTGAGTAAATCCGTGAAGGTTGAGCTCAATGGACTGGAGCAGGAAATGGGAATCATCGAATGTGCGCTGTGCCTGCAGCCTGGCTAACCAGCGCCAGTGCTCTCTGATTGGAAGCGTCAGGTCAATAAGTTTCATAATGATAATTTACACCTGTATGAAATTTGTATATGAATAATACTATAAGCTGGCAAGTACTGGCAATCATTTTTTAACGGCGTATATCGTGACCTCGTCCGACAGATTTAACTTTCTGGCAATAGCATGGTAACTGCGTAATAGTGGAGCCGCGACTCTTTCCAGGTGATGTTGATGTAAAAATTTGACTGGCGCTCGCAGGCCGTCGCCGTCGCCGGTTACCGAGGCAAGCGTTGCCGTTTCGGTGGTCTTCATGACCTTAAACCCGGTGTCCTCAAGGAGGTGTTTCAGGGTCCGTTTGGCAAAGAAAAAAAGATGCTCTGGCACAAACAAATGCTGCCACCTGCTTCTGGCCATCTTTGGCCATAGTCCATCGATATCATGGGTGGCAATTATTATTATCGAACCTGTTTTCATTAACTTATACAGCTTTTGCAGAGTTGCCCTTGGCTCCGGCATATGTTCGATGGTTAAGATAACGGTGACTAAATCGAAAAAATTTTCCGGAAAATCGAGTTTATCGACGGTTCCAGTGGACACATTTAACCCCAATTCACTTCGGGCATATTCAGTCGCATATGAAGAGATGTCAACCTGCATTTCCCATATCAAACTGGGGACATAGGCAGGCATTGATGGTAAAATA
>CAYZOI010000022.1:0-21714 GCA_964480145.1 uncultured Dehalococcoidaceae bacterium | reverse complement strand
CCGGGCTGGCCAGGCGGGCTCGCGCAACGAGAGCAGCTCACGTACCTGATCCAGTGTCTCCGTTTCACACATGATCAAGGTTTCAGGGCGTCCTGCGGTCTGTGCGCCGTGCTGGGCGCGCTGCACGGCGGTGGCGGCTCCCCCTGCAGCGGTGACGTGATTCTCCTTGATGAGAACGGCATCAGTGAGGTTGAACCGATGGCTGACACCTCCGCCACACAGGACAGCGTGTCGTTCTGCCCGGCGAAGTCCGGGTGTCGTCTTTCGCGTGTCCGTGATCCGCGCCTGTGTGCCCTGTACGGCGTCCACGAAATGACGCGTGATGGTTGCAATGCCTCCGAGGCGTTGTAGGAAGTTGAGCGCCGTGCGTTCGGCATTAAGGATGCAGATTACCCTGCCGCTGACCCCGGCGATTTTATCACCGGGCTTGACGGCGGTTCCATCTTTGCTCAGTATGGAGAATGAAATCGAAGGGTCAACCCGGAGAAAGACCTTTCTGGCTATCTCTACTCCGGCCATGATACCGGCTTCTTTGGCCGATATGGTGGCTCTGCCCTTGAGCTCTGGCGGAATCAGTATATCGCTGGTGACATCGCCGCTTCCCAGGTCCTCGGCCAGGGCAAGGTCAATGATGGCAGCTATCTGTTCTTCCGATGCTGGCGTTTTCTTCATCTTCTTACCCTTTTTGGTTACTCCGCGGTAAAGACTATATGGCGCTGCCAGTCAGCGGATGTGTGGGGGAAGTCGGAGCGAAAATGTGCGCCGCGACTCTCCTCCCGTCGCAATGCCGCCTCGGTAATTAACCGACCGGTCAGCACCAGGTTGTGTAATTCATGGGAAGGGCGGTCCGTGGGTGGTGGCAGTGTTTGCTGCCACGCCGCCAGAGTGTCGGTTGCTCTGGACAGGCCATCACGGTCGCGTATCACACCAACGTTATTCCAGATGAGTTGTTGCAGGCTGGCAAAGCTGGGCGCCTTGGCTGAGCCCGCCGGTTTTCTTTGACCCAGTTTCAGGGGTACCTCCTGGCGTTTGGGAGTGACGGATGAACCGTTTTCGGTCTCTTTAACAGTTCTTTCCATGATGCGCTTGCTGAAGACGACCACCTCCAGCATGGAGTTAGAGGCCAGCCGGTTTGCCCCGTGCACGCCGGTGCAGGCGGTTTCGCCAGTGGCGAATAGTCCGGGCACGTTCGTTTCTCCCCAGCTATTGGTCTTGATGCCGCCCATCATATAGTGGGCGGCCGGCGCCACCGGCACTGGCTCCCTGGTGATATCAAGGCCATGGTCAAGGCAGAAGCGGTAGATATGAGGGAAGCGGGTGGTGATAACGTCGGGAGAGATGTGGGTGACATCAAGGTAGACCCGGTCTGAACTCGTCTTATTCATCTCGTAGATGATACTGCGTGCCACCACATCCCGCGGCGCCAGGTCGCCCTGCGGAGCGTAGTCGGGCATGAACCGATGCCCTTCGGTGTTGCGCAGGATACCGCCCTCACCTCTGACCGCTTCCGAAATGAGGAAAGGCGTCACTCCCGGAAGGTGCAGGGCGGTGGGATGAAACTGAAAAAATTCCATATCCATAATCTCGGCACCCACCTTGAAGGCAAGCGCGATGCCATCCCCGGTAGCGATATCGGAGTTGGTGTTGAATTTGAAAAGCTGTCCGGCGCCGCCGGTGGTGAGAATGAGGTGCCGGCATTCAAATATTTCCTTAGAGCCGGTGTGGCAGTCCAGCACGTTAATGCCGGTGACAGCCTTCTTTTCCAGTATAATTTCCGCAGCCTGGCTGTCTTCAAGCACCGGAATTCTGGCAGCACGTACTCGTCTGCTGAGAGTGACCTCAATATGTTCACCGGTGGCATCGCCGCCGGCATGCAGAATGCGGGGGACGCTGTGGGCAGCCTCCAGGGCGAGGGCGACCCTGCCATTCAGCGTGTCAAAAGGAACACCAAAATTCACCAGTTCCGCAATGCGGGACGGGGCTTCCTCGACCAGAATTCGCACCGCTTCCTCATCGCACAGTCCATCTCCGACCGCGATAGTGTCTTTGTAGTGCAGGTCCGGGGAATCATCCCGACCGATAGCGGCAGCGATACCTCCCTGGGCGTGCCTGGTGTTGCAGTCCTCAATACTGCCCTTGGTTATCACCAGCACGCTGCCCTGCTCTCTGGCAAGTAGCGCCGTATACAGGCCGGCGATACCGCTGCCCACTATTATGTAGTCATAGCGCTTCATGTGCTACTGCTCTTGGCGTTGGCCGGCAATGCTGCTTCGGGCAACACGGATGGTCGCGCCCGATTCAACCTTCAAAACGACGCTGTCGTCGCTCAGGCTATCCACCACGCCGAAGATGCCGCCGGTGGTGACGACCTTATCGCCGCGTTTCAGCTCCTGCATCAGTTCCTGGTGTTTTTTCTGCTGCCGGCGCTGTGGTCGAATGATGAGAAAGTAGAAAATGGCTACCAGCAGGACGACGAAGATAATAAGTGTCCAATCGAAGCCTCCGCCTTCCTCAGCCCCTTCCGGCGGTGTCACGCAGCCGCTGAGCGCCGCCAGAAATGCGACCATGATACCTGTCATCAGACCATACTTCAACATTTTGCCTCCTTATTTTGTTGTACTAACTGTGCCCTGCAGTGACCACGGGCTCGTCTTTTCTATCCGGATTTTTACCAGTTGTCCTGTATATTCACGACTATCGCTGAAGAAAACCAGCTTGCCGGTGCGGGTTCTTCCCTGCCATTTGCCTTTTACCCGGGACTCAACCAGAATATCAACCGTTTTGCCAAGCAGGTGTTCATTGATTTCCGTGGCGATTTTTCCCTGGAGCTGCTCAATGGTGTTCAAACGTTCTTTTTTCACTGCCGGCGGGATATCATCTTCCAGCTCACGGGAAGCAGTGGTTCCCGGCCTCGGCGAATACACCGCCACGTGGACAGCGTCAAACCTGAGCTCGGAGAGCAGGCGCACCGTTTCCTGGAACTGGAAATCGGTCTCAGAAGGAAAACCGACGATGATATCGGTGCTCAGCGCCACGCCGGGGATATTATCCCGTATTTTCTTTACCAGCCGCCGGTATTGAGTTGTGTTATAGCCACGTTTCATCAGCTTGAGAATATCGTCGCTGCCCGACTGAACCGGTAGACTGACCTGCTCGCAGACCTTGTCCAGACTGGCGATGGCGTCAATGAGCTTATCGCTCATATCTTTGGGGTGGTTGGTCAGGAAACGTATCCGTACCAGGCCATCAATTGTATTAAGCTCTTTCAGCAAGTCAGCAAGGTCGGGCTTGTCGGGCAGGTCGTGGCCGTACGAGTCCACGTTCTGACCCAGCAGTGTTACCTCTTTGCTCCCCCGTTTGACCAGTTCCCTGACCTCGCAGACAATCTCCGGTACGGTACGGCTTATCTCCCGGCCTCGGCGATGGGGGACAATGCAGTAGGCGCAGAAGTTGTTGCATCCCTGGGTGATGGGGACATAGGTAGCCGGGGAGGGGTTTTGGGGTAGTGCCACCATCGCTTCCGGATTTTCCACCCAGGGCGGATAGTCGCCCGGCTTAAAGAAATAGTCTACGTGAGGGAAGGCTTTTTTCAGTTTTGCGGAATCGGAGTTCACCAGGCAGCCGGTGACGGCCAGGGTGATGTCCGGATGTGCCTGGGCAAAAGCCCGCAGCACCTGGATTTTGTTCACCACGCGGTTTTCCGCGCTCTGGCGCACCACGCAGCTATTGAGCACGACGACGTCAGCGTTCTCGGCCGTATCCGTCGCCTGATAGCCGAGGTGCGCAAAGAGGCTGCTGAGCCGCTCTGACTCCGCCTGGTTCATCTGGCAGCCTATGGTCCAGATATGATAGTTTGGCATTTCACCCCGCAACTTCCTTCAATAATAATATACCCCTTTTCAGGGGTATGCGTCACTTGTTTTCGTGGCGGAGGGAGTGGGATTTGAACCCACGACCCCAGTTCCCCAGGGTAAGCGCTTAGCAGGCGCCCGCACTAGACCACTATGCGATCCCTCCGGCGAGCCGTGTTTTATGTATATTTAATATATCATAAATTTACCCTTTGCTCAATCATCAGCTATCGGTGTTTGCTGGCTCATGAGAGCCTGTGCTATGATGATTGACACATAGCGGTCATGGAGATTAACTTAACCATTGAAGGAGATTTTGCCGGTTGCCCTGATGCCGGCTGGTTTCAGCATATTGCAGAACAGGTGCTCGAAGCGCAGGGCGCTGGCTCAAATGCCGAGTTGGGCATATTGATTACCGATCAGGAAAGGGTGCAGGAACTGAATCGGAACTATCGTGGTGAGGACCACCCGACCGATGTCCTGTCCTTCTATATGACTGCATCGGGGGAAGAGAGCGGTGGTGAATCAGAGCGGTTCGTAGTGGCCCCCGACGGTATAATGCATCTCGGCGAAGTGGTTATCTCCTATCCTCAGGCAGCGATTCAGGCGCAGGAGCACCGGCATTCAGTGAACAAAGAGCTGGCTGTTCTCACCATTCACGGCGTGCTCCACCTGCTCGGTTATGACCATGAAGATAAGCAGCAGCAGCGGGAAATGGTAGCCAAGGAGCAGGCAATTTTGAATGTAGTATCGATAAACCGGGAGGGAAAAAGCAATGAAAAGAGTTGAGATACAGCCAGATAGATACTGGTACCCCCGGCCGACGGTTCTGTTCGGGGTAAATATCGATGGCAAGGCAAATTTCATGGCGGTGGGTGGCGGTGGCGTGGCCAACGCTGTGCCGCCGATGATTGGCGTACCGGTACGGCACGACCGCTATTCGTTCAAGGGAGTCCGGCAGAATATGACCTTTTCCATCGCGACGCCTTCAATTGATATGGTGAAGGAGCTGGATTACTGCGGTATCGCCTCCGGTGCCGACGTTGACAAGGCGAAGATATGCGGGTTTGATGTGTTCTACGGACACCTGAAGACGGCACCCATGATAGAGCAGTGTCCGGTCAATCTGGAGTGCCGGGTGGTAAAGGCGCTGGACCTGGGCAGCCATGACTTCGTCATCGGTCAGGTGGAGGGGGCCTATGCGTCCGAGGACTGTCTCACCAACGGCAAGCCTGATGTGGAGAAAATCAGGCCAATGATATATGACATAGACTTTAACAGATATCTGGCCTTTGGCGATGTAATCGCCCAGGCGTTCAAGGTCGGCCTGGAGTTCAGGGAGCGGGAGTAGCGTCAGCGCCGTGCGGCGCCGATAAGCTCACCGATATCTTTGACTCCCTCTCTGGACATGAAAAGCTCGATGCCCTTGAGAGCATCAATGGGGGCGCTGGGATTGGCAAAGCTGGCCGTGCCCACCTGTACCGCGCTGGCGCCGGCCATGATGAACTCGATGGCGTCGCTGCCGGAAGCTATCCCGCCGCACCCAACGACCGGCAAATCCACTGCGCCAGCCACCTCATAGACCATGGCCAGGGCTATTGGCTTTATCGCCGGGCCGGAAAGCCCGCCGGTACGGTTGCCGAGCAGTGCCTTGCGCGTATAGACGTCGATTGCCATGCCTCGCACCGTGTTTATCAGGGATATGGCATCGGCACCGGCTTCAGCCACCGCCGCCGCCACCCGGGCGATTTCACCGGTGTTCGGAGTCAGTTTCACCAGCACCGGAAGAGATGTGTTTGCCCTGACCGAGGCGGTTACCCTGCCCGCCGGTTCGGGGTGCACGCCGAATTCAGCCCCGCCGGCACTGATGTTGGGACAGCTGATGTTGACTTCAAGGGCGCTGATGCCGGGGATACCGTCCAGTTCCTGTGCCAGCTGAGCGTATTCCTCGACGGTCTCGCCGGCGATATTAACGATTACCGGGACGTGCCATTCCGCCCAGAGTGGTGCTTTTTCGGCAATGAGGGCTTTCACCCCGATGTTCTGCAGGCCAATGGAGTTGAGCATGCCGGAGGGAGTTTCCATCAGGCGCGGCTGGGGATTACCGTCTCTCGGTTTCAGCATGGTTCCCTTGCAGACGATGGCCCCGAGCCTCTGAATATCGAACAGGTGGCTGTACTCGGTGCCGTAGCCGAAAGTGCCGGATGCGGTCATGACCGGGTTGGCCAGCCGTAGACCCGTCTTGTTTTTCGGGGCCAGTTGTACGGAAAGGTTCATCATCATTACCTAAGGCAGTTCAAAGACTGTACCCGTAATATTAAAGAAAAACCGGTCGCCAAATTCGTGGGCGAGGGTGCTGATGGCGGGCAGGCTGGTGCAGTGGCAGAGCCCCATTTTCTGCACGTCGAGCTTTTTGAGGTCGGCCACGGTTCTCTGTACCCGTTCCTTGGAGGCATTGATGAGATGGGAGCCGCCAAGTACGGCGTGTATCGGTTTTTCGCCGGTTATTTTCCGGGCATGACGCAGGGTATTGATAACGCCGCGGTGTGCGCAGCCCAGCACCACCACCAGACCGAGTTCGGTGTCGATGATAAGCGATAGGTCGTCCAGCAGCTTATCCGGCTGCCAGCCTGAATCGGTTTTGACGAACAGGCCGGAATCGATGGTCTCGTAGTCGGTTACCATGGGGACTTCACCAGTGGTGATGCAGTTTTCGGCCACCTTTACCGATTCCGAGGTCAGTACGAACACGGCCCCGAGGCTTTCCAGTTCCTGGCGCTGGAAGGGGATGCCGATGTGCCGGTCTTTTTTTCCTTTGCGGTGGCGGTATTTGGGCGCCCAGACATCCGGGTGGGCAATCACCTCAATATCTTTACCTATCCGGTGCAGCATCTGGCGCAGACCGCCGGTGTGGTCGTAGTGGCCATGGCTCAGCACTATCTTGCTGATTTTACTGAATTTGATGCCAAGGTTATCAATGTTATGAGCGGCAGATATAGTCTTGCCGGTGTCAAATAAGATGGCTTCTTGTCCGGTTTCAATGAGAAAGCTCAACCCCCACTCTGCCAGGAGGTCGCGCGACCCCGCCGTATTCTCACTCAAGGTGGTTATGCGCAGTGCCATCTTCTTCACCCCAATTATAGGTTATCCCGGCGGGAGTGGCAATAATCTGACCGGTCAGGCTGCGCTGGCATCGCGGTGGTGCTCTTTGGCTCTACTGCGCAGTTTATTGATGCCGAATGAGATGAACAGCACCGTGCCACTGACCAGAATAATGGTGGCGCCGGAGACCAGATTGAGTACATAGGAAATCCACAACCCGCTGAAAGTAAAGACGACTCCGGCCGAAATCGCCAGCAGCATCATATTTTTCAAGTTGTGGGTGAACTGTCGGGCCAGCGCCGCCGGGATGGTGAGCAGAGCAATGACCAGGATGATGCCGACCACCCTTATCAGGACGACCACGGTCAGGGCTATCAGGCAGAGCAGGAGAAGATACAATTTTTCGGTGGGCACACCTGATACGGTGCTGAACTCTTCATCAAAGGAAAGGTACAGGAATCCCTTGTAGAGCAGGGCAACGACCACGATGATTACCACGTCAAGGATGAGCATCAGCATTAAATCGAAGAACGGTACTGTCAGGATGTTGCCGAAGAGGTAGCTGAAAAGGTCGGGAGCGTATCCCGGCGCCAGGCCGATGAAAATTATGCCCAGTGCCATCCCCATTGCCCACAGGATACCGATGGCGGTGTCCTCGGGCAGCCGGGTACGTCTGGTTATCAGACCGATGCCGAGCGATGAGGCGATGGCAAAGACCATTGCCCCCAGCACCGGATTTATGCCCACCAGGTACCCCAGACCGATACCGCCGAAAGAGGCGTGGGCAATGCCGCCGCTGATAAAGACGACTTTCTTGACCACCACGTAGACACCGACAATGCCGCAGGCGATGGCGGCCAGCAGGCCGGCCAGCAGGGCATTCTGCATGAATTGATACTGAAGCACATCGAGCATGGCTTAATGTTTCCTCAGTACCCGGTGGGGCACGGTGCCGTGGGCGATGAGCTGGACCGGGCAGCGGTATGTCTTCTCCAGCTCTTCCGCCGATACCTCTCTGGAACCGTGATAAAACAGCTGGTGGTTCAGGCAGGCAATCTCACTTACATAAATGGAGACCGCGCTAACATCATGGGACACCAGGACAATAGCCATGCTATCTTTTAATTTGTCCAGCAGCTCGTAGAAATCGGCCTGCATACTCGTGTCAATGCTGGCGGTGGGCTCGTCAAGCAGCAGTAATTTCGGATTTGTCGCCAAGGCGCGGGCAATGAAGACGCGCTGCTGCTCACCACCGGAAAGCCTGCCAATCTGCCGGTCTTTGTAGTCAAGCATCTCCATGGTCTCCAGAGCTTCGATGGCTGCTTTTCTATCTTCCTCGCGGTAACGCTGCATAAGACCGGACCTGTTATAGCGGCCCATAAGGACCACTTCGAACACACTGATGGGAAAATCGTGGTCAAAAAGGTTGAACTGTGAAATGTAGCCGATGTGTTTCCTTCCCTGCTCCGGCGACATGCCCAGCACAGTGACTTTGCCCTGGGTTGGTTTTATCAGCCCCAGGATTACTTTGAGCAGCGTGGTCTTGCCGCCGCCATTGGGCCCGATGATGCCGAGGAAGTCGTTTGATTCTATGGAAAGGTTTATCGCTTCCAGTACCGGGATGCTGTCATAGTGCACCCAGACATTCTCCAGCCTTACCAGTTCTTTAGCCGCCATTTTCTGCTCACAACGTAGCCAGTCCGGGTATAATTATTACGCAATTCTTAGCTTAACGTCAACCGTTTTAAGTGCTTCGGGAGAACCCCGCGAAAGGCGTCATCTTTCCGAATGCGGTTTGAGCCAGAGGGGTGTTCTGGCGTCAGCTGGAGAGTCGTAGTCGGGCTGGTAAGGCTTGATATCGATTACCGGAGTGCCATCAATGGCATCCAGGCCGGAGACGGTAAGCACGTTTCTCTCTCGTTTCAAGAGCCTGGCTGTGGTCTTGCCGATTGAGTTGGGTCGGTGGGGGGAGCGGCTGGCAAAAAGACCGACGAGCGGGCGGTTCGGGTCGTGCCTGGGATGGACTTTCAGGAGTAGAGGTTTGTTGGCTAATCTATCCATCCAGAAAAGGACAATGATGTGGGAGAAATCATCCAGATTATCGAGTGCCTCCGTCAGGTCGGGCTCGATTTCAATGCGGGACACGATGTTATCCCAGTCGTGAGGCGGCTTGGGCGGTTTCCGGACCGTGTTTCTCACGGTGCCGATGGGCTTTAAACTTATGGTGGACCTCTGGCCTTCTATTTTCAGCCACCTCCCGCGTGACTTATAAATGAGAATGGCGGCTCTTAACGGCAGCCCAGATAATTTAAAACTGTCCTTGCTATTCCAATGGCGTCAGCGTCAGCAGTTTTTTGGCTATCCTGGGATATTTGGCAATGAAGAGCAGTTCATCCTCAACTAGCGGTTTCTGCGCTTCGACGTTGGCGTAGCGGGCCAGCTCCAGAATCTCGGCGGCTTCCTCCCGACTGTTGAAGTGAACCTCCATTTTGCCCATTATGTGACTGAAGCCGGAAATACCACTGTACTGTCCGGCGATAATTTCCCGCCCCGTTTCCACAGTTACCGGGTCGCCGCGTCCCAGCTCCTCAAAGCCGTAGAGTTCGTAGTTCTCCGGGTCTTTCAGCACGCCGTCGGCGTGAATGCCGGAGGCGTGGGCAAAGGCATTCGCTCCGACTCCGGGCTGGTTCATCGGAATGTCAACGCCAAAAGCATAGCTGGCGAACTTGGCTATCTTGAACGATTTGGAGAGGTCAATCGGCTGACCCAACTGATACTGCCCAGCGAATTGCTTTGATTTAATTAAAGCCAGGATTACCGCTACCAGGTCAGCGTTGCCGGCCCTCTCTCCCATGCCGTTCACAGTGGTATTGATGTACGCATCCTGGCCGCCGTCAACAGCGCCTTTTGCCCCGGCCAGAGAATTGGCCACCGCCATCCCCAGGTCCCCATGGCAGTGAATTTCAATGGGCATGCCGGTGTTTTCCGCCAGGGTTTTGGTGGTCTCGTAAATGGTAAACGGGTTGTCGTAGCCGAGGGTGTCGCAGTACCTGAGGCGGTCAGCACCGTGTTCTCTGGCCGCCAGGCCGAACTTGGTGAGGAATTTGATGTCGGTTCTCGATGCGTCTTCGGCATTCACCCCCACCGTCTCGGCCCCCGATGCTTTGGCAGCATCTAAGGCGTCGGTCATATCATGGATGATGTCTTCGTGCTGCTTCCTGCCCTGGAATTTTCCGTTTATCATCTGGGCTGATGTGGAGATGGAAAGGTTCAGGTGTTTGATACCCGGTACCAGTCTGAACGATGTTTCAATATCGCTGGCGATGGCCCTGACCCAGCCTTCCAGTCGAATTGGCTGCAGGACTCCCATCTCTGCCAGCTCCAGATTCGCCTGGAGGTACAGGGTCTCGTGCCTGGTGGTGGGGAAGCCGAATTCCGATTGAAAAACGCCCATCTCATTCAGGTAAAGGTTCAGCAGCGTTTTCTCCAGCTTGGACAGGCCAAGCTTGGCGGTCTGCACCCCATCACGGTTGGTTACGTCAAGAAAATAAATCTTAGGCATCTGGCTATTCACCTTTGGGAAACGTTAATGGCTGGTTTTCCGGTCGGGTCGGGGTTGAATATATAATCTTACCACAGGTTACCCGTTGCTGGCAAGCGTGTCAGCAGGGTGTACTGATGGTAAGTTTGACACCCGTAAAGTGGAATGCTACATTAAAAACAGGAGTAATTATAAAATCAGGCCGGGTCCAGTCCTGATTTGTTCATTTCGCCTGACCGGGTACATCCATGAATGTGGGCATGTGCAAGATAAACCTCCGCCTGCCGGAAAATATGTCCCTTAAAGGCAAACGGCAGGTGCTGAAATCTATAATCGGTCGTGTCCGAAACAAGTTCAATGTCTCCGTGGCGGAAGTGGGCAACCACGACCGCTGGCAGCTGGCGACCATCGGTATCTGCTGCGTCAGCAATGAGAATCGACACGCCAACGAAATGCTGTCCAAGGTCGTTGATTTCGTGATTAACAGCCGGTTTGAGGTCGAAATTCTCGATTACGAAATCGAGATACTGCCTGTCTAGTAAAGGAGGGTCGCATTGGATACCCAGGCCTTCCTGCATCATCTCCAGTCCCAGACCACTTTTGCGGGCCAGATAGCCCATGTGGAGCATATCCGCGCCCGCCGTGCGGAGTATGCTGACCTTGAACGGCCGTTGACTCCGGAACTTCTGAATCGACTGCAGGCTCAGGGATTATTTCCTCTCTATACGCACCAGGCGGAAGCGGTCAACAAGATAAGGGCCGGGCGGAATGTCATGGTGGCCACTTCCAGCGCCAGCGGCAAGACACTCTGTTACAACATCGCGGTCGCCGAGGCGCTCCTGGCAGACCAGGGCAGCCGTGCCATCTATCTCTTTCCGACGAAGGCGCTGGCGCAGGATCAGCTACGTGCTTTACATAAATTGTTCACTCCCGACCTTTTTCAGGTGGAAGAACTGGATACGTTTGATGGCGATACGCCAAAAGGAGAGCGGGCCGAGATACGAAAACGGGCCAGGGTTATCCTGAGCAATCCCGATATGCTTCATCTGGGTATCTTGCCCAACCACCAGTACTGGTCGAGGCTGCTGCGCCATCTGAAATACGTGGTGGTGGATGAAGCTCATACCTATCGCGGCGTCTTCGGTTCACACGTGGCCGGAGTGCTGCGCCGGCTGCGCCGTCTGTGCCGACTCTACGGCTCTGATCCACAGTTCATTTGCTGCTCGGCGACCATTGCCAACCCCGGTGAACATGCCGAGCAACTGGTCGGGCTGCCTTTCGAGGTGGTTGACCATGACGGCTCGCCTAACGGCGGCAAGGAGTTTGTTTTCTGGAACCCGCCGCTGATTGATGAGGCGAAGAGCGTGCGCCGAAGCGCCAACAGTGAGGCCACCCACCTGTTCACCGAGCTGGTAAACCAGAGTACCCGCACGCTGACCTTTGCCCGCACCCGCCGCCTTACCGAATTGATTTACATCTACTCAAAAGAGAGGCTGGCCGAGATAAGCATCGGCCGGCCGCCGCAGATAATGCCGTACCGCGCTGGTTATCTTCCGGAAGAACGCCGCAAAATTGAGCGGGAGCTATTCAGCGGACAGCTCGCGGGCGCGGTGGCGACGAATGCACTGGAACTGGGCATAGATATCGGTGACCTTGACGCAACGGTGCTGTCGGGCTATCCGGGCACCATCGCCAGTACCTGGCAGCAGGCAGGCCGCAGCGGGCGGAGTCAGGAACAGTCGATGAGTTTCCTGGTGGCGCTGAACAACCCGCTGGACCAGTATTTTATGCGGCACCCGGATTCGTTCTTCGGGAAAAATTTCGAAAATGCGCTGGTTAATCCGGGCAACCCCTA
The DNA here is from genome assembly GCA_964480145.1 of uncultured Dehalococcoidaceae bacterium. Taxonomy (GTDB): domain Bacteria; phylum Chloroflexota; class Dehalococcoidia; order Dehalococcoidales; family RBG-16-60-22; genus E44-bin89. Next base: position 9,365 of record CAYZOI010000022.1, on the reverse strand, counting down.
TATTCTACGCGCTCACCTGCTGTGCGCCGCCTGGGAATGCCCGCTCGATAGCGGTGATGAGCAGGTATTTGGCTCTGCCTTTACCCGGGAAAGGGACATGCTGGCGGAGCAGGGTGTCCTCAGAGGGCGCAACCGGAGGTGGTACCTGTCCCCGGCGATTGCCTACCCGGCGCAGGCGGTCAATATTCGTTCCACATCGGGAAAAAGTTTTGACGTGGTGGATATGTCAACAGACTCACTGCTGGAGACGGTGGAAGCCAGCGTGGCTTTCTTTCAGGTGCACCCGGGAGCCATCTATCTCCATCAGGGAGAGTCTTACCTGGTTAAAGAGCTGGACCTGAACAATCGCACCGCCTACGCCGTACCGGCGGATGTCAATTACTACACGCTGACAAAGGAAATCGAAGATTTACATATCGTGAAGGTACTGAACCGCAAAAAAGCAGGGAGGGTGAACCTACACCTGGGGGAGGTCGAGGTTACCAACCATGTCGTGGGCTTCAAAAAGAAAGCGCAGTATACCGAAGAGGTAATCGGTGAGGAGCCGCTTGACCTGCCCCCACAGACCTTCGCCACTGTTGGACTGTGGTTTGACCTGCCGGATGGGGTTGAATCTCGTCTTGAAGAAGCGGGGCTCGATTTTGCCGGCGGCCTGCACGCTTTGGAGCACGCGGCCATCGGTATCCTGCCGCTGTTTGCCATGTGCGACCGCAATGATATTGGCGGCGTGTCCACGCCGCTGCACCCGGACACCGGGCGACCCCAGGTATTCATCTATGATGCCTATCCCGGCGGCATCGGCATTACCGAGAAAGGTTTTGACATCATCACCGAATTATGGCAAGCTACAGTTAGGGCGATTGTGGAGTGTCCGTGTCAGGACGGCTGCCCGAGCTGTATCCAATCACCCAAGTGCGGCAATAACAATCAACCTCTGGATAAAAAGGCAGCGCAAGTTTTACTGGAAGAATTGCTCGCTTAACGGATTTTCCTAATCTTAAATTCCTGGGAAGAGGTGAGATAGATAGCCAGCTTTGTGTCGCAGGCTTTGAAACGCAGCCGGGAGACCTGGTTCTCCCGGGCCATGCACCTCTTTGACCGCACCACGGTTGACGACGAGGTGTGGGACGAGCTTGAAGAACTGCTCATTGGCGCGGATGTGGGCGTTAATACCGCGGGAAAGTTAATCGGGGCGGTAAGGGAAAAGGCGGAGAAAGAGAAGTTGAACCAGGGCACACTGGTACGGGACGCCTTGAGGGCAGAAATGACCAGTATTTTGAAAGTTGCGGCTCAAGGAGAGCCAGCTGTTCCGGCGTCGCCCAATGTTTCTCTCTTTGTCGGTGTTAACGGCGGTGGCAAGACAACGTCCGTTGCCAAATACGCCCGTCGATTGCAGAAAGAGGGCAAACATGTGCTGCTGGTGGCGGCGGATACCTTCCGGGCGGCGGCAATTGACCAGTTAAAAAAGTGGGGCGAGCGGATTGGAGTGGATGTAATCGCCCACCAGCCGGGGGCTGACCCCGGAGCGGTGGTCTATGATGCTCTGCAGGCGGCGGGCAGCCGTCAGGTCGATGAAGTCGTCATTGACACGGCAGGACGCCTTCACACCAAGTATAACCTGATGGAAGAGCTGAAAAAGATGAAGCGGGTCGCTGCCAAAACAGACGGGACAGCCCCGCACGAGGTAATTCTGGTCATCGATGCCACCACCGGCCAGAACGGTTTAACTCAGGCCAGATATTTCGCCGATGCGCTGGGAGTCACAGGCATTTTTCTGGCCAAACTGGACGGCACCGCCAGGGGTGGCATCGTGCTTGCCATCTGTGATGAACTGCAGATACCGATTAAATACATCGGCACTGGAGAGAAGCTGGAGGATATGGCCGAATTTGAGGCCGAGGCTTTTGTAGAAGCGCTATGTGCCTGATTGAGGAATTAACTGATGATAACGATAAGCATTGACCCGGTAGCTTTCGCCATCGGCTCGATTGAAGTCAGGTGGTACGGGATTTTCATCGCCCTGGCGATTCTCACCGTAGTCCTGTGGACGGCCTGGCAGGTGAAGAAGGGTGCCGGAGTCTCCTATGATACCGTGTTCAGCGCTGCCCTGGTGGGCATTCCGTCTGGCATCGTGCTGGCCCGTCTGCTGCACGTGGTTGATAACTGGGAATATTATGGACATCGTCCGGGGGAGATAATCGGTGGTGGGGGGCTGACTGCTTTTGGCGGTGTGCTGGGTGCCGCCATCGGCGTCTGGGTTTACAGCCGGCTCAGCAAGGGTAATTACGGATACCTCGTCGATGTGATAGCCCCGGGCATTATCCTGGCACAGGCCGTTGGCAGGGTTGGCTGCCTGCTCAATGGCTGCTGTTATGGACTGGAAACTCTGCTGCCGTGGGGTATCGTCTATACCCATCCCGACAGTTTCTGCCCGGTCGGGACATCCGTACATCCGGCGCAGTTATATGAGATTATCTGGAACCTTATCGTTTTTGGCGTACTGGTCAAATTGAAAGGGCATCTCAAACCTGATGGCTCCCTCTTCATGCTTTACCTCAGCCTGTACTCGGTATACCGCCTGGGCACGGACTTCCTGCGCGATGGAACCCCGTTCCTCTTTGGCCTGCACCAGGCACAGGTTATCGCTGTCGTTGTTCTGGCCATTTGCATCCCGCAACTGGTTCTCAGAACGAAGTGGGTGAGGGCGGAGAAATAATGCCCCCGCCCCGGCGTTTCCCGCAGATATTCTACGGATGGTGGATTGTCGCTGCCTGTTTCATCATCGCCATGTATATGAGCGGTGCGGTCTTCTACGGCTTCACCGCTATTTTTGAGCCGATAGCCGAAGAGTTTGGCTGGAGTTACACTTCAATTTCAATAGCCGCTTCCATACGCGGGCTGGAAGCCGGTCTCCTGGCCCCGGTTGCCGGTATAATAGTCGACCGCTGGGGGCCACGGAGACTCATCTTCGGTGGCGCAACCTGTATCGGACTCGGACTGCTGCTGCTCAGCCAGGTACACTCCATTGGCATGTTCTACCTTGCTTTTATCCTGATGTCGCTGGGAATCAGTAGCTGCGGTATCTCGGTGACCGTAACCACCGTAGCCAACTGGTTCCGCCGCAGGGTGGGCCTGGCTACCGGCATCACGATATGCGGTTACGGTGCTGCTGGCTTGATGGTGCCCCTGATGGTAGGGCTGGTTGACGCCTTTGACTGGCGGGCGACGATAGCTATTATGGGTGCCGGCATGCTCGTCATCGGGTTACCGCTCTCAATGCTCCTGCGGCATAAGCCCGAGCAGTACGGCTATCTGCCCGATGGGGAAGAAAGCGGCGGAGTGGTCTTTGACGGAAGTTCAATAAAACTGCCAGCCAGGGAAGCAAGCATCACTGTCAGGCAGGCAATGAAGACTCGTGTCTTCTGGATTATTTTGCTGGCGGTGATGCCGCAATTCATAGTGATGCCGGCGGTGATAACACACGTGATGCCGTACCTGAGCAGCATAGGCATCACCCGGACGACGTCAGGCCTCGTGGCTACCGCTATCCCGCTGCTGAGCATCGGTGGACGCTTTGGCTTTGGCTGGTTTGCGGACAGGTACGCGGCCAAGCGACTGGCGGCATTCGCGCTCACCATGCTGGCGCTCGGCCTGGTCTGTTTTGAGTTTGTATCTCTGGGCTGGACATGGTTGCTGGTGCCATTTCTGGTTATACTGGGCTTCGGATACGGAGGCATTAATACTATGGTTGGCGTACTGCTGAGAGGGCACTTCGGGCGGGGCAACTTCGGTACTATTATGGGTTTTGCCTGGGGTATTCTGATGCTCGGTACCATGACCGGACCACCGATAGCTGGCTGGGTATTTGACACCTGGGGGAGCTATCAGGGCATATGGATAGCAATGGCTGCGGCGGCCTTTGTTGGTGCCACAATCATGATTATGATGCCTCGGGTCAGAGAATAGCGATACCCCACGGTTAATTCAGACCACTGCGCTATTTAAAACCTGTCCTTTAAGATTGACCTGCTGGTGCGAAATCCATAATATTAAGCCTGAGCGTCTCCTTGCCGCGCCAGCGGTCTATTTCCAGGTTATAGACGATGTCAAGGGCTGGCGCGACATCTGCCAGGTAGCTGCCCAGCCGGAAGGCAACGCCATCCCATCTGGTGCCTCTCTGTCCGAGCTTGAAACGCAGGTGCTCGCCGCTGTTACCCATGGTGCGGCAGTCCATAACCTCAACGCGCCGGCTGAGATAGGTGGGTAACGGATTGCCGCGACCAAAAGGTGCCAGTTGCTGTGTCATCTGGAAGGTGTCTCCACCCAGGTCGGGCAGCGTAACCTCGGCGTCAATATCAAGGGCGGGGCGCAGGTCAACTCCTCTGAGCTGGTCAGTGGCCAGGTTCAGAAGTGCTTCCTCAAGCCGGGGAAGATTTCGGGTCGGCAGGGTGAAGCCAGCTGCCTGAGAATGACCGCCGAACTGTGAGAGAAGGTGTCGGCTCTCCGTCAGGGCGGCAATGATATTGAACTCCGGGATACTGCGGCAGCTACCGCTGCTCACCTTTTCACCAATTCTGACGACCAACGCCGGACGGTAGAATTCATCGGTAAGGCGGCTAGCCACCAGCCCGGCGATGCCGAGAAAGTAGTCGCCGTCGCTGGCCACGAGAAGCGGGGAGATGCCGCGTGAGAGTACCTGCTGCCTTGCCCGCGCCACTGTGCTGGCGGTCAGTTTCTGTCGCTCGGCGTTTTTCTGCTCCAGCCACCGCGCCAGTCGGCGGGCTTCGATGGGGGAGTCGGTCGTGAGCAGTTTGTAGCTGGCCATAGCATGTTCCAGCCTCCCGGCGGCATTCAGGCGTGGGGCGATAACCCACGATATGCATTCGGCGTCAAGGCTGCCACCGCTCAGCTCTGCCTGTTCGATGAGTGCCCTGATGCCCAGGCGCGGGCTGCGGTTCATCAATGTCAGCCCCTCTTTTACCAGATAACGGTTCTCACCCAGCAGCGGTGACATATCGGCGACGGTACCGATCGCGGCTAAATCCACCAGTTCCTCAAGTTGCCCTTCCCGGCCAACACTCTGGTAGAGCGCCTGCAGCAGCTTGAAAGCCACCCCAACGCCGGTCAGCTCCGTAAAGGGATATGCCGAACCGGCCAGTTTCGGGTTGACAATCGCCACCGCCGGTGGCATTTCGGGCAGCGGGGTGTGGTGGTCGGTAATAACGATGTCCAGCCCCATTTTCTGTGCCTTCTTTACTTCGGACAGGCTGGTAATCCCGCAGTCGACGGTGACCACGAGCCCGATGCCCTGCTGGCGGAGGTTCTCCAGTGCCGCGGTTTTCAGACCGTAACCTTCGGTCAGGCGGTGCGGTATATACGGGATAACAGTACCGCCGAGCGCGGAGAAGCCCTGAACGAGGAGGGCCGTTGCCGTGATGCCATCAGCGTCATAGTCACCGTATACGGCGATTGGCTCTCCGGAAAGCAGAGCCTGGTATATCCTGGCTACAGCCCGGTGCATATCCGTCAGCAGCAGAGGGTCATTGCTGAGGCTTTCGTTGGCATCGAGAAAAGATGCTACCTGTGCGGGTTCTTTCAAGCCGCGATTGAATAGGAGCTGGGTGATAAGGGGAGGAATACTTGAGTTGCCAACCAGATACTGGCGCGGAGCCGGTGGCAGCAGATTCCAGCGGTAACGACTCAAGCTTATGCCTCGAAATATTTTCGGAGTACCAGTACTGAGTTATGCCCACCAAAACCAAACGAGCTGGATAATGCCGTATTGACTTCAGCCTTGCGGGCAACATTGGGCACGTAGTCAAGGTCACAATCCGGGTCGGGGTGGTTGTAGTTGATGGTGGGCGGGATAATGCCGTTCCGGATGGACAGTATGCATATCATTGCCTCGATGGCGCCGGCACAGCCGATGAGGTGTCCCAGCATTGACTTGGTGGAACTTATCGGAACTTTATAGGCGTAGTCACCGAAGGCGGATTTAATCGCCCGTGTCTCCATGGTATCGTTTAACTGGGTAGAGGTGCCATGGGCATTAATGTAATCAATTTCCGTTGGCGATATAGCTGCCTTTTTCAGCGCGATTCGCATTGCCCTGGCGGCACCCTCACCGTTTGCCAGTGGCTGGGTAACGTGAAAGGAATCGGCGGTGGCTCCGTAAGCGATGATTTCCGCCAGCACGGTGGCGCCCCTTTTAAAAGCGTGCTCCAGTTTCTCGAGGACAAGTACACAGGCACCCTCGCTCATGACGAACCCGTCACGCTCGGCGTCGAATGGACGTGATGCCTCCTTGGGGGCATCGTTCCTGGTGGAAAGTCCTTTCAGGGCGGTGAAGGCGGTAATGCCCAGCGGGTTAATGATTGACTCGGTACCGCCGGCAAACATTACCTGAGCATCGCCGTGTTTGATGAGTTCGTACGCGGCACCGATGGCATCCGAGCCGCTGGAGCAGGCCGACGTGGTACAGAAATTGGGTCCCTTGATGCCAAGCGCTATGGATATCTGGGCGGCGGCAATATCGGAAATCATCATCGGGGCCAGGAACGGGCTGACGCGGTCCGGGCCTTTTTCCACGAGTATCTTGGCCTGCTCGAAGAGAGTGGTCAGCCCACCAATGCCGCTGCCAATGATGACCCCGATGTCATCGTCGTTGGTGTGGTTGATTTCCAGTCGCGCTGACTCCACTGCCTCCCGGCTGGCGGCGACCGCCAGCTGGGCAAAACGGTCCATGCGGCGGGCTTCTTTGCGTTCGACGTAGTTGGTAGGCTCGAACCCTTTTACCTCACCGGCAAATTTTGCCTCCATATTTGAGGGGTCGAATAATGTAATGTAGTCAATCCCGGATTTACCGGCGACCAGCCCTTCCCAGGTGGACTTGGTGTCTGAACCGAGAGGGTTGAGTGTGCCCATCCCCGTGACGACTACTCGTTCTTTGCCGCTATCCATAAATAGTGCTTCCTTTTTCTCCGCTTTAATAGATTGAAAAGTCTGTTAATAGATGAATACGAGGCCAAGCCGTAATCCATGAGGTATGTCTGAGGGGTTGGTGGCGTCACCGATTGGGTAAATGTCCCACCCGGCTTTGGCGGCCATGGTATAAACGTCCATACCCACCGCTTCCATGGGAGACCTGGCCTTCAGGCGATGCGGGCAGCCACGCCCCGGTGTCAACACCTCGCATTCTTTATTGGGGCAGAAGAACGTTTTGCAGGAGCCGCTGCCGAAACCTATTGCCAGATGATAGCCATCATGGAACGCTTCCGCCTCCAGCCTGGCGACAATTTCAGCTAATTTCAGGCGGTAAGGATTGACCAGTTGTTTTTCTATTGCTTCCTTCCCGGCGATATTTTCGGCGGGCACATCTATTCTGACGAATATGGCGTATTGAAAATTATTGACAACTTTTCGCGTGTCATCGGGGGTCATGGCGTACGGTGGGCAGTTAGCATTGGTACCGTAGCCGGGGCACTTGGGGTAGACGCATTTGGCCACTACCCTTTCGTCAATAACCACGTCATTCTTGCTGATAATCTTAGCGTCAGTGGCACCAAGTTCAATAGCTCGACGGCGATATTTCTCCATATCCTCCTGCAATTGTGCTTCGGGGACACGCTCCAGAATTTTACGAGCCATGCAAATAACCTCCAGTTAATTCAATTAGTTTTTTACCATAATTAGCCGCCATTTGCAAGCTAACCTCTGGCTTTGACTGTTCAGGAATGGCGACTTTATAATGGAACTGGGGACAGATTTAATGAATGTAATCAGGGTTGCTTTAGACACGCTGGGCTGCAAGCTGAACCAGGCAGAAACCGAGTCGCTGGCCCGGCAGCTTGCCGCGGCTGGATATGAGCTGGTGGACTCGGTGGATGAGGCTGATGTCTACATCCTGAATACCTGCACGGTGACACACGTTGCCGACCGCAAGTCCCGGAACCTTCTCCGGCAGGCGCGTCGCCGGAACGGCCGTGTCCGACTGGTAGTAATTGGCTGCTATGCGGAGAGTTCCCCTCAGGAACTGTCCCGGATAGATGGTGTTGGCCTCGTCATCGGTAATGGCCAGAAGGCACAGGTCCTCGAAAGGCTGGAGGAGCTCGGCTGCCCATCATTATCTACCGGGCAGAGCCTGTATCAGCACGGTAGAAATCGCTCTTTCGTGAAAGTCCATGATGGGTGCCGCAACTTCTGCAGTTACTGCATCGTGCCGCTGGTGCGGAGTCGGGTGGAAAGCGTACCTGTGGAGCAGGTCATTGCCGAGGTTCAAAACCGGGTGGCTGGTGGGGTGAAAGAAGTGGTGCTCACCGGAACCGAAATCGGGGCCTACCATAGCGACGGCGTCGATTTAACAGGTCTTTTGAAGCGTGTTCTGGCGGAAACCGGGATAACGCGGTTGCGGTTATCCTCATTGCAGCCTCAGGAGATATCTGTGGAGCTTCTGGAGCTCTGGAAGGGCAACCGATTATGCCCGCATTTTCACCTTTCCCTGCAGAGTGGCAGCGACTCCGTTCTCGGGCGAATGAAGCGGCGCTATACTTCGGCTGACTACAGGCGGGCGGTCGCTTCGATAAGAGAAAAGGCGCCGGATTCGGCCATCACCACCGATGTCATCGCCGGTTTTCCAGGAGAAACTGAGGCCGAGTTTGAGGAAAGCTATGATTTCTGCCGGCAGATAAGCTTTGCCCGCATTCATGTCTTTCCCTATTCACGGCGACCGGGTACAGAAGCGGCCGGCATGCCGGAACAGGTTTCAGGGGGGGTAAAGAAAGAGAGGGTGCAGAAGATGCTGGCCCTGGCGGAGGAGAGTGCCCGCAGTTTTCAGGAGCGCTTTCAAGGCCGAACCATGCCGGTGTTATGGGAGCAGAAGTCAGGTGGCGTCTGGTCAGGCTACACCGGCAACTATATCAGGGTCTATATGAAGAGCCGTGAGGATTTATCCAATCAACTGAAACCTGTGAAGCTGGGTAGTATTTATAGGGATGGGGTGTGGGGGAGATGGTCAACCCTTTAGTTTCCCCGCCGGGTTTCTGGACTCGCAGGGGACTCTGGTCTGGCAGAGGCCGCAGCCCTGTATCCCAACGCCGTATTTATCCCTGACATAGCGGATATCTTCATGCTGGTACTCGCGGCATTTTATCTTGTCGTGGCCCTGTTCCGTGATGGCGTCGGCTGGGCAGCGGGGAATACAGGCCAGGCATTTCTTATTGACATAAAATAAGCAGTTTGAGTACGGATTTTTGGCGGTCCGGGGGCTGACGGGGAGAGGCATATCGGTGACGACGCTGCCGCAGCGGTGGGCGATGCCGCGTTCGGTGATGAAACCATCGGACAGGCTGAAAGTGCCCAGCCCGGCG
>CAYZOI010000021.1:0-21729 GCA_964480145.1 uncultured Dehalococcoidaceae bacterium | reverse complement strand
GAGTCTGGGCCGTGTCTCAGTCCCAGTGTGGCTGATCATCCTCTCAGACCAGCTACCGATCATCGCCTTGGTGGGCCGTTACCTCACCAACAAGCTAATCGGACACAAGCCCCTCCCCAAGCACCCGAAGGTTTTAATAGCCATTCTGTTGAAAGGCCATCACATGCGGTATTAGCTCCAGTTTCCCGAAGTTATCCCCCACTTAGGGGCAGGTTACTTACGTGTTACTCACCCATTTGCCACTGTCCCGAAGGACCGTTCGACTTGCATGCATTAAGCACGCCGCCAGCGTTTATCCTGAGCCGGGATCAAACTCTCCGACTAATTTTTATCTGTTTTGGCTTGAACTTCCTTCCGCTATCCAGTTGTTAAAGTGCTAATGCGCCATGCAAGCGCAAAGTTAATAATATCACAGCGTTTTTCGTTTGTCAATATTGCCAGACCGGATTGCACAGACATGTTGTTTTAATATAGTATCTAACGGCGGCTTGCCTATATTAACCGTGCAGGACTGGTATGGTAATGGATTCACTATCGCCGGAGCTGGTAACAGATGGGCTGGAAACCCGTTTCATCGGGCAGAGGGTTCTCTATTTTCCGTCACAGGCGTCAACTATGATAGCGGCCAGGCAGGAAGCAAGGCAAACGGCTGCGGAAGGGACCGTGGTCATCACCGGAGAGCAAACGGCGGGGAAGGGTCGGGCAAAGCGTGTCTGGCTGTCACCCAGAGGGAGCATCGCGCTTTCTATCGTTCTCTATCCCGATGTCTCTCATCTCCCTTACCTCATTATGATTGCCTCTGTAGCCGCGGCGCGAAGCATTGAGACGGTCACCGGCCTGGAAACACAGCTCAAATGGCCCAATGATGTCCTGGTTAAAGGGCGGAAGGTCTGCGGCATACTGATTGAGAATGAACTGAAGGGCAATAGAGTGGCGTGGGCCGTTATTGGCATTGGCATCAACGTTAATATCAGGATGGAGGATTTTCCGGAGGTAGCCGCTATGGCCACGAGCCTTTACGACGAGCTGGGGAAAGAAGTTCCGCGCGTGGCAATCATCCGCTGCCTGCTCGCTGAAATGGAGAAGCTGTACCTTTCTTCGGGAGAGGGGGAACTCATTTATCAGGAGTGGCGCGACCGCCTGGTAACGCTGGGTCAAAAAGTTCGGGTCGCTTCAGGGGAAACGGCGCTCGAAGGCGTGGCAGAAGACGTGGCAAAAGACGGGAGTCTTTTGCTGAAACACAGCGATGGCCACCTGAGTCGCATCGTCGCCGGGGATGTTACCCTGCGTAACGCCGGTTAGAACCCCCGGCGACTCTGAATAGCAGAATCCCAACTTTGCCAGCTAACTGCTATTTGGGCTCTTCGATGGTACCTTGACCAATACGACCGAATGCCCTGAGGAACTCTATCGGCAACGGGAAGAGTATGGTGCTGTTTTTCTCGCTGGCTATCTCGGAGAGCGTTGAGAGGAAGCGAAGCTGTATTGCCGTTGGCTCTCTACCGATAACATGTGCCGCTTGAGCCAGTTTCTCCGATGCCTGAAGCTCACCTTCAGCATGAATGATTTTAGCCCGCCGTTCTCTTTCCGCTTCAGCCTGCGCAGCCATAGACCGCTTCATCTCTTCGGCAAGTTCAACTTCCTTGATTTCCACGGTGCTGACCTTGACGCCCCAGGGGTCAGTGTGCTCATCAATGATTTTTTGCAGCGCCTGGTTGAGTTTCTCTCTCTGTGCCAGTAACTCGTCGAGTTCCGACTGCCCCAGTACATTGCGCAGAGTCGTCTGTGAAATCTGGGAGGTTGCCCGGATATGGTCGAGCACCTTGACCACGGAAGACTCGGGGTCAACCACGCGGAAGTAGACCACGGCATTTACCCTGACGGTCACGTTGTCCTTGGTGATGACCTCCTGCGACGGTACATCCATGGTTACCACGCGCAGGTCAACCTTTACCATCCGGTCAACGAATGGAATGATTAGAAACAGGCCCGGACCTTTGGCGCCAACCAGCCTGCCCAACCGGAAGATTACCCCGCGCTCAAACTCGGTGACAATTTTTATTGCCATGGAGAGAATGAGCAGTACCGCAAAGGCAATGATGACGATGAGAATTATATTCACTTATCCACCTCCTTTACTCTTTCTTGGTCACCCGCAACTTTAATCCTTCAACCTTGGTAATAAGCACCTCCTCCCCGGGCTCAGCCCTTCCTTTATCCAGCGTTGCCGCCCATTGTTCACCTTCAATGCGAACCATACCTTTTGGCTCCATTACGGCGGTCACTTCAGCAACTTTGCTTAAAAGCTCTTCACGTCCAGCAGATACCTGCTGCTGGTGAGCACGAATGCCATAAACGATGACGAGGACAAGGAACGCCACCACCATCACAATCACCAGGATTATCAACCAGAGGTCTATCTGTATATAAGGTATGCTCATTTACTCTTTCCTCACTACATTTAGCATCAGGCCATCCATAGCAGTGATTATCACTTCTTCGCCGGCCTCGATTCGACCTTTCTCCGATATAGCTGTCCAGCGCTCTCCTTTATAAAAGACCGTGCCCTCCGGGTCAAGCGTCTCTTTAACGACGGCACGTTTGCCAATCAGCTCTTCTCGTCCCGTGGCGGCTTGCTTGCGATGGACGCGTATCGCCCGGTTTATCACAAACGCGAATACGGCCGTGATAGTGATGGTAACGGATGCGATAAGCCACAGGTCCACTTCGAACAGCGGCGAGGCGCCCTTAAACAGTATGAGCGAGCCGATGACCAGCGAAACAACCCCTCCGGCAGTGAAAAGACCGAAGGTAGTTGTCAGCACTTCACCGACAAAGAGGCCGAAAGCCAGTGCGATAAGCAGCACGCCCGCCCAGTTGACGGGAAGCACACCCAGTGAGAAGAAAGCCATCAGCAGGCTGATGGCGCCGACCACACCCGGGAAGATAAGCCCTGGGTTGAAGATTTCAACCATAATGCCCAGCATCGCCAGGCTGAGCAGTAAATAGGCGATATTTGGGTCGGCGATGGTGTAGAGGAAGTCCTCAATGAGCTTCATATCAACGTAATTGATGACGGCACCCTGTGTATCCAGTGTAATTTCACGGCCATCAATGAGGGTGACGGTTCGTCCATTGAGCTGGGCTATCAGTGTGTCAAGGTCGGAAGCAACCATATCGACCACGTTCAGGGTCAGCGCTTCCTGTGATGTAGCGGAGCTGCCATCGCGGACAGCTCTCTCCGCCCATTCCGCGTTGCGCCCGTGTCTTGAGGCGAGGTCTCTGATATAGGCAATGGCGTCATTGATGACTTTGTGCTTCATTTCCTCGGACATCTGGGCTTCGCCATCGCCGCCGAGTGCTACCGGTGTTGCCGCGCCAATGGCCGTGTTCGGTGCCATGACCGCAACGTGGGCCGAAAGGGTGATATAGGCGCCGGCAGAGGCGGCGCGGGCGCCGGCAGGGGAAACGTAGACCACCACCGGTACTCGGGCGTTGATAATGCTCTGGATAATATCGCGCATCGCGGTGTCCAGACCGCCGGGAGTATCCATCTGAATGATGATGGCACTGGCTCCGGTCTCTTCCGCCTGTTCGATGCCTCTCTCGATGTAGTCGGTCAGCACCGGGTTAATGGTACCCTTCACCGTGAGCACATCAATCCTGGGGTTTCCAGTCTGGGCTCGGGCGACAAATGAGACGGCCAGTAACAACCCGATTAAAATAAGCAGTATGCGTGAAATTCGCGGCATAAACTACCTTGGCGCTGTAATAAATATAAGAACTATATATACTATACAATAGATGAAAGACAAATGAAATAGCGGGGAGGGGCGTTACCATGCCCGGTGTTGAATAGGGCGGGCGGATTGGTGTAGAATTTACGAGCTACAGATTGAGAGTCAGCCATGAGAATTCAAAGATGCAAAGGTACCCGGGACCTGTCCCCCGATGAGATGACGAGGTTCCGTTTTATTGAGGAAGCCTTTCGGGAGCGATGCCTCCGGTGGGGGTATCAGGAGGTGCGCACGCCGACCATTGAGTATCTCCACCTTTTTACCTCCGCCGGCACCCTCACGTCGAGTATGCTGGGAAAGGTATATTCTTTTCTTGACTGGGACGGATGGAGTGGTGAGAGAGTGGTGCTGCGGCCTGACGGTACCATTCCCATTGCCCGGCTCTATATTGATACCATGGCTGGTAAAGGGCTAGCCAGGCTGTTTTACGTGACCAACACTTTTATTTTTGAAGAGACGGGCAAGAAGACGCGGGAAAGGTGGCAGTGTGGCACTGAACTCATCGGGGTGAATACATCGGCCAGCGATGCCGAGCTTATCATCCTTGCTCTGGAGATTCTGAATAATCTGAAGCTGAAACACGTGACGCTCAGGCTGTCCCATGCCGGCCTGATTAAAGCACTGCTGGAAAGGCTCGGGCTGAACCCTGAGGAACAGGCGAAGGTTTTTGACCGAATTCTCGATGGAGACACCAAGGCGCTGGCTGGATTGGGAGCCGACAGACCGGAGCTGTCTGGCATTCTGTTTCCTCTGCTCAGCTTGAAGGGGCACTCATCCGGCTTTCTGAAAAACCTGAAAGCGATTTCGACGCGAAGCCTGCCGGAATTTGAGCCGTACCTGAACAATTTTATCGACGTTGTCGGTATCCTGGAGGACATTGGCTGCAAGTATCAGATAGACATTGCCTCCGGTGCTGGCTTCGAATATTACACCGGCATCATTTTTCAGCTTTACAGCGGTCGGGAGAAAATAGGTGGAGGCGGGCGGTATGACGCCCTGATTCCGGCGATGGGTGGCGGTGACGTTCCCGCATCGGGCTTTGCTCTCTATATAGACCGCCTTATGAATTTAATAGAACAGGCGACGTTGCGGCAGCCCGTCGGGCAATCGGTGCTGGTGGGGTCGGAAGATGACGGGGGAATGAAGGAAGCATTCAGCATCGCCAGCCGTCTCCGCGACGCTGGATACACGGTCGAGATTAACCTTGGCAACAGAGAGCCTGCGGATACGCGCTGGTTGCTGGACATTCAGGGTAAATCGCCAAAATACAGGCTGCGGGATACAGTTGAGTCGAGCCAGACGGAAGCACAGACCGCTGATGAAATCCTGGCCATAATCGAGGAAAAGAGTGGAAATCAAGATAGCCCTGCCCAAAGGGCGACTTCTAAATAAGACCGCCAGTCTGGTGCAGGCGGCCGGGTGGGGAATGGACGGTTACCACGAGCAGGCGCGCCTCTATCATCTGAAATCAAGTGCTTATCCCAATCTCTCCGCGAAGATGTTCCACGAGAGGGATATCCCGATTCAGGTGGCCATCGGCAACTACGACCTGGGGATTTGCGGGCGTGACTGGGTAGAGGAGCTGCTGGTGAAGTACCCCAGTAGTGCTCTGGTTAAAATCAGGGACCTGGACTACGGGACGGGCAGCCTCTACATGATGGCGGGGCTCGCTGGTATGTCGATGGATGCCCTGCGACGTAAAGCCGGGCGGGGTACCGTCCGTATTGTCAGCGAGTATGCCAACCTGGCCGAATCGTTTGCTCTGGAGGAGAGGTTAAGCCGGTTCAGCGTCTTCCCGGTATGGGGTGGGGCGGAAGCCTACCCGCCGGAAGATGCCGACCTGGCGCTCATCAGTGGTCAGAACGGTGATGCAGGCAGCGGTACGGGGATGACACCGGTAGCCAGAATCCTTGATTTCAGCGCCTACCTCATTGCGAACCGTAGTAGCTGGGGGGCCAAAGACTTTGACCTGGTGGTCGCTTCGGTATGTGAGAGCTGTGACCGTCTGCCCGCCGATGAAGGAGTTCGGGAAGAAATCGAAATAACAAAGGAAAGAACACAGACGGTTCAGAGGGCTGAAGACGGGCTTATCAGAATCGCCTTGCCTGATGGCCACCAGCAGGCGCCCATGCTCCAGTTGCTGGAGAAAGCGGGCATTGAGATTGAAGATTATCCCTCGCCAACCGGGAACCGCCGGCCACGTATCATCAATATCGAAGGCGTTGTCGCCAAGGTGATAAGGCCGCAGGATATGCCATTGCAGGTGGCTAACGGGAATTTCGACCTGGCAATTACGGGAAAGGACTGGCTCGCGGACCACCGGTACCAGTTTCCCTCCAGCCCGGTGAAAGAACTCCTCGACCTCAAGTCGGGGAAGGTACGGCTGGTGGCCGTGGTCAGCCGGAAGCTGCCGGTGAATGATGCCTCTGACCTGAGAAAGTATATCGGGGAAAGCACAGCGCCGTTTCGGGTTGCCTCCGAGTATGTTAATATTGCCGACAGGTACGCCAGGGACAATCACTTTGGCAGGTATCGGGTGATTCCCACATGGGGAGCCACGGAGGCCTTTCTGCCGGATGATGCCGACCTGCTCATTGAGAACACCGAAACCGGAGGGACTATCGCGCGGCATAACCTGAAGATTATCGACACTCTTTTTGAATCAACGGCCTGCATTATCGGCAACACTCGAATTAAAGCAGGCTCGGCGAAGGATGAAAAAGCGAAATCCATTGTCGAGACCATTCGCGTTGTCGTGGAGGATGCGTAATTTGAGAAAAATCGAAGGATTTGATGATGCCCGTAAAGCGCTGTCGCGCCTCGTGCCGGCGGAATCCCATCCGGTATCAGCCGCGTTGAAACGTAAGCTTGAGGAGATGTTTGGCACGGCTGACCCGGAACAGGCGGTTAAGTTTATTATCAACGAGGTGCGCCAGAGGAGAGATGCGGCTATTTTCGACCTGACAGCGAAGATAGACGGTATCAAACTGACAGCGCTGGAAGTTCCCAAAGATGCACTTTCTAAAGCTTGTAAAGAGGTTGGCGATGAGCTTATCTCGGCGCTGAAGCTGGCAGCGGAGCGAGTTGATGCCTTTCATACTGCCCAGAGAGATAATATATGGCACGAGCTGGCCAGTGGGGATGTCGGGCAGTTGCTGAGGCCTCTGGAACGGGTTGGCATATATGTCCCGGGGGGAACTGCCTCGTATCCTTCAACGGTGCTGATGACGGCGGTGCCGGCCAAGGTGGCGGGGGTGAAAGAAGTAATTCTGGTCACACCGCCAGGAAAAGATGGTGCGGTGCCATCGGCAACGCTTGCCGCTGCCTATATTGCCGGCGTTGACCGGGTTTTCCGTATCGGCGGGGCGCAGGCAGTAGCGGCTCTGGCTTACGGTACGGAATCTGTGCCCAAGGTGGATAAAGTCTGCGGGCCGGGCAACATCTTCGTGGTTCTGGCGAAGAAACTGGTATATGGAACGGTGGCTATTGATGGCCTCCAGGGGCCCAGCGAGGTGATGATTATCGCCGATGACACGGCGAATCCCGGGTACTGCGCTGCCGACCTTCTGGCGCAGGCGGAACACGACCCGCTGGCCTCGGCAATACTGGTAACGACCTCGCGAGCACTGGCAGAAGAAATCGACCGGGAATTGAAGAAACAGATAACGGGCCTGTCACGCCAATCAGTGATTGAAGAATCTCTGAATAGAGGCGTGATGGCGCTTGTTGACAGCCTTGATGAGGCGGTGGAACTGGCTAACTTATATGCACCGGAGCACCTCTCTCTGATGGTTAAAGATGCTGATACCATATTGAAAACGGTGGTCAATGCCGGCTGTGTGCTCATCGGTAATGCGGCAACGGTGGTGCTGGGCGATTATATCGCCGGGCCAAGTCATGTCCTGCCCACCGGCGGCACCGCCCGTTTCAGCTCGCCACTTAACATAACAGACTTCTTCAAGTTTATCAACACAATCGCTATCGACGAGGCGGGGATGAAAGAGCTGGGCCGGGCGGCAGCATTGCTGGCGAGGGCGGAAGGCCTTGACGCCCACGCCCGGGCGGTGGAAAAACGTCTGGAACCGGACTAGCCTTCAATTTCGCTTCTGACATTTGACATATTGTTATCACTTGTTCAAAATGGTCATAATAAGGCCTATATCGGGTAGAGGAGAGTAAATTGGCTGATTCGCATGAGATAAATACCAGGAGCTCGCTTTTGAAGGAGCTGGAGTCGGAGTTGGACGTCGATACAGTGGGCGTGGCGGCTCTGGGCGACTGGAAAGGGACCAAGCTGGAGGAGACAGCGCTGCGGCTGCTGCCGCAGGCGAAATCGGTGGTGGTCCTGGCGATGGAGATTTACCCGGAGGTTCTGGACCTTACCTCTCCGGAAAGAGTCACCGGGGCAGCCTCGACAAATGATTTGTATGCCCAGCATGCTAACTATATTAACGGCAGGCTGTCCAAGGCGGCTTATGATGTCGCTAAAACGTTTCGCCAGAGCGGACTAAAGTCGCTGCCGCTTTCGGCTGCCGGCTGTCCTTATGACGCACGATTCCAGGAGGCGGCGTTCTCTTTCAAGCACGCTGCTGAAGCGGCCGGGTTGGGCAAACTGGGCTGGCATAGCCTGCTGATAACGCCGGATTTTGGGTCGAGAGTAAGGCTTGCCTGCTGCCTCACCGAAGCAGAGCTTGAGTCAACCGGAGCGGATTTCAACAACGAATGTGCCAGCTGCGGCATATGTCTTGAGATATGCCCAGCAAAAGCGCTGCTAGAGCCAGAAACAAACCAGCCATATGCCATTAATAAGTACGCCTGCTGTTCTTTTTGCAGCGCTGCCGGCGGCTGCTCGGAATGCATGAAGCTCTGTCCCAGGGGCAGATAAAGGGAGACAACTCTTATATGTCATCGGACGATATCGTTAAATTAATCAGGCCGGAGCTGCAAAGCCTGGGTGGCTATTCAGCACATACCTCGCCGGAGACCCTGGCGGGCAAGATTGATGTTCCGGCAGATAAGATAATCAAGCTGGACGCCAATGAGAACCCCTACGGCTGTTCTCCGAAGGTGTCACGGGCGCTGGCGGAATACCGGAAGTGGAACATCTATCCTGATGCGGCACAGGCCAGCCTCCGCCGTCAGTTGCAGGACTACGTGGGGGTAGATGCCGGTCGCATTGTGGCTGCCTGCGGCAGCGGTGAGCTGCTCGATGATATTCTATGTCTGTTTATCCGGCCCGGCGACGAGGTCATTAACTGCATTCCCACCTTTGATATGTACCGCACCCGCACGATTATCAACGGCGCCACGCTGATAAATGTGCCGAGAGATGAAAACTATGCAGTCGATGTAGGCGCGGTAAAAACGGCCATAACTACGAAGACAAAGCTGATTATCCTGGCCAACCCGAACAGTCCCACCGGCACGGCAACACCGGAAAGTGATATTTTGGAGTTGCTGGAAACGGGGGCGCCGGTGCTGGTCGATGAAGCTTACTACGAGTTCTATGGCAAGACGGTGGTGCCGCTGGTCGACCGGTATCTGAACCTGATGGTGCTGAGGACCTTCAGCAAGTGGGCCGGGCTGGCCGGGCTGCGGGCGGGGTACGGGATTTTCCCGCCGGAAGTCGCCAGCTACCTGATTAAAATCAAACTGCCTTACAATGTGAATGTTGCCGCCCTGGTGGCGGTGCAGGCATCGCTGAAGGATGTCGATTACCTGATGGGTAATGTAAAAGCCATAATCAACGAACGGGAAAGAATGTTTCAGGAAATCGAGAAAATCGACTGGTTGCAACCATTTCCGTCACAGGCCAACTTCATTTTCTGCTTGGTGAGGAAAGGCGACGCCGGCGGATTGCAGCAGAGACTTCAGCAGAAAGGGATACTGGTTCGCTACTTCGACCAGCCGCGTCTGCAGAACTGTATACGATTCGGCGTGGGTAAACTGGGAGATACCGATACTCTTATAAAAGCACTCCAAGAACTGGGGGATAAAACCAATGGCTAACCGGATGTCTGTAATCAAGCGGGAAACAAAGGAAACCAAAATCAGCCTGGAGCTCAATCTCGATGGCAGCGGCAAGTGGCAGGTCAGCACCGGCATCGAAATGTTTGACCACTTTTTGTCGCAGCTGGCGCAGCATGGCATATTCGACCTCACCGTTTCCGCCGTCGGCAATGACCAGCACCATGTCGCCGAGGATGTGGCTATCTGCCTGGGCAAAGCATTTACCGAGGCGCTGGGGGAAAAGAGGGGCATCGTGCGCATGGCGGACGCTTCCGTGCCGATGGATGATGCCCTGGCTACCGTAGTGCTGGACATCAGTGGTCGTGGCTACACGGTACTCGAATTACCATTCAGCGACAATGATATGCGCGGCTTCTCCACCGACCTTATCCGTCATTTCCTGGAGTCGCTGGCCATTGAGGCTAGAATGAACCTCCATGCCCGAATAATCTACGGCACAAATGACCACCACAAGGCAGAGGCGTTGTTCAAGGCGCTGGGAAAGGCTCTGGACAAGGCGACCAGGATTGACGAGCGTATCTGCGGCGAGCTGCCCAGCACCAAGGACCTGCTGGAGCAGTAGGGTAAAGCACCGTGGCGGCTAAGATATCAACGGTCAGGCCGATGGCATTGCGCCAGAAAGTACGTCTGACCGTCCTCTTTAAGTAAGCGTTAAATAAATCTCTTTTTCTTTAATGCGTTTCTAGTTTTGTCCTAATCGTTTGACAGCTGGCGAATTAGATATATAATATACCTAGAACATCTAGGTATTGTAATAACAAAGGTAGTGATGACCAAGCATCGGGATTATCCGGCTGCTCAGGAGCTCATAAAGCTGGCGGGCAAGGGCGCCATTGTTACCGGCGGCGCTGTCGGCATTGGCTATGCCATTGCTCATCGCCTGGCCGAAGCCGGTGCCAGAGTCCTCATTGTTGACATCGATGGGGAGAAGGCGATACAGGCCAGTGAAGAATTGAAGAGCCGCGGGTATTGGGCCGAATCTCTGACCTGTGATGTCAGCCAAGAGAAAGCGGTGGAGAGCATGGTCGAGAAGACGGTCGGCATGCTGGGCAGCATAGATATACTGGTGAACAATGCCGGCATATATCCGAAGATACCGCTGGCCGAGATGACGGAAAAGAATTTTGATGCCGTGATTTCCGTCAATCTTAAAGGCACATTGCTCTGCAGCCGTGCGGCCAGTCAGAAGATGGTCGAACAGGGGCGGGGAGGATGCATAATCAATATCGCCTCCATCGAAGCGATACACTCTTCAGGCGATGGCATGACCGCCTACGCGGCGTCGAAGGGCGCGGTTCTTTCGCTGACTAAAAGCCTGGCGCACGAGCTGGGGAAACACGATATCAGGGTGAATGCCATTGCCCCGGGCAGCATCAGGACCGAGGGCATCCGCTCTGTATTCTCCGCCTCAGCCAGCGGGGAATCAAAAGCGCGGCTGAAGGCATTTATGTCCCGTATGCTTCTGGGAAGAATGGGAGAAGCGGACGAAATCGGGCGGGTGGCCCTGTTTCTGGCCTCG
Source organism: uncultured Dehalococcoidaceae bacterium (assembly GCA_964480145.1). GTDB lineage: Bacteria > Chloroflexota > Dehalococcoidia > Dehalococcoidales > RBG-16-60-22 > E44-bin89. The sequence goes on along the minus strand of CAYZOI010000021.1, from coordinate 10,383 downwards.
GATATGGCCAGTTACGTCACGGGCAGCATGGTTGTGGTGGACGGCGGATATCTGGTCACTTAGGCTCTTATAACCTGAGTTTATTAAGGAGGCCTGGAAATGGAAAAAGTAATGGTCGTGACCGACAGTGTCGCCTGTATTCCAAGGAACCTGGCTGAAGAATATCAGATTACCGTGGTTCCCGCCGCCAACATAATCTTTGACGGCGTTAACTATATCGATGGGGTTACGCTGAGTGCCACAGAAGCATACGAGTTGATTAAAAAGAACCCCGATAAATTTACCACCTCGGCGCTCAACCCTGGCTATTTCCTGGAAGAATACCAGAAACTCAGTCAGAAATCGGAGAGTATCCTCCATATCACTTTGTCAGCGGCATTGAGCGCTAATTACAAGACGGCCGGTCTGGCCGGAGAGATGCTGCAAAAGGAATCACCGAAAACTACCCTGCGCATACTTGATTCAAAGACCGTGGCCAGCGCCGAAGGGTTGATTGTTCTCGCTACGGCCCGGGCGGCGTCCCAGGGTAAAAGCCTTGATGAAGTCATCGCCGTTGCCGAAATGGCTATGAAGAAAACCAGAGGCCTGATGATGCTTGATACGCTGCGCTACGTTTACCGGACGGGTCGCATGTCCAAGCTCGCCTCCAGAATAGCCTCTCTGTTCAATATCAAACCAATTAACCGGATGACCGAAGAAGGCACCCTGGAATTTGTGGACAAGGTGAGAAATCGTGAGGCCGGCTACCAGAAACTGGTCGACCTTATCAAGGCGGAAGCCGGGTCTGACTCACTGCATTTTATGCTGACGCATGCGGCGGCTCCCGAGATGGCAGAGCGGTTCAGCCAGTTGCTCAGGCAGAATTTCGACTGCCGGCGTATACTGGTCAGCGATTACAGCCCGGTAATGGGCTATGGCTCCGGGCCGGGGGCTATATTTGTCGGCCTCCACCCCGAGCTTGAACTTTGAAACTTCGCTATTCAAGGCGTTATAATAGCCTTTTAGATTGTCCTGACCGTTCCACGGGCTGTTGTTGAAGCGATATCAGCCAGCTGATTATGGTGATAGAAATTAAGCAGTCAACTAATCTGTCATTGAAGACACTTGAGCGATTTCGCCAGGTAAATGATACTTTTCCCCAAACGGAACAGATTCTGGAACACAAGCGGCGGGGCAACAAAGTATTCGGCTGGCTTTGCACCTACGTCCCTGAGGAAATCATACACGCTGCGGGAATTCTCCCCGTAAGAGTAACCGGCTACTCCCAGGAGATGGAACTGGAAGACGGCAATGCGTACATGTATATCAATAATTGCTCATATTCCCGTAGTTGCCTGCAGATGGGGCTCAGGGGCGAGTATGAGTTCCTCGATGGCATGGTCGCTGGTTCCACCTGTGACGGCGCCCGACGCCTCTATGACCTGTGGCAGCACTACATCAAGACCCCGTTTCACCATATTTTGACCGTACCGCGAAAGTATACCGAGAAAGCGCACGCCCTCTATTATCAACAGGTGGTGCAGCTCAAGGAGCAGTTAGAGGAATTCACAGGTCGGCAGATAACCGATGAGCAACTGCACCACTCTATTGATGTTTACAATCGGTCGAGAGCTCTCCTGAAGCAATTATATGAACTGCGGAAAGCTGATGCGCCGCCGATTTCCGGGGCCGAGACCATGGAGGTGCTGAATGCCAGTTTCCGCATGCCGAAAGAGTTGTTCAATCAGTGGCTGGAACAGTTGCTTGATGAACTGGGTAAATCAAGCGTCACCCATAAAAGCAGGGCGCGGTTGATGGTGACCGGGAGTGTGATGAACAACCCGGAGTTCATCAGGTCGATAGAGGCGCAGGGAGGGCTGGTGGTGACCGATGAGCTCTGTACCAGCACTCGCTACTGGTCTGACCCGGTGGTTCTGAAAGAAGGACAAAATCCCGTTGAGGCGATTTCAAGGCGCTATCTGAGCAATTTCCCCTGTGCTCGAATGGTGCCTTCTGACGAAAGGTTCAATCGCATCCTCAATCTCGTCAAAGATTTCAATGTTGAGGGTGTTATCAGCCAGATTATCCGCTACTGCGTTCCCTATGCTCACGACCTGCCCCTGCTCATAAACCGACTGAAAGAGCCTGGAGTACCGGTTCTGGCTCTGGACGTGGAATACGGCACCTCGGGGTCAGGGCAGATTCAGACCAGGGTGCAAGCTTTTCTGGAAATGCTGGAGGCAAGGAAAAAATAGTGACGGTATCCGAAACAAAGAGCAATAAAATAAGCGCCATTATCCGGGCCTGCCGGGTCATCACCCGGATGAATCAGGCAAATCCGGACGCGCCGAAAAGCGAAGCCCTGTATTACAAAATGCTGTACGACTACTACACCAGGTTGCTTGATGCTCATAATGAAGGCAAGTTCGTCGCTGCCCATACCGTGTTTTTCCCCAGCGAGATTCTCTACGCTATGGATATCGTGCCCATGCACACGGAAATGACCACCTGGATGATGGCACTGTTCCTCGGTGAGCAGGCGGAGATGCTTTCGGCCGGTGCCGAACTGGGGCTGGTTCCCGAAATCTGTTCCCCTCATCGCGGCCTTGCCGGCGCCTTCTCCCTGGGGGCGTTGCCCCGACCGGACGCTATGCTCTGGTCAAACCTCATCTGTGATAACACCGCCAAGAGCGGCGAGTTGATAATGGAGATGAAAAAATGCCCCGGCTTTTTCCTTGACCATCCTTTCCAGCGCAGTGAGGCAGAAGATAAATACCTGGTAAGCGAACTGGAGGACATGATTAACTTTCTTGAGGAGAAATCCGGACATAAAATGGACTGGGATAAACTTTCCGATACTGTGGCCAGGATGGACCGTCAGATGGGGCTTTTCCGGGAGATTGGCGAGCTGCGCAAGGCGGTGCCATCTCCGTTCCCCAACCGGGGCTTTTTACAGCTGCTGACGGTTGACTACCTGTGCCCCGGACAGCAGGAGGCCATTGATTATCTGGAGGCGCTGCGCGACGAACTGGCGGAAATGGTCCGGGAGAAGAAGGGCGCTGTTTCTCCGGAAAGATTTCGTCTGATGACCCTCTTTGTACCGCCGATGTACCTGATAGGGTTTCTGGAGAAAATCGGGCGGAAATATGGCATGGTGAGCGTGGTGGAGCCGCTATTCACCCGCTGGGCAGAGGGCAGGCTTGACCCGTCGCGGCCACTGGAGAGCGTGGCTAAAAAGTCAGCCATGATACCGGAACGGCGCAGCATGTACGGCCCTCTCGGCCAGGAGGCGTTGCAGGACATTATTGACTGTGCCGAGCAGTACCGGGTTGATGGTGCCGTCTACTGGGCGTTTATGGGCTGTCGGCACACCTGTGCTACGATAAAGTTGTTCAAAGATTTGCTCAGTGAGGTCGATGTGCCGATGCTGACCATTGATTGTGATATCGTTGACCCGACGATTAATTCCGAGGACGAGATAAGAGAGAAATTGGAGCAGTTCTTCGAGATGCTGGAGGACCGATAGGCGTATTTAGCATGAGAGCGCTCGGCATTGATATCGGCAGCCTGACCACGAAAGCGGTTATCTTGGATGGCGACCGTGTTGTCGCTTCAAGCGTCATAGCCACCGATGAAGAAACTGGATTAAGTGCTGAGACTGCGGTTGGCGAGGTGCTCAAACAGGCGGGAATCAAGCCTGATGACGGCGTTTTCATCGTCTCCACGGGCGTTGGCGGCAAGGGCGTGTCATTGAGCCAGCAATCCAGGTCGTTGACCACCTGCCTTGCCCGCGGCATTCATCGCCTTTTTCCATCGGTCCGAATGTCGATTGATATGGGCGCCGAGAGCAGCACGATTATCAAGCTGAGCGACCGTGGACGCCTTAACGACTGGGTGAACCAGGACAAGTGCGCCGCCGGCACCGGCATCTTTCTGCAACAGATGGCCAAACTGATGCAGATGCCGCTTGACGAGATGGCCGTGTTATCCCTTAAGGCAAAAGGAAGGGCCGATATCACCAGCACCTGCGCCGTATTTGCCGAGTCCGAGGTAATCTCTCACATCCACCGCGAACCGCCCACGCCGAAGGAGGATATCATTGCCGGTATTTACTATTCCGTGGTAAGCCGCGTTATCTCGCTTTGCAAGAGAATCGGCATTGAACGTGATGTTGCCGTAACCGGTGGTGTGGGGCTGAATGAGGGGCTGGTTAAAATCCTGGCGGACGGGCTTGGTCTCGGTATTCTGGTGCCGGAACAGCCACAGCTGGTGGCGGCGCTCGGTGCGGCGGTTGTGGCTCAGGAGAACATTGATAAAGGCGTAAGCGGGTGATAGTGGCTGGCATTGATATCGGGTCACGTGCCGCCAAGGCGGTGGTGATGAATGATGGCACCATAGTCTCATCGGTGGTCTGTGACACCGGTCCGGAGAGCGTCAAGACCTCAAAGATGACCATAGCCAGTGTGCTGGAGGGGACCGGATTAGCCATGGATGACCTTCAGTATATAGTGGCGACGGGTTACGGGAGGGTGCTCGTGCCCTTCGCCAACGAAAATATCTCCGAGATAAGCTGCCACGCCCGCGGTATCACCTGGTATTTCCCGGAGGTCAGGACCATCCTGGATATGGGCGGGCAGGACTGCAAGGCGATAAACTGCGATGCTGACGGTCGGGTGACCAACTTCATCATGAACGATAAGTGCGCCGGCGGCACCGGGCGCTTTCTGGAGATGATTGCCGATGTACTCAACATTCCTCTGGAAAACATCGGCGAGGCTGCTCTCGGGTCGGAACAAGCCATTCCTTTCAATACCATCTGCGCCGTCTTTGCCAAGTCGGAAGCCATTGCCTATCTGCGCCGGGGAGCGAGCAAGGAGGACATTCTGGCCGGGTTAAATGAGGCGATAGCCACTCGCTGTCTCAATCTCATCAGGCGAGTCTCGGTAGAAAAAGAGTTCACCATTACCGGTGGCATTGCCAAGAACCGGGGAATGGTGGCGCAATTGAAGGAAAAGGTGGGGCTTGAGCCCCTCCTCAGCGAGGACCCGCAACTAATCGGCGCGCTGGGGGCGGCGCTCTTTGCCGGAGAAAGGTGTCAGGGCAAGTCAGCGGCCGTGGCAGCAAAAATGCAGTATGGTTATGCCGACGGCACGGGCAATTACTTCATCACCATCGATACCGCTCGCTGTGACGGCTGCGGTAAATGTGTGCCGGCATGCCCCTCCGCTATTTTCGAGATGGCTGCCGATGACGGCGGACAGCTGAAGGCCAGGGTGAAAGAGGAAGCCAGAAAGAAGCTGGCCATGCTGTGCCCGGGATATAAAGCTTGCCTCAGCACACTGGAACTGAACTGCCAGAGAGCCTGCCCCCGGGAGGCTATAGGCCATACCTGGTGAAAAAGTCGTTAAACGCTAGTCCACCCGCGCCCCGCCGTTAATGCTGACCGCTTCTCCGGTGATGTTGCGGGCGACATCGGAGCTCAAAAAGAGCACCACGCTGGCGATATCTTCTGGAACCTGGGGTCGCTTCAACGGGATGGTCTCCATTGTCCTGGCCCAGACTTCTTCTCTCGGCAGGCCGGTGCGTGCGGAGCGGGCGTCGAGGATTTTCTCCCACATGTCAGTGCGCAATATGCCGGGGCAGACGGCATTTACGTTGATGTCGTACGGTGCCAGCTCTTTGGCGCTTGCCTGGGTAAAGCCGCTCACGGCAAATTTCGAGGCGGCATAGTGGGACAGCCCGGGCATTCCTTCTTTGCCAGAGCGGGAGGAGATATTCACGATTTTGCCATACCTGGCAGCCATCATATGAGGCATCACCGCTTTGGTGGCCAGATACACGCTCTTGGCGTTGACTTCAAGTATCCGGTCCCAGTCTGATTCTTCAATATCAGCGAGCATTTTGTCCTGGGTAATACCGGCGGCATTGACCAGTATATCTATCTTGCCGAACTCCTTCATCGCAGCCGCAATGAGATTGTCGGTATCTGACTTCTTGGTTACGTCAGTCTTCACGGCGACGACTTTAGCACCGCTTTTGGCCAGTTTCTCAGCCAGCTCCCGGGCGGCATTAAATAAAATATCGCCGATGACCACGCTGGCTCCTTCTCCGGCAAACCCCTCCACAATGCTCCCGCCGATGCCTCTGGCACCACCGGTGACGATGGCTACCTTTCCTTTAAGTCCCAGTTCCACGCTTATCTCCTTTCGATGGCGAATTTCATTGCTTCCATATCTGGTCTAACTTTCCTCTATGGTTATTCGTACTATAGTATCGCCGTTTTTGATTGTTTTCAGAACGTTCGTTCCGAGTACCAGCTGACCGAATACCGAGTGCTTGCGGTCAAGGTGGGATTGCGGAGCATAAGTAATGAAAAACTGGGAGCCATTAGTATTAGGGCCGGAATTAGCCATTGACAGCGCCCCGGTGACATGGGTATGCCGGGTAAATTCATCAGCAAATTTATAACCAGGGCCACCCGCCCCAGTTCCAGTGGGGTCTCCTCCCTGAGCCATAAAGTCAGGGATAACGCGGTGGAATGTCGTACCATCATAAAACCCTTCACGTGCGAGGAATACGAAACTGTTTACCGTTATCGGAACATCGCTGGCGAATAGCTCCAGCACCATACTGCCCTTCTCTGTTTCGATGGTAGCCGTGTACTGCTTGCTGGTATCAATTGTCATCGGTGGTGGCGTTGAGTAATTCATAGGCTTTAATTTTTGTGCTGGCTCCGGGAGTGTCACACGCAATGTCGATGGAACCAGCCATTCGGGGCAAACTCATGTTTGCCACGAATTTTTCTCTCCTTTCTTAAGAATAAGATTGACTATACCCTGTCTCAATATATTGCAGCCCTTTCACCATGTCAATAATATTATTACGGAGGCAATATTTGTGGTGCTCCCTCAGAGCAGGGCGGTTATTGACTTAGCTGGAGTGAAGGGATATTGTAATTATTAGTTAGCCGGATAGACGATATTCACTCAGGAGAAGCAACCAGATGTTAGTTGTGATGAAGAACGATGCTACCGAGATGCAAGTACAGGCAGTTATTAAAGTAATTGAGAAACTGGGTTACCGGGGTGTTCCTATGCCGGGAGCTCAGAGGACGGCCATTTGTATTATTGGAAACCAGGGGCCGGTTGAAGATTCGCAGCTGCTGGCTATGGATGGGGTAAAAGAGACCATCACGGTCACCAAGCCATACAAACTCGTGAGCCGGGAGACACAGCTGGAGTCTACAGTAATAACCCTCGGCGATGTAAAAATCGGTGCTGGGGAGCCGGTGATAATGGCTGGCCCCTGTGCTGTAGAAAGTGAAGCGCAGGCGCTCACTATAGCTAACGTTGTGAAAAAATATGGCGCCAAAGTCTTTCGTGGGGGGGCGTTTAAGCCAAGGACTTCTCCGTACAGCTTTCAGGGCTTGGGGGAGAAAGGATTGAGGATACTGGGGAAGGTTCGAGAAGAAACAGGCTTATTAATCGTGACTGAGGCTACAGACCATGCGAATCTCGATATTGTCGAAAAGTATGCCGATATTATTCAGATTGGGGCAAGGAATATGCAGAATTATTCATTGCTGCGACTTGCCGGTCAGGCGTCAAAGCCGGTCTTATTAAAGAGGGGCTTCGCCGCCACAATCGACGAGTTGCTGATGGCAGCCGAGTATGTCATGTCTGAAGGAAATACCAGGGTTATTTTATGCGAACGTGGAATACGTACCTTCTCTGATAACACACGGAACACTCTGGATTTGAGTGCCATACCTTCAATCAAAGAAGCCAGTCATCTCCCTATTATCGTTGACCCCAGCCATGCTGTTGGACGAAGAGAGTATGTGGTGCCGTTAGCCAAGGGGGCTATAGCCGTAGGTGCCGATGGTCTCCTGGTAGAAGTGCACCATGACCCCTCGCATGCACTTTCTGATGGAGTGCAATCTCTATACCCACAACAGTTTCAACAATTAATGGAAGAGATAGCGCGTCTTAAGCATAAGTAATCAGGTGCTAACAACACAGGCGATAATATCTTCATCAGAAGCTATTGTCCGCTGAAATTCCACAACGGCTATTTTGAACCAGTCTCGCATTTATTAATTTAGTCAGGGCGATATAATCAATACCAGAGGCACAACGAGAGCTATCAGCCCGGTGAATACTACTATAAAGAGGAAGAGGTTGTATCTCAGTGCGTAGTTGCTTAACAGAGACTCATCGTAGTAACCTTCGACACCCTGGTCTTTGTACATCTTCAGCAGCCCATTAATCAATTTAATTCGAGTTTGCTTGCCTTTTATCAAGCCTATTTCTACAACGAAATTGACCGCGATGACGAGACAAAAAAAGGTGAAGAACACGATCCAGGCAGTAGCATCTTTATCTGAACCCTGAGCCACTGCTGAGTTTACGCCCAGAGCCAGAAGATTCAAGAGAATCGCGGCGAGTATGAAGATGATATCAGTGCGAGTATTTTGTTGAAGCTCGGTAATGATATGTTCGTGAACACGCTCAATCATATTTTCCCCTCCCATCTAGAATTTTGCCTTATGATGAATAATAATCCTGTAGGCCTGTGAAATGCAAACGCGAAAAATGAGAGCAGAGAATTAACGGAGATACCGGGATGTGCGTAACTGGCATCATATGCATTATACTGGACTGGAATCGCGAACTATTTTGACAGGAGGAAATAATGGATAATTCCGTGGTATTATCGGTTGGGGACGCTTACCACTTGAGGCGTGGTAAAGACCGCATTATTTATGCCGGTATGCCATCTGAAAAAGTGTATTCTATAGCTCAAAGAAAACGGGACTTCGCGCCTTATATAGGCTGGGGCTATTCATGGAACCTGTTCTTTCCAAAAGAGCAAACCACGATAAGAATAGATGAAGTTAATATCCTGGTTGAGAGCGTAACTCCGGAGGAAATTAGGCTACGGGTGTGATGAGCAACAGGTAATGTAAGTGGAGGCAGTTCATAACCAGCAGCGCATGGCTCTAGTGACTTCTGGGTAATCTGTATTTTTTGCCGAACTCACCCGCTGACATTTTACCATCGAACAGAGCGGAGACATCTTTAGCAATTCCCAGAGCCTCTTCAACCGACATTTGCTGCCACTCTTCTTCCGGTATCGAGCTTTCTAAATAGTGGTGGAAGATATGTCCTGTATCCCAAACTGTATTCATCATAAATCCTCCTTGTACCCAAATTCAGTTTTGTGCCTGTTTCATTTGTGGCTTGTCTCTCTCATTAAAAAGAGACCGATTACGGCTGCTAGAATTATTATCGCCCAAAAGACAAATGGCCATGACTGGTTGATTTCAGCTAGATTGCCGCCTATGATGGGAAATAAAAACCCCCCGATATTTTGGCCAGCGACGACTAACCCCACGGCGCTTGCCCCATAGATGGGACCGATACCTCTCATTTCGAGGGGCATCGTTAAACTCAGCGTGATGAAACCCATGGCTGCAATCCCGATTAAAGGGATTAATAACCAGAATAACATTGTGCCAGATATGGAGAGAAGATAAATGCTGATGCCCATCACCGCGGCACAGGTTATGAGGACTATTTTTCTGGTTCCAATTCTATCCGACAGTGCCGGTAATGTAATAGTGCCAATAATGCCAGCCATAAAGATGGTTGAAGCTATTGTGTCGCCGGTAATTTTCATTACCCCGGCGCTTTCCAGATATACAGGTATATAACCCATTAGCGCAATATAGGAGCCGACTACTCCCATATTGGCCATGATAAGAAACCACAGATTTTTAACACTAACTATCGTGGCTAATGCTTCACCGAAAGGCACCTTCCTCTCAGTTGTGCTAGTGCCAGCGATGGCCTGGTTTGACTTTTCCCTCCTGATTACTAAAAGCCAGGTGATACCAAGAAAGATACAAATAGCGCTATAGAGGAAAAGTACATTTCTCCAGGACCCTACCAGTGGTAGTATAAAAGTAGCTCCCAGTGCTGTAGCTAAGATGGCGCCAATATTGAATCCGGAATTTGCAATTCCAAATGCCAGGCCCAGCTGTCTTGGCGGGAAAAAAAGGCCGATTATTTTTGGCAGGTTGGGAATTACTATGCTGAGAGAAGCACCACATAGAAACATTGATATTACTAGCGTGGCAGGGTCACCGGAAAAACCTCTGAGGCCATTGGCAATTGCGATTGCAAAACAGCCGATGCCGATAACCTTGCGGAGGTCGAAGCGGTCACCGAGTAGCCCGCCAAGAATAGAGAAAAGTGCCACTCCAAGAGGAAGGGCGCCCCATATCATGCCCACGTGCGCTAAAGTCAACTGCAATTCACGCTTAACGCTGCTGAAGAGAACCGGCATCGCCGTAAATGGTATCCCGACCGCACCGATAAAGATTACGTTAACCATCAGTAC
>CAYZOI010000020.1:0-21948 GCA_964480145.1 uncultured Dehalococcoidaceae bacterium | reverse complement strand
ATTATAGGGATTGAAGACCACCTGGTGAATTACCAGATGCGTCAGCTCGTGGGTCATCGCCCGTTTTCCCCAGTCAAGGCTGTCGGGGGGGATGCCGATGGCAATGGTACTGAATCTGGTATAGGCTACGCCTCCTGTCCACTCCTGAGGGAATATCATGGCGCCGAGCAGGTCTTCTGACCTGGCGTATATATATATTTTAGCCGGACTCTCCAGCCCGGCGCCGGTATCGCTGTCCAGACGCACCAGTGCTCGCTGAGCCGTGTCCATTAGTTCCCGGGCGAAGGCATCATCTCCCTCATACCAGTACAGGGTTATTAACCCTTCGCTCAGGCTGCGCCAGGGATATCGGTCATCATTGACCTGAACTGCGGTCGGTTCGGTTTCTAATTCACCGCCAGCGGTATCCCTAACCGTCCACCAGTAGCTCAGGCTGCTGCCCGGCGGCAGGCCACCGGACTTTCTCATATCCCAACTCCACCCCGCATCGACCATCTCCGCCGGTTCAAAGTCGAGGGACACTTCACTGATAACCTCGGCATGGCGCATCCGGTCAACGGTATAGTGCAGACGGATATCGGTGATATCGGCATCGCTGGCCGCGGAGAGACTGAAATTGACCTTCATCGGAAAATCAACTTCTACCCGGCTCTCCAGCACCTGCAGCCCGTCAGCGGCTCGAACGGTTGCCGGACTCAAGGGTATCAAAAGCAAAATGGCAATCAGGATTAGCTGTCCCGCTTTTTTTATCACTCTTCCCTCCCCAGGCCAGACCGGTGATAGGCCTCCAGAAAGCCGTCCAGTTCGCCATCGAGCACGGCATCAGGATTGCTCGCCTGAAAGTCGGTCCGGTGGTCTTTGACCATCTTGTACGGATGCAGGATATAACTTCTAATCTGGTTTCCCCAGCCCGCAGCGATGTGCTTTCCTTTAAGCTTGGCTTTTTCCTCGACGCGTTTCTTCAGTTCCAGCTCCAGCAGGCGCGACCGGAGTATCGTCATCGCAATCTCTTTATTACGAAACTGAGAGCGCTCGCTCTGGCAGGTAACTGCCAGCCCCGTGGCCAAGTGAGTTAATCTGACCGCGCTGCTTGTCTTCTGCATGTGCTGTCCGCCCGGTCCGCTGGACCGGAACGTCTCCACTTTCAAATCTTCGGGGTCGATTTTAATGTCAACGTCTGTTTTAGCCTCCGGTATTACTTCCACCAGAGCGAATGAGGTATGCCGGGCGTGGTCGGCATCAAACGGGGACAGCCGAATCAGCCGGTGAACACCGTGCTCCGCTTTCAAGTACCCATAGGCGTATTCGCCGGCAATATCAATGAGCACGCTCTTCATACCGGCTTCCTCACCGGCGGTACTTTCCAATACCTCTGCCTGGTAGCCACGTCGCTCGGCCCACCGGAGGTACATCCGCATCAGCATCTCCGCCCAGTCCTGAGACTCGGTGCCTCCGGCACCGGCATGAACTGCCAGAATGGCATTGCGCTCATCAAACTCACCGCTGAAAGCCAGCTGGAATTCAAGCTGAGCGAGAGTCGACTCAACCTTCTCTGTCTCTGAGAGTATCTCTGCCTGCAACGATTCATCTTCTCCGGTCAGATGAGCCAGTTCGACCAGGTCCGCCACTCTTTTTTCCAGTTCTCGCCACCGCTCCACTGTCCTCTTTTGCCCCACCAGACGGCGCATGGTATCCTGTGCCCTGGACTGGTCCAGCCAGAAATCTGGCCGCGCCGACTCCTTCTCTAGCTTGCTGACGGCCACTTCCTTGCCGGCAATGTCAAAGATGCACCAGTGCCATTGAAATTCGAGACCGCAGGTCTTCCAGTTTATCCAGCAACTCCTGCATTTATGCCACTCCTGTTATCAGAACAGTTTACTCTAACCGCTCATTTCATGAGCCGGTACGTATTCTTTTTCTTTCAGATTCCCACCCGCCGCCAGATGGGCCAAACGCAGCGGCTCCGGTATACGATAGCCCCGACAGCATGCCAGTACCCAGCCGATGGCAGCCTCAAGATCCACTTTGTGACCGATGGAAACATAGAGCGGGTTAATAGCCGTCTTCGTGCGCAGGACGGCTCCGATGACCTCACCACTGTCTACCAGGTCGGTGTAGCTGCCCGGGGCAACACCTGGCTCTTCATAGCTGCCGCACAGCCGCGATTTGGCACAGCCGATGGTCGGCGTATCCAGAAGAAGCCCCAGATGTGAGGCCAGCCCGAGGCGGCGGGGATGGGCCAGCCCCTGCCCATCCACCAGAATAAGGTCGGGCGTTGTCGTCAGTTTTTCAAAGGCGGCCAGAGCCAGCGGTGACTCACGAAAAGAAAGAAGTCCGGGAATATACGAGAAGTCCAGTTTCCCGTTTACCGTCTTCATTTCCACCAGCTCCAGTGCCGGGTAATCCATGACGACCACCGCGCCGGTGGCCATGCCCTGAGCACGGCTGACAGATATATCAACGCCGGCGATGAAGCGTGGCTCATTGATTTCGCTGGTCCGGGAAACCCTGGCGGCCAGTTTTCTCTGGATATCGAAAGCCTGTGGCACGCTGACCTGCCAGCCGTGAAGATGGTGCATTTTCATATCCCGAATTATAACTTTAATAGCATTGTCTGGCAACTAATTCATTAAGTGCCGTTGACAGACATCAAGTTAATAGTGCATAATATAATTACTTGGGAAACTAGATGGAAATATGGTAAAAATCAGACTACGCCGCACCGGAGCCAAGGGCAAACCAAACTACAGACTGGTCGTTGCTGACTCTCGCTCACCCCGTGATGGAGCCTTCATTGACATTATCGGTCATTTCAACCCCCTCACCGACCCGGAAACCGTGGTTATCAACGAAGAAAAAGCACGCCACTGGCTGAGCAAAGGTGCCCAACCGACAGATACTGCCGCCAGGCTGCTGAGCAAGGCCGGCATTCTACAAAAATCCAATACAACTAAGGAGAACCCCAAATCATGAGCGAATCCGACGAGCAAGAAGAACCCCAGGTCACCAGCGAATCCGACGAGCAAGAGGAACCCCAGGTCACCAGCGAATCCGACGAAGAGGAAGAGCCTAAAATCAAGATTGGACTCGACGCCCAAGGAGAAAGCATGAAAGAACTCATCGTTTATATCGCCAAATCTATCGTCGATGAACCGGATGAAGTAAAAGTTGATGAAGAAACTGACGAAGAAGGCCTGTTGACACTGAAGTTGCAGGTCGCCGATGAGGATAAAGGAAGAGTTATTGGCAAACAGGGGCGAATCGCCGAAGCCATGCGCGCCCTGCTCAGGGTAAAAGCCGCCAAGGCTTCCGCCCGGGTTAGACTGGAAATTGTCTGAGCGTACCCCATCTGGAAATTCAGCATCAGAAACAGAATCGCCCGGTTTTGACTTCATCACCATTGGGCGTATTGTCGCCCCGTCAGGGGTCAAAGGCAAAGTAAAGGTACAGATAGAAACCGTATTCCCCCGACGGTTTTCCCCCGGTGAACTGGTTTTTGTCGGCGGTAAACCCATGACCATTGTTGATGTGTCATGGCACCGCAACCGGCCGATACTGAAGTTAAACACCATTGATTGCGCCGAGGATGCCCAGCAGCTGCAGGGCAAATCCATAGATATACCGCAAAGTCAACTCCATCCGTTGCCGGAAGACCATTACTATCATTTTCAGCTTATCGGACTGAAGGTAGTGACTACCGGTGGTGAGCCTCTGGGGGAGATTAAGGAAATCCTGGCGGGTAAGGGCAACGATACCTACGTGGTACAGGGCACAGAAGGCGAAATTCTCATTCCCGCTATTGAAGATGTGGTCAGGTCAGTAGATTTGCAGCGTGGGTTTATGGAGATAGAGCCTATAGCGGGGCTTCTGGAGTTGAACCGGAAAAAGAACGGTTAGTCTCTGGCTAACGTTTTGTTACCCTTCTTCTACGCGCCGTCTCCGCCACTCTCAGGCGTGCCAGCGAACGGCGGAGCGATGCTTCTGCCCGCGTACCATCAATGCCAAGCTCACGCTGCTGGGACAGTCTCTCCTGAGCACGTTTTCTGGCCGCCTCCGCCCTCTCCACATCGATTTCATCCGCGCGCTCAGCAGTATCGGCCAGAACGACCACTTTATCTGGACGCACTTCAAGGAAGCCGCCAGATATCACCAGTGATACCTCTTCACCACCCTTTTTTATCCGCAGCTCGCCGGGCAGCAACGCTGTCATCAATGGGGTGTGGTGGGGCAGTATTCCGAGCTGGCCTTCAAAGCCGGGAGCAACCACCACGTCCACGCTGTCGGAATAGACCATGCGCCCTGCGGTTACGACATCAAGCCTGATATCGGGCATCGCCTATTTCTCCTCGTCTTCCTCTTCTGAGTTCCCCCCCTCCTCGACCTTCCCCGCCGGTTCCTCTTTCTCCTCTTCCTCACCGCTAACCTTTATCGTCTTGGCCTGCTTCACTACTTCATCGATGGTGCCCACCATGTAAAACGCCTGCTCCGGCAGGTCGTCATACTTGCCGTCAAGTATCTCCCTGAAACCGCGCACTGTCTCCTGTATTGGCACGTACTTGCCCTCCCGGCCGGTGAACACCTCGGTGACAAACATCGGCTGCGACAGAAAACGCTGGATACGCCGCGCCCGGCCCACGACAAGCTTATCTTCCTCACTAAGCTCCTCGATACCCAGTATGGCGATGATGTCCTGGAGGTCTTTATAACGCTGCAGCACCCGCTGCACCTCGCGGGCAACCTGATAATGCTCGTCGCCAACCACCGCCGGCGTCAGGATACGTGATGTCGAAACCAGAGGGTCAACCGCGGGATAAAGTCCCTGCTCGGCAATCGACCTCTCCAGCGCAATCACCGCATCCAGGTGACCGAATGTAGCCACCACTCCCGGGTCGGTGTAGTCATCCGCCGGAACATAGATAGCCTGGAAAGAGGTAATCGAGCCGTTTTTGGTGGAGGTAATCCTCTCCTCCAGCGCGCCCATTTCCGTGGCCAGAGTCGGCTGGTAGCCCACGGCCGAGGGCATGCGCCCCAGCAGCGCGGAAACTTCCATGCCGGCCAGGGTATAGCGGTAGATATTGTCGATAAAGAGCAGCACGTCCTGATTTTCAACGTCGCGAAAGTATTCCGCCATGGTCAGCCCCGTGAGCCCGATACGGAGGCGAACGCCCGGAGGCTCATTCATCTGCCCGAAAACGAGCACGGTTTTGTCAATGACGCCTGATTCCCTCATCTCGTGCCACAGGTCGTTTCCCTCTCGCGACCGCTCACCGATGCCGGTGAACACGGAAAAACCGCCATGCACGGTGGCTATGTTGCGTATCAGCTCCATGATAATCACCGTCTTGCCCACCCCGGCGCCTCCATAGGCGCCGATTTTACCCCCTTTGATAAACGGGGTAATCAGGTCAATTACCTTGAGGCCTGTTTCCAGCATCTCGGTACTTGTCGACTGCTCTTCAAGCGACGGTGGCAAGCGGTGTATCGGCCAGTGCTCCTTCGCCTTCACTGTGCCGAGGTTGTCCAGAGGCTCGCCCATGACATCAAACAGGCGTCCCAGTGTGGCTTTACCTACCGGTACCATGAGCGCCCCGCCGGTATCCACCGCCTCGGCGCCGCGCCCCAGGCCATCGGTGGGTGATAGCGCCAGACACCTGACCCAGTTATTGCCCATATGCTCCTGGACTTCAAGCACCACCTTGCTGCCATCGGTATTGATTTCTACCGCATTATAAAGTGCCGGCAATTTGTCGGGCGGGAATTCAACATCAACCACCGTTCCGATTACCTGGGTCACTTTACCTTTTGCCATTGTAACCTCCTCGGCTAAGTCAGAGCTTCCACGCCGCCGGCAATGTCCAGAAGCTCCTTGGTAATTGCCTCCTGGCGGGCTTTGTTGTAAAGCAGGGTCAAATCATCAACAAGCTCACCGGCGTTGTCCGTCGCGTTCTTCATGGCCACCATCCGTGCCGACTGCTCGCTGGCGATGGACTCCAGAATAGCATGGTAAACTTCCATTTCAACGAAGCGGGTCAGAAGGTTGCCCAGCACCGCAGCAGGTCCCGGTTCATATATATATTCCACGTTCTGCGCTGCCGGGATACTGGCCGGTTCCACCGGAAGCAACTGCTGCACGCAAGGATTCTGGACCATCGTGGAGACAAACCGCGCGTAGACCAGACAGACCAGGTCGAAAGCGCCCTGGCTGTAATCTTCAATCACAATGCGTGAAATGGGCAGCGTATCCACCAGGCTGGGGCGGTCACCGAG
Organism: uncultured Dehalococcoidaceae bacterium; assembly: GCA_964480145.1. GTDB lineage: Bacteria > Chloroflexota > Dehalococcoidia > Dehalococcoidales > RBG-16-60-22 > E44-bin89. The sequence goes on along the minus strand of CAYZOI010000020.1, from coordinate 15,681 downwards.
ATGACTGAATTCAGCCAGCACCTTTGTGTCACAGCGGCGTATAAATTCAAGCCCCTTACGCCCAACAGCGATAACGGTAGCCGGCACCTTCTGCTCCAGCATATAGCTGGCAATGGTGCGATTGAGGTTGCCGACGAGCCCACCGCACAGGCCACGGTCAGGCGTAATATGAACCAGCGCAATTTTATTTATGGGGCGCCGCTGCAGCAGTGGATGCAGCTCCCGGTCAGCTTCGGTTAAAGCGGCCAGGTTAGCAATGACCTGCTGGATTTTCTCCGCATAAGGTCTGCCGGCCAGACCACGCTCCTGCGCCCGCCTCATCTTGGAAGCAGCTATCATCTCCATCGCTCTGGTTATCTTGGCCGTGCTCCTTACACCACGTATTCGTCGCTTTATTACCCGGATATCAGCCAACCCTGGCCTCCAATTACCTAAAGGTCCATCTTTTGATAAACGTCGTTACGCCCTAACCCCGGATATACTGGAATATTTCAGGATAATTCTGCTCTTTAAACTCTTTAATTGCCTTGATTAAGAGCTTCTCCATCTTCGAATCAATCTCTTTATCTCTGGCAATAGATTTAACTGTCTCAGGATGATTTTCATCCATGAATTGATAGAACCTGGATTCGAAAAGGGCCACTTTGTCTACCGCAATATCATCAAGATAGCCATTGACAGCGGTATAGAGAATCATGACCTGCCGCTCCAGTGACACAGGCACGAACTCAGTCTGCTTCAGAACCTCGGTGAGCCGCTGCCCCCGTTCCAGCTGGGACTTTGTCGCCTTATCCAGCTCTCCGGTGCCGAACTGCGCGAAAGCGGCCAGTTCACGGTATTGGGCCAGCTCCAGACGCAGCTTACCGGCCACCTGTCTCATCGCCCGGGTCTGGGCTTTACCCCCGACGCGAGATACTGATAAGCCAACATTCAATGCCGGCCTGGTGCCAGCATTGAAGAGGTCGCTCTCCAGGTACATCTGACCGTCGGTAATTGATATCACGTTGGTCGGAATATATGCCGAGAGGTCGCCAGCCTGCGTTTCGATGATAGGCAAAGCAGTCAGCGAACCGCCGCCGTATTCCTTTGCATATTTCGCCGCCCTCTCCAGCAACCGGCTGTGCAGGTAGAAGACATCACCCGGATAGGCCTCCCTGCCCGGCGGTCGGCGCAGCAGCAATGAGAGCTGCCGGTACGCCCAGCTGTGTTTGGTGAGGTCATCGTAAATGACCAGCGCATCCTTGCCGTGTTCCATGAATTCCTCACCGATGGCACAGCCGGCATAAGGTGCCAGATACTGAAGGGCAACGGAATCTGAAGCGCTGGCCACCACCACGATGGTATGTTCCATGGCACCGTGGCTTTCCAGCGTGGCCACCAGCTGCGCCACCTTGGATACCTTCTGGCCAATGGCAACGTAAATACAGGTAAGGTCACCACCCCGCTGGTTGATGATGGTGTCGATGGCAATAGCCGTTTTGCCGGTGGAGCGGTCACCGATTATCAGCTCCCTCTGTCCCCGGCCGATTGGAATCAAGCTATCGACTGCCTTGATACCGGTCTGTACCGGAGTATCCACGGACTGGCGCAGCACGACATTGGGTGCCACACGCTCCACAGGCCGGGTCTTGCTGGTCTTAATGGCACCTTTACCGTCCAGAGGACGACCCATCGGGTCAATGACCCGTCCGATAAGCGTCTCACCCACGGGCACCTCAGCGATACGCCCGGTACACCTCACTTCATCGCCTTCCCTGACCTTGAGGTAATCTCCAAGGATTATCGCCGCCACGCTGTCCTCCTCCAGGTTCAGCGCTATCCCTATAATATCGTTGGGGAACTCAAGCAGCTCATTGTACTTTACCGAGGCCAGCCCATGAATGCGGGCAATGCCGTCACCAACCTCAATCACCGTGCCCACATCCACCATGGTAACGGTACTGCCAAACTGTTTTATCTGCTCTTTCAGCACCGATGCGATTTCCTGCCCTCTGGTCGACACTGGGGCTACCTCCTTTCCGCTCGGCGTATTCCACCGCGTCTTAAACGGATAATGGATTTTATGCTATTTTATTACCTGCAGACTGCCCTCGACGATACTTTCCACAACCGACGGGTCGGCGAGGGTGCTGGTATCACCTAAATTGTCAACGTCTCCAGACGCAATCTTGACCAGAATACGCCGCATGATTTTTCCGCTCCTGGTCTTGGGCAGACCTTCCGCAAACTGGATTCTATCCGGCGTGGCGATAGGCCCGATTTCCTTGCGGACGTGGGCCACGAGCTCTTTCTTGAGGTCATCAGTGCCTTCCAGGCCGACTATCAGGGTTACGTAGGCGTAAATACCCTGTCCCTTCACTTCATGAGGCATGCCGACCACGGCCGCCTCGGCCACCTTACTATGCGAAACCAGCGCGCTTTCGACCTCGGCAGTACCGATGCGGTGACCGGCAACGTTTATCACGTCATCGATACGGCCCATCAGCCAGTAATAGCCGTCCTCGTCAATCCTAGCCCCGTCACCGGTGGTGTAAACGCCCGGGAAGCGGACGAAGTATGTCTCTTTAAACCGCTTCGGGTCACCGTAAACACCGCGCATCAGACCGGGCCAGGGTCGTTTCATCACCAGGTATCCGCCTTCGTTCACCTCTACGGGCGAGCTGTCCTCCCGCAGTATGGCCGGCTCGACGCCGAAGAAAGGCACACCGGCGGAACCGGGCTTGGTTGCCATGGCGCCGGGCAGCGTCGTTATCAGGATGCCACCGGTCTCGGTCTGCCACCAGGTATCCACAACAGGGCAATTGCCCTGACCGATGACATTGTAGTACCACATCCACGCCTCAGGATTAATCGGCTCACCCACGGTGCCCAGAAGTTTTAAGGAGCTCAAATCATGTTTGTTGGGCCACTCTTCACCCTCGCGCATAAGGGCGCGGATGGCCGTGGGCGCGGTGTAAAAAATGCTAACCTGGTATTTCTCCACGATATCCCAGAACCGGTCCGGATGCGGATAGGTAGGAGTACCTTCGAACATAATACACGTGGCGCCAGACGCCAGTGGTCCGTAGACAATATAAGAATGACCGGTCACCCAGCCAATGTCCGCCGTGCACCAGTACACATCCTCTTCCTTGACGTCAAAAATCCATTTGAAAGTCTGATAGGTGTGCAGCAGATATCCTGCCTGGGTGTGCAGCACGCCTTTAGGCTTGCCGGTACTGCCGCTCGTGTAGAGAATGAAGAGGGGGTCTTCCGAGTCCAGTACCTCAATATCGCAGACGGGCTTTATCTCAACGCTGGACATAAGGTCATGCCACCACTGGTCGCGGCCCTCTTTCATGGGCACGCCGATATCGGCCCGCTTCACCACGATGACATTATTAACATCGGGGCATGACTCAAGCGCCTGGTCGGCATTATCTTTGCTGCGGATAACGCGCCCTCCGCGATAGTAGCCATCGCCGCATATCAGTGTTGTGGAGCCGCAGTCTAATATCCGGTCGCGCAAGGCTTCCGCACTGAAGCCACCAAAGATGACGCTGTGAATGGCGCCGATGCGGGCGCAGGCCAGCATGGCAACGGGCAACTCCAGTATCATAGGCAGATAAATTGAAACACGGTCGCCCTTCTTTACGCCCAGCCTCCGCAGCACATTGGCGAACTTGCAGACATCACGGTAGAGCTGCTGGTAGGTCATTACCTTGGTATCGCCGATGTCGCCTTCCCAGATGAGCGCCGCTTTATTCCGGCGCCAGGTTTTTACGTGGCGATCCAGACAGTTATAGCTCACATTCAGTTTACCGCCGGCAAACCACTGATGTTTCCCTTCGGCGAAATCGGTTTCCACAACCTTGTCCCACTTCTTAAACCAGTCGAGCTGCTCCGCCATTTCTCCCCAGAACCCCTCCGGGTCCTCAATGGAACGCTGGTAGAGCTTCTTATATTCATCCATACTCTTGAAGTATGACGACTCGGTATATTCCTTAGGGGGTTTAAAGCTTCTTTTCTCCCCCATCATTGATGTAATCCCTTTGACTTCGCTCATTAGCTCCTCAATTCCTCCATTCCTCCATCTAGTTCTTAACAGCTACAATACCTTGTGTCCTGGTTATTCTTCCTCGCTAGTTTGCTGTTGATTGCCGACTGCAAAATATCCGGTATTCGCTACTCCTGCGCCGTCACGCCCATCAATTGAGTATAGGCACTATGGAGCCTGTTGGCTACCGTCTGCGCAACGCCCCGGTGCATCTTGCACCCGATTTGTGGCTGAGTCTGGCACAACTGGGCAAGTTCCCGACCATTGAATGCCAGCACTTTCGTGGTCTCGATTGCTTTTACCGTGCTGTACATGCGATAGGGTGGCAGCATTGCCGACCAGCACACCAGCTCAAAGTTCGATGCCGCCTGAATCTGGCGATGCATCATCGGACCCAGTTCCAGGTATATGCCAACGAGGCCGTCTTCAACAATGAAAGCCTTTTCCTGGGTCCTGCCCTGTCTGCCCAGGCTATCCCCAACCTCATAGACCTCGGTGGTTGCCATTTCCGAGATGATTTTCAACTGCTCTTCATCCAGCTCACGAAAAATGAGACATCGCTTTAAGATTTCTATCTTATCCATTTTCAAACCTCCTCAGTCTTTTTAAATCAGCCTTTAGAAGATTGCCTTCCAGCACCGGCCATTTCCTTTTTTAACGCCGCCAGTTTGCCACGGGTACTGCCGTCCAGCAATCTATCTCCAATCCGGGCAATGAATCCGCCGATTATGCCAGGATTTATATCCCATTTTACCTCAACTTTTTTCCCCACAATGCGACCGAGCTGTCTGGCCAGCTTTTGTTCATCCTCTTTATTCAGCGGGATCGCCGTGGTCACCTCGGCCAGCTCTATGCCACGGGAGCTTTTCAACAGCCGCTGATATTCATCAGCAATTTCGCCGATAATATCAAGCCTGCCCCGGCCGATAAGTATGAGGACCAGGTTCAAAACCAGTGGCTTTACCCCTTTCATATGCTCGGATAGCAATTTCGATTTTGCCTCAAAATGGACTTTGGGGCTCTCCAGAAACGCTCTGATATCCTCGTCTTTTACGGTTTGAACCATCTCTTCCAGGTCAGATTGCCAGCGTTCCATCTCGCCGGCCTCCAATGCGATTTCAAATACCGCCTGTGCATATCGCTTCGAGGATGCTTTACCCGCCACGTCCACTCCTTAAAATCGTTTACTTCTCTTTCAGGGCATCGCTCTCTTCCAGAACCTTGTCAATGAGGTCACGATGCGCCTTCTTATCCAGAGAACGGTCAATGACCTTCTCCGCCGCCGCTATGGTGAGGTCGGCCACTTCCTTCCGCAGTTCGCCGATGGCCTCGTCCCGCTCGCGTTTAATCTCGTCGCGCGCTCGGGTAATGAGTGCTTCAGCTTCCTGCCTGGCACCTTGCCTTGCCTTTTCTTTGACTTCCTCGCCGGCTTTCACCGACTGGTCAATGCGTTCCCGCCCTTCCTTGCCGGCCGCTGTCAGTTGCTTTTTCACCTCTTCTTCGGTACGGGCAACCTGCTCTTTAATGGCATCCGCCTGTTCCATGCTATCCCTGATTCTTTTAGAACGCTCGTCAAGCATCCTCATCACCGGCTTGTAGGCAACAAAGTACAGGACCACGAGCAAAATCACCACGTTTACCACCTGTGCCAGCAACGTGGGCACATTAATGCCGAGTCCGGCAAGTCCCTCCATTCTTTGCCCCCCTTTTGTCCAGTATTAAATCAAATGGCGAGAATCGCCGCCACCACCAGGCCGGCGAAAATTAGCGCCCCCAGCACCACGGCGGCAATGATAATACCGATAGACAGAGGTATTCTATCCTGTTCCATAATTACCTCCTTAATGCGCTAGACAATCAGCGCCAGGATAATGGCGATAATCAGCGCGTAAATACCGATTGCCTCGCAGAAAGCAGTCACCAGAATCATATTGGTCATTATCGGACCGCTTGCCTCCGGGTTACGGGCTATTCCCTGGAGTGCCGAGTAGCCGATAAGCCCGATTCCCAGCGCCGGCCCCAGTACCCCCAGCCCGGCCGTCAGCCCCACGGCCAACATTTTCATTGTCACTGGTTCCATATTCAACCTCCTTCAGCGATTTACCCGGGACGTAAATATTTTTATGTCAAGCCGCTTCTTCTCCATGGTGGGTCACCGCCAGAGTCAGAAAGACCAGAGTCAGCCCACCAAAGATGAGCGCCTGAACAAAACCAACGAGCAGTTCGAGTCCGTAAAACGGCAAGGCAAACACCCACGGTATCAGAAACGCCGCGATGAGCAGCAGTATTTCACCGGCGGTCATATTGCCAAAAAGACGAAAGGTGAAGCTGACAACACGCACCAGCTCGCTTAAGGCTTCCAGAAGCCCCACGAAGATATGGATGAACCCGGTGAACAATCCGCCCAGCCCGGCCTTCAACTGGCCCTTTACCATCTGCCTTATGCTCTCGAAAAGTTGCCCGACATTGAGAAATTTGCCCAGATAGCGCAGTCCCAGCGACTTCAAACCGAAATACTCAACAAAGACAAACGAGATAAGCGCCAGCGCCAGAGGCATATTGATATCGGTATTGGCGCCGCGTAGCAGGTGCACATGTTCACCCTCGGCATTGGTGATGAATATCGAGCCGAAGCCTGGTATCAGGCTCAGCCAGGCATTGAAGGCAACGAAAAGGAAAATGGTGGTGACCACCGGGAAGAACCGTCGCCCGTTTTCCTCCCCGGCAACTCTCCGGCAGAGGTCATAGAGCCAGCCCAGTAACGATTCAAATGCGCTCTGCAACCTTCCGGGGATAATCTTCATGCGGCGCGTGATGACATATGACAGGCATATCAGAACGACCATCGTAATCCAGGCACCGATAATGCTATTGGCAACGCGGGAAGTTTGAACTCCGGGTGAGGCAAGCTGAGCCACGCCGGCAACCCCAGGTCACCAAACATGCTCCTGCCCAGCGGACCGACCAGGAAGCCAACAACGAACAGCAGGACGAAGAGGCACAGCAACCCCACGAGAAGAAACCGCGGCATCCCCATAATGCGGCGCTTGGCCATCAATCACTCTTTCCGTTTTTCTTATTTTTCATCAGGGGTATGAGCATCCGGTACACTCCATAGAAGGCAACGATAATGCCGAGGAACAGCCCCACTATCGCTATGGCAGGACCGGTATTCAGCCGGCTATCCAGCCACAGACCTGCCGCCACACCCAGTACGATTGAGCTCCCGATGAAAAATCCCACCCCTACCAGCCGCAGGGCCGCCGTCCATCTGCTCATATTCGCCTCAATTAATGCGCCAACGCGCAACCCCGTATATTGTATCATCTCAAGCGGCAATAAACTACCAGAGGCTATAGCAAATAAAAGAGCCCCAACATTCAAGCGTCAGGGCTACCCGTATCGCATACAACTACCATAACCATCAGGCTAATCTAGCGAAGCTTCTCCTGTCCGAAAAAATTCGAGAAATCACCATCGAAATCCACCAGGAAATTGTGCATATCGAGCACGTCATCAATTTCAATCGCTCCGCCCTGGTTTTTATCCATCTCAACCGTGGTGAGGTCGGCCATTTCTTCTACTACTTTGTCCTCCCTGACAACCGCTGCCACCAGACACTGGGTATGGCACGACGAACAGAGTGCTCTTAAGAACCACATATCTTCGCGGTGGCCGAGGATATCAATATTGAAAGACTCATAGTTCTGACCGCACTCTTCGCATTTCATCGAGGTCATCAGTTTTTTAATCTGTCTCTCTTCCACCGCTCAGACTCCCATCGCCTTATCCCGATTATCCTCAGGATTTGCGCTTGTCAAAGTCATCAAGGTCAAGCGTATTGATGAAGTCATAGAAAGCGGACATCTTTTTCATTTCCTCTTCGCTTACTTTCTTATCCTTCGTGTCAACCTCGTCCGTTTCCTCCATAACCGGCTTTCCGGTTTCTTCATCAAGCAGGATACCAGCTTTGTCCAGGACAGCTTCTTCGGTAAATATTGGCGCATCAGTTCGCACTGCCAGGGCCAGAGCATCACTGGGACGCGAGTCAACTTCCATCTGCTCACCATTAACCGTAAGGATAATCTTGGCATAGAAGGTATCACTCTTCAGGTCGCTGACAATAATGGAGTCTATCGCCGCCCCCAGTGAGTCAATCACCGAATTGAGCAGGTCGTGGGTAAGAGGTCTCGGTACCGTCACGCCCTGAAGTTTAACGGCAATGGCATCCGCTTCCGAGGGGCCGATCCAGATAGGAAGATACCGTTTGGCCATTTTTTCCTTCAGGATTACCACCCGCTGATAGTTCATCAAGCTCACACGGATACTGTCAATGGTCATCTCAATCATAACCGTACCTCCCCGATATGTCAGCCGGCAGTTTAATTTTACGTCAGACAGCTACGCTTGTCAACCAGAATTGGTACGGATTGCCTCGCGCCGCTATCCCATGTATAGCCTTGCACACAGTTATTATGTTAAGTTTTAAAAGGATTTCCACTATCCGATGTGGTATAATATATTTGTCGGCGGTTCGACATTCTGGCAGAGAGATTGAAGCCTTCGTGATCAGGCGCTTGGCAATTCGTCAGTTCAGTGAGGAAAGGGAGGAAAGCCTCTCACCATACGCGGTGAAGAGCCGACTCTCAAGAGGCAGGCTGAGAGACGAAGAACCCTGCCCGATGAGGACGGCTTTCCAGCGTGACCGCGACCGCATAATCCACAGCAAGTCGTTCCGGCGCCTGAAACACAAGACACAGGTCTTTATCGCGCCGCCGGGCGACCATTATGTAACCAGGCTGACCCATACCCTGGAAGTCTCCCAGATAGGTCGTACCATGGCCCGGGCTCTTAACCTGAATGAGGACCTGGCCGAGGCAATCGCCCTCGGTCATGACCTTGGGCATACCCCCTTTGGCCACGTAGGAGAAGACGTGCTCAATGAACTCTTTGCTCCGGGTTTCCGGCACAATGAACAGAGCCTGCGCGTGGTTGACCTCCTAGAAAACGACGGCCGCGGACTCAACCTTACCGTTGAGGTCCGGGAAGGCATCCTGAACCACTCAAAATCGAGAGGCGATGTTCTTGGTGATGAATGGACAAAAGCAAATACCCTTGAAGGCGAGATAGTCAGAATGGCTGATATTTTCGCGTATATCAACCATGATATTGGCGATGCTATCAGGGCAGGTATTATTACGGAACGCGACTTGCCCATCGGTGCCGTGAAAGCGCTGGGTCTCTCGCATTCACAGCGCATCAATACCATGGTCAGTGACGTCATTGATAGCTCGTGGGCAGCCAGCGGTTATGATAAATATGATAAAATAGAAATGGAGAACCCGATGATATCCATGAGCTCCGGGATACTGGCGGCCACCAACGAGCTCAGGGAATTCCTTTTTGAACGGGTGTACCACATTAAGTCCGCTGAGGAGGAAAGCGGCAAGGCAAGAGATGTGGTCTGCCACCTGTACGAGTATTTTACCAAACATGATGAAGAACTACCTCCGGAGTACCTTACCTACAGTGATGATACCGAGCGGAGGGTGGTCGACTATATCGCCGGTATGACCGACCAGTACGCCCTGAGGGTGGCTGACGGGCTCAAATAGTAATCGATAGAGGAAACCAGCAGGCCAGATGAGCACTATCGACGAGGTCAAACAGAAGACAGACATTGCGAGCGTCGTCAGCCAGTACATCACGCTGAAAAAGGCGGGGCGCAACCTGGTGGGACTGTGCCCGTTTCACGGCGAAAGAAACCCCTCTTTCTTCGTTTATCCGGAACAGCAGAGCTGGCACTGCTTTGGCTGCAACACCGGCGGCGATGTTTTCTCATTCCTTATGAAGAAGGAAAACCTGGACTTCGGCGAAGCGCTGCGTCTTCTTGCTCAGAGAGCCGGGGTTACCATACCATCCCGAGCCGGAAGGGACGAAGAAAAAGAGGAGAAAGAGCGGCTCTTCAAAATCAATGAGGCGGCTGCCCAGTATTTCCAGAACCTGCTGCTCAACTCCCCGGGAGGCGCAAAAGCCAGAAACTATGTCCGGAGCCGTGGTTTCACCGATAAAGCGATATCCGAATTTCAAATGGGCTACAGCTTAAATAAATGGGATGACCTTAAAAAGCACCTCCGGGAGCGGGGCTACACGGAGGATGAGCTGGTACAGGTGGGACTGATAGTCAAGTCAGAGAACGGCCGAACCTATGACCGCTTCCGCAACAAGCTGATGTTCCCCATCATAGATATTAAAGGGCACGCGATTGGCTTTGGCGCCCGGGTGCTTGACGACTCTCTGCCCAAGTACATGAACTCGCCGCAGACGCCCGCTTTTGACAAGAGCCACAACCTCTACGGCATCAACCTGGCTGCCGCCGCCATCAGGCAGCAGGACATGGCGGTCATCGTTGAGGGCTACGTCGATGTTATCACCGCCCATCAGAACGGTTTCAATAACGTGGTTGCCTCCATGGGCACATCGGTTACCGAAGCGCAGGTAAGCTCCCTCAAAAGGCTGAGTCGAAATCTGGTCCTGGCCCTTGATGCCGATGCTGCCGGCGAGGAAGCCATGTTGCGTGTCGTAAGCTATGAAAACATCCTTGAGTCCGAGATAAGGGTTGCCGTTTTGCCTCAGAGCAAAGACCCGGATGATGTTATCAAAGAAGATGTCGATAACTGGAAAAAGCTGCTGTCCGAGGCAACACCAATCGTGGATTACACCATTAATATGCTTACCAGCAGACTGGACATGGACACGGCCAGGGATAAGTCGCTGGCCGTAAAGGAGCTGCTACCAGTAATTGCCGAAATGCAAGATAAAGTCCGTCAGGAGCATTATATACAGAAGCTGGCAAGGTTGGTCAACGTCGGGGAACGCACTATCGAAGCCGAACTGAGTCGATTGAAACCATCTATTAAAAGACAAAGAAAGCCGATAGCACTCTCAAAGCAGGAAACATATGATTATGAATCACCTTTAATTCGCTCAAGCCGTCTTGAGGAATATTGCATAACACTTTTATTACAGCACCCTGAGTTAAAGAAAGTTAATAAATATCCCGCATCTGAATATTTCACAAACAGCGAGAACCGAGAAATACTACTTGCATTACAGCGTTTCAATGACCTATCAACGCTTAAAGAAAATACAGATACCGCCATTCACGAACATCTTGATTCTTTGATAAAATGGGAATTGCCACCAAATAATATCGAACAGAAATATGATGATTGTATCCTTCGCTTAGAACGAGAATTCTGGAAAAATATGGAAAAAGGGAAGGAAGAAATGCTCGCGTCAGAACGCGAAGAAAAAGGCCCCGGTGCTGACCTTATTAAGTTGGAAGAGGAAGGCATAGAGCCATCTCTACGTATGAAAGAGACTTATATAAAAAAACCCAGAGGCGGTTAGAGAGCAGGAGGTAAGGTATGAGCAGAGAAGAAATGGACAGCCGGTTGGTTCCTGAAAATGAGCATGATGAAGAAAAAACTGAGGATGAAACACCGAGTAAATCTTCCGACAATTACGCAGCCTCCAAAGGGCAAAGCGAAGGAATTGTTCCAGAGATACCTCACGAGCAGGACGAATCCTGGCATGAAGCTCCTTTCCATGTTAATAAGCCAGAGCCAGCCCTCACGATTGAACCACCTTCATCAATTGAAGGGCTGGACCAACAGGAAATAGTTGACGACCCCGTCCGCATCTACCTCCATGAGATCGGCCGGGTGCGCCTCCTCACTGCTAACGATGAAAAGACACTGGCCAAAAAGATGGAGGAGGGCAAGCGCGTCAGCGAGGTAAAATATCAGTATTTACAGGAGCACGGCAGAGCGCCCTCGGCAGTAGGCATAGTACTGGCCGCTATCAGAGAGCTCGGAGAGGCGTCTGAATTAATACAGCTTATTCAGGAGCAGCTCGGTATCCCCAAGACGACCGTCTTTCTTGAAGCCATCAACAATGCCCGGCTGCAGGGGAGCCTTGACAATTCCATTGACCCGCAATTGATTAACGATATTTCTCTCCGAACCGGGCTATCCATGCCGGCAACCGAGCATAAGTTTATTGACCTGTCGCTCAATTGCAAGTTGCTGACCGGGGATGTCCGCGCGGCTATTAGTCCGAATACCTCGTTTTCTGACATTGACAAACTGGTCAACGATGAATCCTTCATCAACTCAATCCAGGCCCATGGACACCGGCTTGAAGCCCATTTTCGAAGCATTGATTTTGAAGCCAGAAAGGCAGAAAGACACCTCATTGAGGCCAACCTGCGCCTGGTGGTGAGCGTGGCCAAGAAGCACATCGGGCGCGGAATGTCTCTCCTCGACCTGATTCAGGAAGGGAACATCGGCCTGATGCGTGCCGTGGAGAAATTCGACTATCGCAAGGGCTATAAATTCAGCACCTATGCCACCTGGTGGATACGGCAGGCGCTCACCAGAGCCATCGCCGACCAGGCACGCACCATCCGCATTCCGGTGCACATGGTGGAGACCATAAATCGCCTGCTTAAAACGAGCCGCCGCCTGGCCCAGGAATACGGTCGTGAACCCACCTCCACCGAAATCGCCAAGGAGATGGAGATATCCTCGGAAAAGGTCCGGGAGATAGTAAAGGTATCGCAGCTGCCCATATCGCTGGAGTCGCCCATCGGCGAGGAGGAAGACAGCCCGCTGGGGAACTCAATCGAGGACCGGAATGCCCTGCCGCCGGTGGACGCCGCCTCAAAACAGCTCCTCAAAGAGCAGATTGAAGACGTGCTTGACACGCTCACACCACGTGAACAGCGCGTCCTGCAGCTCAGGTTCGGCCTTGAAGACGGACGCAGCCGGACGCTGGAAGAGGTGGGCAAAGAGTTCAACGTTACCCGGGAGAGAATCCGCCAGATTGAGGCGAAAGCGCTGAGAAAATTGCGCCACCCCAGCCGGAGCCGCAAGCTCAAGGACTACCTGGAGTAGGAACTAGCCGAACATCCCCATCAGGTTCTTGGGCAGTTTCCCCTTGACCCCCATCTTCATGAGCTTTTGCATCTGCTGGAACTGGTTGAGCAGCTGGTTCACATCGTGGGGCTGCACGCCGCTGCCGCGAGCAATGCGCTTCCGACGGCTTCCACCAATGATTGTCGGGCTTTTCCGTTCCTGCGGGGTCATGGAGAGTATCATCGCTTCCACTTTCTGCAGCTGCTTCTCTTCGGTACCTTCAGGGAGTCTGGCGGCAAGTTTGGACACGCCGGGCAGCATATCCAGCAGCTGGCCAACCGGCCCCATATTTTTCACGGTCTGGAGCTGCGACAGGAAGTCATTCAGGTCAAAACCGGCCTTTTCCACCTTCTTCTTCAGCTCCTCGGCCTGACGCTGGTCAAATGCCGTCTCCGCCTTTTCAATGAAGGTAAGCACGTCACCCATTCCCAGGATACGCGACGCCAGGCGGTCGGGATAGAAAGGCTCAAGAGCGTCTGTCTTCTCGCCGATGCCGATGAACTTGATGGGCACACCGCTCACCCAGCGTATGGAAAGTGCTGCTCCACCCCGGGCATCCCCGTCCATCTTGGTCAGGATGAGCCCGGTGAGGCTCACCCGGGAGTTAAAATCTTCAGCGCTGCGCACCGCGTCCTGGCCGGTCATGGCGTCGACCACCAGCAGCATTTCTGACGGGTTCAATGCCTTTTTCAGCTCGGCCAGCTCCTTCATCATTTCCTCATCGATGTGAAGCCGGCCCGCCGTATCTACCACCACCCAGGTAGCCGCCAGTGATTTCGCCTTAGCCAGGGCATGAGCACAGATATCCTTGCTGGACACATCGGTGCCTTCACTGAAGACCGGGATGTCCAGCTGGTTTCCCAGCGTGGTTAGCTGTTCGATAGCCGCCGGACGCCGGTTGTCCGCCGCCACCAGCAGAGGTTTCTGGCCGGAATGTTTCAGGTGCAGTGCCAGCTTGGCGGCGGTGGTGGTCTTGCCGCTGCCCTGCAGCCCGACCAGCATCGCCACGCAAGGCTGCTGGCCGGAGGTGCTTAATCGTCCCGGCTCGTTACCGAGCGTGGCCACAATTTCTTCATTGACGATTTTCACCACCTGCTGCCCGGGGGTCAGGCTCTGCATTACCTCCACACCGATGGCTCTCTCACGCACCCGGGCGACGAAGTCCTTGACCACCTTGAAATTGACATCGGCTTCCAGCAGCGCCAGGCGCACCTGACGCAGGCCCTCATCGATGTCCTTCTCCGTCAGCTTTCCCTTATTGCCCAGAGCGCGGAATACTTTATTTAATTTTTCACTGAGAATCTCAAACATATGTACAATTTATTCTAGTTGGGTATCTGTGCGGGCGTCAAGCAGTCCACTGGCGGTTAAAATATTATCCCCTGCCAAAGAACAACTATCCCTCAGTATTATGCTAAAATAGTTACCAGATTATGCTTTCGGGAGCCGGTATATGATTCCCCTTAATCTCAAACTGCGCAACTTCATGTGCTACCGCGACAACGTGCCGCCATTATCTTTCGCCGGTATCCACACCGCCTGCCTCTCCGGAGACAACGGCAACGGCAAATCGGCGCTCATTGACGCCATGACCTGGGCGCTTTGGGGAAAGGCACGGGCAAAGAGCGATGATGAACTGGTGCATACCGGGCAGAAAGAGATGGAGGTGGAGTTCGATTTCGCCGTCGGGGAGCAGCCGTACCGCATCATCCGCAAGCGCGCCAAACCCAGGAAAACCAGCAGCGCCGGGCAGTCAGCACTGGAATTCCAGATTGCCGCCGACGGCGGATTCAAGTCGATTTCCGGCAACAGCATCGCCCAGACACAGCAGAAAATCACCGGCACCTTGCACATGGACTATGATACCTTCGTCAACAGCGCGTTCCTGCGCCAGGGTCATGCTGATGAATTCACCACCAAGCGCCCCGCCGAGCGCAAAGAGGTGCTGGCCAGTATACTGGGCCTTGACTATTACGACCAGCTTGAGGATAAAGCCAGAGAGCTTGCCCGACATCAGGAGCTTGAGAAAGCGCAGCTGGAAAGTACGCTGCGGGACATCAGCGATGAGCTGGCCCTGAAGCCGGCCTACGAGGCAGAGATGGAGGAAGCGCAGCACGCCCTTACCGGGGTCGAAGAAATCGCCAGAGAAAAAGAGGCAAAACTCGATGAGTTGCGCCAGCAAAAGAGCACTCTGGAGAAAAAGAAAGCCCAGTTCGACCAGCTGGAAGCGGCTATTGGCGACCGTAAAAGAAGCCTGGAACTGCTGGAGGCACAGGTCAACCAGCTTCAATCCCGCATCAATGAGTATGAAGCGCTCATTGCCCGGCGCGACGCGATAGAATCAGGTTACACACAATATAGTGAGGCCAAAAAGCGCTTTGACGGGCTCGACCAGAAGTTCCGCCAGTCGGTGAACCTGGAAAAGCAGAAAGCTCAACTGGAAAGCAGAATCAAAGAGGCCAGCCAGAGCCTGCTCACGGAACACGCCCTGGTGCAGGAGCGGGTCAGGACCCTGGAAAACAGGATAGCCGAATTCACCCGGAAACAGGGGCAGATGCAGCAGTTACAGGCACAGCTGGGCCGGCTGACCGAGAATGAAGAATCATTGCGCCAGAAAAAACAAACCGTCCAGGAGCTGCAGACGGCGGTCAACTATCTGGAATC
>CAYZOI010000019.1:0-22210 GCA_964480145.1 uncultured Dehalococcoidaceae bacterium | reverse complement strand
ACGCCGGGTGAGTACCTGCATGACCCGCTTGATTTCCTCCTCGCGGCCGATAACCGGGTCGAGCTTACCCTGCCGGGCAAACTCGGTAAGGTCGCGTCCGTATTTCTGCAGCGAACGATAGTGGCTCTCCGCCCTGGTATCGTCAACCCGGTGTCCGCCGCGAAGTTTCTGCAGGGCGCCGTAAACCTTTTCCTGGTCAACGCCGAGCTGTTTCAGAATGGAGGCGGCTTCGCCACCCTCGGTGATGATGGCAATGAGCAGGTGCTCAGTGCTGATATACTCGTCTTTCAGTCGTTTCGCCTCTTCGTCGGCCAGTTTAAGAAGCTGGGCGATGCGTGGCGTGGCGTATATCTGCCCGGAATCATAGGTAACCCTGGGCACTTTGCCCAGCGCCGTTTCCACTGATTGTTTTACCTCTGTGGCGTTGACATTCAGTTCATTTAATACGTCACCAACCAGTCCTCTCTCCTGCTGGAGCAATGCCAGCAATACGTGTTCCACGTCCCACTGGCTGTGCTGATACTCTTGGACAAGCCTCTGGGAAGCCGTTAATGCTTCCTGCGCCAGTTCTGTAAATCTCTCCTGTTGCATAGCTTACTTACCTCCTAACCTTTCCACCACTGATTCAAGCTTTGCCATTTCATCCTGCATTTCGCCCATCCGCTGCACCAGGCGCAGAATAACCTCCACCCCGGCCAGGTTGACTCCCATGTCCTCGACAAGTGTCCTGACCCGGCGGAGCAGGTCGATATCTCTATCCGAATAGAGCCGGATGTTACCCTGCGAACGTTTCGGCTCTATCAGGCCGATTCTTTCGTAGTAGCGCAGTGTATAGGTCTGCGTGCCCAGAATCCGGGCGGCAATGCTTATCACATATCTCGGTTCATCGTTTTGTTCCATATAAACTGGCCTCCTTTTAAGTAGAGCGGAGCTCGTTTAGCTGTTTAAATAGTTCTTTCTCCCCGTCCGATAATTTGGTGGGCAGGACAACGTTCACCCTGGCGAATAAGTCGCCGCGCGACAAATTGCCCAGATGGGGCATTCCCTGTCCGGCAAGGCGGAAGGAGCGCCCGTTCTGTGTCTCTACGGGAATCTTCAGCGCCAGCTTCCCTTTCATGGTGGGTACCTGTACCTCCCCACCCAGCACTGCAATCGTAAGCGGCACCGGGACTTCCACATGTAAATCGTCGCCACGCCGTTCAAACTGACGGTGCGCCCTCACCGATACCAGCAGGAAAAGGTCGCCACTGGCACCGCCGCTATATCCCGGTGAGCCTTTGCCGGCGATACGCACCCGCGAGCCGGTCTTTACACCGGCAGGTATTTTGACTTCAAGTCGTTTTATGCGGGGCGCTCTTCCGGCACCCTGGCAGGTTGAGCAGGGTACATTCTGGATAAAGCCGGTGCCCTGGCAGGCAGAGCAGGGCTCTTCCGACTGGAGACTGATGGTCCGGACGGTCCCATGAAAAGCTTCCTCAAGTGTTACCTCAATCGGCGTCTCAATATTCCGTCCGCGCATCGGTCGGGTGCGCCGTGTGTAGGTACGGGCACGACCGCCGCCAAAAAGCATATCATCGAACAGGCTTCCCATGTCCCCACCTTCAAAATGGAAGCTGGTGGCACCGTCGCCACCGCCGAAGTCCCGGCGAGGCGCCTGCTGACGCCTTGCCTGTTCGAACTGCTCGGCGTGTTGCCACTGGTCCCCGTACTTATCGTATTTCTTCCGGTTCTTCTGGTTGGAGAGAACCTCGTACGCCTCGTTGATTTCCTTGAACCTGGCCTCAGCCGATTTGTCGCCTGAGTTCACGTCGGGATGATGTTGTCGTGCCAGTCGGCGGTAGGCCTTTTTTATCTCCTGCTCGCTGGCGTTGCGGCTGACTCCGAGTGTTTCATAGTAATTTTTCTTGGCCATGGCTGTGCTATACCTCTGAAGAAATTGTACAACATAAACTAAATAAAATCAATATTAATATATAATAAAAGTTGATAAAGCAATATTAACTATGCTGGATACTACCCGGGTAGGTTGAAGTGACTGTTAGATGCCCCAGACCGCAAAGGAGGGATGGTCAGAGCCGTGCGGCGTGAGCGAAGATATCCAGGAACTCGGCTAAAATCCGCGCGGTAGCCCCCCAGATCACCCTGCCTTGGTAATTGTAATGGTACGCGGTGACCGTTTCGCCGTCTCTAAACTCCTGGCGGGAGTGGCCCCTGGCCAGCAGTGCTGAGATGGGGGCTTCGATTATGGCCTCGGTCTCCTGGCCGTCCACCTTGAATTCATAGGGCCAGGGGATGGCGGCCAGGAATGGTGTGATGATGTAGTTCGTCTTGACGCTGGTCTCGTCAAGCTCGCCAAGAACCTCAACATCCTCGGGTTTCAGGTCGATTTCCTCGGCGCTCTCGCGCAGCGCGGTATCGAGCAGCGTTTTATCCTGCGCTTCGTACGTGCCGCCGGGAAATGATATCTCGCCCTTGTGCTTTTCCACCCACTCGGTGCGCTTGATGAACAGGATATGAGGCTGCCCATCCTTCTCGTAGATGGGCACCAGAACGGCGGCCGGGATACCGTTCGGGTCAACGATACGCCGCTTCTCTCGCCGGGCAAGTATTTGTTTTAACCTTTCCTTCACTGTTGTTATATTATCGTTATTTCGTCACCAAGACAAATCACTGCGCCTTGGGCTATACTACACCTAGCTAATAAATGAAAAATACCTTCCGTTTAATCAGGACCTGCGATAATGCGCGGACAGGGGAGTTGATAACTCCTCACGGCGCGGTACCGACCCCGGCCTTTATGCCGGTGGGGAGCCAGGGGACGGTTAAAGCGCTGACCCCAGAAGAGGTGAAAGAAATTGGCTTTAGCATGATATTGGCCAACACCTATCACCTCTACCTTCGGCCCGGCATTGACGTGGTGGAAAATCTGGGTGGTTTACATAAAATGATGGCCTGGGACGGCGCCATATTGACCGACAGTGGAGGCTATCAGGTCTTCAGCCTGGCACCGCTCTGCAAAATCAGTGAAAAAGGGGTGACCTTTCGCTCTCACATTGACGGCAGCGAGCATTTTCTTACCCCTGAGCTGGCCATCGGGTATCAGGAGAAGCTGGGCGCGGATATTATAATGGTGCTGGATGTTTGCTCGGCCTATGGCGACAGCTTTGAGAAGGTGCAGCGATCCATGGAGCTCACCCACCGTTGGGCGGAGAGGTGTCAGAAAGCACATAAAAATCAAAACCAGGCGTTGTTTGCCATTGTGCAGGGCGGCATCTTCCCCGAGCTAAGACAGCGGTCGGTAGAATTTCTTACTGCCCTTGGTTTTGACGGGTACGCACTTGGCGGCCTGAGCGTCGGCGAACCGAAAAAACTGACCTTGGAAACGGTGGCACAGACGGCAGCGCGGTTGCCCGAGGAAAAACCGAGGTATCTGATGGGTGTGGGTTCTCCGGAGGACATCATCGAGGGGGTGGCGCGGGGCATTGATATCTTTGACAGCGCCCTGCCCACTCGTGTCGCCCGCAACGGCGCCCTTTTCACCTGGGAGGGACGTCGCAACATCAGGAACGCCACTTTCAGCCGTATGGAGCAATCCATCGTTTCCGACTGCGGATGCTATACCTGCCGAACCTTTTCGGCGGCGTACCTGCAACACCTTTTTAAAAGCGGAGAACTGCTGGCATACCGGCTGGCGACGATACACAACCTGTATTTCATACACAACCTGGTGGAGAAAATACAGATAGCGATAACAGACGGCACTTTTTCTCGTTTGCGCGAGGAGTTCTGGTCGCGCTACGAGCCAACGGATGAGCAGGTTCGGGTCAGCCAGAAACAGAAGTGGCTGGAATCGAAAGGGCGCAGACTTGACATCGGGATTGCGGGGAATTAGTATAGCCGTATCAGCTGCTTGTGAGCATGTCTAGGAACAGCCCTATTAAATAAAAGGAGGTTATTGATGGCTTTAGACGAAAAGCAGAAAGAGCAGATGGCCAAGGAAATCATGGAGGCGCAGAAGGCGCAAAAATCTATCACCAATCTTACCGACCGTTTCCCCGATGTCACCGTTGACGAGGCTTATGACATTCAGATGAAACTGGTTCAGGAGCGACTGGCGAGCGGCGAGAAGATTGTTGGTCGCAAGATAGGGCTCTGCGCCAAAGCCAATCAGATAATGTTCGGCGTTGACGAGCCCATTTACGGACACATCTTCGATACCATGGTTGTTCCTGAGGGTGAGCCGGTCTCGCTGAGTAAACTGGTGAAGCCGGTGATTGAGGCTGAAATCTGCTTTATCCTCAAGGAAGAGTTGAAAGGCCCGGGCGTGGATGTCGCCAAAGTATTTGCGGCGACTGTCGGCGTACTGCCTGCCTTTGAAATCGCGGGCAACCGCTATAAAGAGCAGAGGAAGAAGGCGCCGGACGGGATTTCCGATGATTCCGGGGCCTGTGGGGTGGTGCTCGGCGGACAGCTGACACCGATTGATGGCATTGACCTGCGGCTCATCGGCATGGTGCTGGACAAGGATGGTGAGGTGGTTGCTACCGGCGCTGGCGCGGCGGTACTGGGCAATCCGGCCCAGGCGGTCGCCAGCCTGGCTAACAAGCTGGCCGGTTATGGCATGAGCATCGGCAAGGGCGAGTTCATTATCTCCGGTTCGTTGCACGCTGCGCTCTTCGTGGAAGGACCGTGCAGCTACCGTGCCCTGTTTGACCGACTTGGTTCGGTAACGGTGCGTTTCGTGGAATAAACGCCATCCCGCGGTATCGGTCTTAAGGATGCAATCGGGCCAGCGTGAAAACGCTGGCCTGTTGTATAATGGCAGGTATATCAAGGCTTTTTCAAAATCAGAAAAGAGGAGGGTGAGATGGTAAGCAAGCGAACTGAAGAACTTCTGGCACTGGACCGGAAGCACCTGGTACACGGCTTTGCCGTGGTGGGCAGCGAGGACGAATGGCCGATTATCGAGAGGGCGGAGGGGGTAAAATGCTGGGATACCGAGGGAAAGGCTTACTACGATGCTGCCTCTCAGCAGACGAGCAATACGTTGGGACACGGGCAGAAGGAAATCATTGATGCTATCTGCGAGCAGGCGCGAAAACTGCAGTTTGCCCACCTCCTGGCCAGACAGTCGAACGTGCCCATTATCGAGTATGCGGCGGAGCTGGCCGGGGTGGTGCCGTCGGGGATGGCCCACTTCTTCTTCAACAATGGCGGCACGGAGGCGGTGGAAACATCCTTCAAACTGACACGTCTTTACTGGCATGTTCACGGGAGGCCAAAATATAAAATCATCAGCCTGCAGGACGGCTTTCATGGGGCTGGAATGGGCTCGGCGGCGGCGACGCGTGCCGGGAGCGGCGCGTTCTGGACCGGGTATGCACCGCTCGCTGCCGGATTTATCCAGGCACCCACCTTTTACTGCAACCGCTGTGCTTTTAATTTAAAATACCCGTCCTGTGATGTTCTCTGTGCCCGCTACGTGGAAAAAGTCATCAAGACGGAGGGGGCGGACAGCGTCGCCGCCTATGTCGCCGAGCCGGTGATGGGTGCGGCGGGCAACGTGGCCCCGCCACCCGAGTATTTCCCCATCGTGCGGCAGATATGCAACGACCACGACGTGTTCATGATCTGCGACGAGGTGCAGACTGCTTTTGGGAGAACCGGGAAACTGTGGGGCCAGGAGCACTGGCCGGTAAGCTGGGATATAATGACCGTGGCCAAGGCGATTAACGGCTGCTATCTTCCCTTTGGTGCTACCCTGCTCAGCGACCGGGTTTTCGAGGGACTGAAAGGTACTATGGTCTGGCACGGCTTCACCCAGCACGGCAACCCCATCTGCGCCGCGGCGGCCAGTGCCGCGCTGAAGATTATTTTCCGGGATAAAATGGTGGAGAACGCGGAAAAGGTGGGCGCTTATGTCCTGGAGCGCCTGAACCGGGAGTTCAAAGACCTGCCCAGTGTCACTGATTGCAGCGGCCTGGGATTGATGCTGGGGATAGAGGTGGTAAAGGACAAAGAAACTATGGCACCTTTTGACGGCGCAGCGATGCAGAAGTGGGTACGGAAGGTGTTGGAGCGTGGTCTGTACGTCCGCATGGCGCTGGCCAAGGA
This sequence comes from uncultured Dehalococcoidaceae bacterium, assembly GCA_964480145.1. Lineage (GTDB taxonomy): Bacteria > Chloroflexota > Dehalococcoidia > Dehalococcoidales > RBG-16-60-22 > E44-bin89. Next base: position 16,096 of record CAYZOI010000019.1, on the reverse strand, counting down.
CTACACCCGGGTGCGGTTCAACCCGCCGATTATAACCACGGAAAAAGAAGCGGACGAGATGCTGGATATTCTTTATACCGCCATCGCGGAACTGAAATAGCAACAGGAGGGAGATGCCATGGAAAGCCAGGTAAAACTTGATGAGGAACGCATTGAGTTACTCGAGAAATTCAAAAAACATTTGCCGGAGACGTACGCTGCCGAGCGTGGTGTTATCGATACGGTGTATCAGGACGGCGCGCTCAGTGTCAAGGTCAAAAGGTTAATGGCGCTGGCGATAGCGCTTCGTGTCGGCTGCACCAATTGCATTCTGGGACAGACAAAGCGTGCGCTTGAGCAGGGGGCGACCAGGGAAGAAATTCTGGAAACTATCAGTGTCAATGTAACGATGAGCGGCACCACCGGTTTCGCCGAAGCGCTGCGCGTGCTGAAACTGCTTGATGAGCTGGACGTGCTCTAGGCGACGCTTTCGCTGGTAATCAGGACAACGATGTACCGGGTCGCTTCCATTCGCTTGCCTCAGACGATGGCCAGCATTCTGTCCACCGCAGTTTTGGCTTTGAGTCTGGTGGCCTCTGATACCTCTACCACCGGTCTCATTTCCTCGAGCGACCAGAGGACTTTCTCCAGAGTGATGAGTTTCATGTTGGGGCAGACGGCCTGTACCGATACCGGAATGAACTTTTTGCCCGGGTTTTCCTTTTTCAGCCGGTGGATGATGCCCAGTTCAGTGCCAACAATCAGTTCCTGAACGTCATCCCTTTTGGCGTATCGTATCATACCGCCGGTGCTCATGACATCGTCGGCCACGGCAGCAACGTCAGGGCGGCATTCGGGGTGTACCACCGCCTTCGCCCGGGGGTTTTCCTTCTTGAGCTGTAAAATATCCTGGGGCTGAATGCGGACGTGCGTTGGGCAGTAGCCCGGCCAGAGGTGAAACTTCTTGTTTACCTTGGTTGATACATAGTGCCCCAGATACTGGTCGGGAACGAACAGTATCTCGTCATTGTCAATGCTTGCTGACACCTTGACGGCATTGGCCGAGGTACAGCAGATATCGGATTCGGCCTTTACCGCGGCCGTTGAGTTAATATAGCAGACCACGGTGGCATTGGGCAGTTCCTTCTTCTTCTGTCGCAGTTGTTCCGCAGTAATCATGTTGGCCATCGGGCAGCCGGCGTGCCGGTCGGGAAGGAGAACTGTCATCTCAGGGCAGGTGATGGCCGCCGTCTCCGCCATAAAATGTACTCCACAGAACACGATGACATCGGCTTCAGTCTTGGCGGCGTTCTGGCTCAGTCCCAGAGAGTCGCCCACGAAGTCAGCGATATCCTGAATCTCGCCGAGTTGGTAGTTGTGGGCCAGAATAACGGCATTTCTTGCCTTCTTCAGCTTTAAAATTTTTTCTACCAGTAACGCATTGGTATCTATCATTGCCGTTCTCCAATAGACACGTCATCTCCGGGCCTGACTTTTCCTCCGTTTATAACGCGGGCAAAGACGCCTTCCTCGGGCATGATGCACTGGCCCACCTGGCGGCGGATGGCGCAGGCGGTGTGACACTCTTTGCCTATCTGGGTGACTTCAAGCAACACGCCTTCGCCTATGGTCAGCCTGGTGCCAATCGGCAGCTTATGCAGGGTCATGCCCTCTATGGTGATATTCTCAGCAAAATCACCGGGGTTGAGTTCCAGACCTCGACCGCGCATCTTGTCGATGCTTTCCACGGCAAGCAAGCTGACCTGGCGGTTGGGCACGACGCCGGCATGGGCATCGCCGACGAGGCCGTGCTCTTCTTTAAACTGACCTTCCGCGATGGCCTGTTTTCGGGTTCCTTTTTTCTGGCTGGTGCAAACGGCGATGACTCTAGCCATTACTGATATACTCCTTCGCTGGCTCAGACACTATTGACTTGCCGGATACTGTTATTGTACCACCACCAAGGACTTTATCGCCATCATAGAACACGATGGACTGGCCCGGCGTGATGGCCGGCTGCGGTTCTTTAAATTTTACATAAACACTATCTTTAGCAACTGGGGTTACGGTGACCTCCGCTTCCGGATGGCGGTATCTTATCTTGGCTCTGGCGGTTATTGTTTCGGTCGGTCGGTCAATGGCTATCCAGTTCACCCGGGTTGCTGTAAGCTCGTCACCGAGCGCTCTTTCCCGGCGGCCAACGATTATGGCATTGTGTTCCGGCTCAATAGCGATTACGTACTGTGGCTCTCCAGCAGCGATACCCAGTCTCTTGCGCTGACCGATGGTGTAATTGATGATTCCCCGGTGTCTGCCGAGGATATTTCCATGCTCATCCAGTATGGGCCCCGGCTCGGACGCCTGTGGGAGGAGGTCTTTGAGGAAATCGGCGTAGTCATTGTTCGGAATGAAACAGATGTCCTGGCTCTCCGGCCGACTGCCTGTCGGAAGGTTTCTCTCTCTTGCCTCCGCTCTCACTTTATCTTTGGTCAGGTGCCCGATAGGGAACATGGCGTGGCGTAACTGCTCCTGTGTCAGTGCATAGAGGAAGTAAGACTGGTCTTTCTGCTGGTCCCTGCCTTTCCGGAGGAACATCCTGCCGGAAGCATCATCCCTGGTCACTCTGGCATGGTGCCCGGTAGCGATACAGCATGCTCCCAGCGACCTGGCTTTATTTAGAAGGGCGTCAAACTTGATGTAGCGATTGCAGAGCACGCAGGGATTCGGCGTCCTCCCCGCGCGGTACTCCTGACAGAAAGGGGCAACCACCTTCTCGTGGAAGATGTCCCTTAAATCAAACACGTAATGGGGAATACCGAGCGCATCGGCCACACGTCGGGCATCATTGATGAAGGCAGGAGCCGCGTCTGGAGACGTGTCCGCCTTATCTCCGGTGCACACTCGCATGGTGACGCCGATAACCTGATAACCTCTTTCTTTCAGCAAAGCGGCGGCCACAGATGAGTCAACACCACCACTCATAGCAACGGCTATTTTTTCCACGATTTTTTCCTGAGAAAAGCTGTCCCGAGTCGGGTTTTATAGAGGGTGAGATTAGCCCGGTTTCTCTGCGCAGTACTGCTTCATCAGTTCAATCACGCCGGCATCAACGCCATGTTTGGGGCCGAGCAGCACCGAGGGGTTGGCTTTGCCGAGATGAGGGAAAATAACCCGGTCAAATGTTGCTTTGTCTACTTTGCCTGTCTCCGGTAACATGTTTCCTCTTTCAAAGATTGAATATGAAAGAATTAACCATGACTCTTCAGAAGTGGTGACATGGCTCTCAGCTTGGCCACAATACGGGGCAATACCTCCAGCACGCGGTCGATTTCCTCCTCTGTTGTCCATTTGCCCAGAGTAAACCGCAGGGAGCTGTGGGCCTGCAATGGGTCCAGCCCAAGCGCCGTCAGGACATGGGATGGTTCGGTGGCAGCGGAGGTGCAGGCAGAGCCTGTCGAGCAGCAGATACCTTCCCGGTCGAGTTTGAGACACATCGCCTCGCCCTCAGCATACGAGATGCTCACGTTGAGGTTATTGGGCAGCCTTACCTGCGGATGTCCGTTGAGTCGGGTATGGTCAATGCCCTCCAGAATGCCATTGCGCAGTTTATCACGGAGGCGGGTTACCTTTTCCGCTTCTTCATCGATTTCCCGCAGCGCAATCTGTGCTGCCTTTCCCAGGCCCACAATGCCGGGAACATTGTGGGTGCTGGCTCTCCGCCCGTATTCCTGCTCACCACCGTGCATAAAAGAGGCGAGCTTGGTGCCTTTTCTTACGTAGAACGCCCCAACGCCCTTGGGGCCGTACAGCTTGTGGGCGGACATGGAGAGCAGGTCAACGCCGAGTTCGTCAACGGTAAACGGAACGTGCCCCACTGTCTGTACGGCATCGGTGTGCAGGTAAACGCCGGCTTCCCGCGTAATCCGGGCAATTTCGGCAACCGGCTGAATGGTGCCGACCTCATTGTTGGCATGCATTATGGAAACGATGATGGTCTTATCCGTAATCGCCCGGCGGACGTCGTCAGGGTCAACCATACCGTACTCGTCCACAGGCAGGCAAGTTATCTCGAACCCCTGTGTTTCCAGGAAGTGGCTGGTTTCCAGGATGGCGTGGTGCTCAATGGGAGAGGTGATGATATGTTGGCCTCTGCCCTCACTGGCATAGGCAACGCCTTTGAGCGCCGCGTTGTCTGCCTCGGTGCCACCGCTGGTGAAGATGATTTCCTCATCCCGGGCACCAATGAGCGCGGCTACGCTGGCCCTGGCTCCCTCAACGGCCTCTTTCGCATCCTGCCCGCAGGCATAGATGCTGGAAGGATTCCCGAACGAATTGGTAAAATAGGGCAGCATCGCCTTGACCACGTCGGGGTGGGTGGGCGTGGTGGCGGCATAGTCAAGATAGATTTTCTTCATATTAACGCTCCTCAGTGTCGGCATCTACCAGGTCGGCGCGTACTCCCTTGCTGGTAACCCAGGCGATGCCCTGTTCAATGTCGTTCTCGTTGCCCTCCAGTTCGAGCACAATCCAGACCCTGTCTTTGGAAACGTCGGCACGATGGATATTGGTAATCAGGGCAAACTGCTGCCCGAGGTTATAGATAATGGGCTCCTGAATTTGGTCCTCGTTGAAAGTAAGTATGAAACGCTGCTTGCTCATCTCACTCCTCGTTTTCTGCCAGTTCCTGCTCCATCTGCTTTCTCATTTGCTCCAGTTCATCGCCGGGCGCACGGACGCCGCATTGTTTTTCCAGTTCGCGCAGCCTTTCTTCAAGCTTGTCCTGCTCTCGTAATACCAGCCTGATGGCCTCGGCAATAGGGTCCGGCAATTGCCCGTGGTCCAGTTCCAGTATTGGCTTGTGGCGGTCTTCCACCGACCGTCCCGGAACGCCCACCACCGTGACCCCGGCCGGGACCGACTTGATGACCACTGAGCCGGAACCGATACGGGCATCGTCACCGATGGTTATGGGACCCAGCGCAATTGCCCCGGCGCCGAGGACAACGTTGTTACCTATTGTGGGATGGCGCTTCTTCTTCTCGGTGGTCGTTCCGCCCAGCACCACCCCCTGGTATATCAGAACATCATCGCCGATTTCGGATGTCTCCCCGATGACGACCCCGGCGCCATGGTCGATGAAGAACCGGCGACCGATGCTGGCTCCGGGGTGGATTTCAATGCCGGTAAAGAAACGGCCGAAGTGGGAGATGAATCGTGAAATCAGGCGAAACTTGTGCTGCCATAAAAAATGTGCCAGGCGGTGCAGCCACAGGGCGTGCAGGCCCGGATAGCAGGAGAGGACCTCCAGGGTGCTCCTCGCGGCCGGGTCCTTGGCAAAGACGGTCTGAATGTCCTCTTTCAGCATCTTAAACATAAGATACGCTCACAAATTAAAAACCAAGGGCTTCAGCGGTTACTTCAAGACCCTTGGTCTAAGCTACTGCCGCTTCCCTACGCTCGCATTACCGAGGTCAGGTCCACAGGGTCGGCACCAATTGCCTCTCAGCTCTTACGCACCCCTAGCGGTTATATAAATCGATTAATAGTGAATATACCACAAGCTCTGTAAAAATGCAAAGAATCGGTTACCGTCACATTTCCTGGAAAAGCCAGGTGGAGAGGTAGCGCTCTCCGGTGTCGGGCAGGATGACCACGATGAGCTTGCCTTTGCTCTCCGGTCTCCTGGCGATTTCCAGAGCGGCCCAGGCAGCCGCCCCCGATGATATGCCGGCCAGTAGCCCTTCCTCTCTGGCCAGGCGGCGGGCCATTGTCCCGGCGTCTTCGTTGCTGACCTTGACGATTTCATCAAGCAGGTCGGTCCTGACTACATCAGGTATGAAGCCGGCGCCAATGCCCTGAATTTTATGCGGCCCGGCCTTGCCGCCGGAAAGCACCGGCGAATCAATTGGCTCAACGGCAATAGCTTTAAATTCGGGTTTTCTCGCCTTGATAGCCTCGGCAACACCGGTGATTGTACCCCCGGTGCCGATGCCGGAAACCAGGATATCGACTCTGCCCTCGGTATCCCGCCATATTTCATCGGCGGTGGTTACCCGGTGCACCTCCGGGTTAGAGGGGTTCTGGAACTGCTGTGGGATGAAGGAATTGGGGTTTTCCGAGGCAAGCTGCTCAGCCTTGCTGATGGCGCCCTTCATACCCTCCGCTCCGGGCGTCAGCACGAGCTCGGCGCCGAAAACGACGAGAAGCTGCTGGCGCTCCTTCGACATGGTGTCCGGCATGGTGAGAATGAGCCGGTACCCCCGGGCGGCGCAGACGAAGGCGAGGGCGATGCCGGTGTTGCCGCTGGTGGGCTCGATGATAACGGTATCCTTCTTGATGAGGCCCTTCGTTTCCGCATCGAGTATCATGGCCACCCCTATTCGGTCCTTGACGCTGCCGACAGGGTTGAAGAACTCCAGCTTGGCCACCACCTCGGCTTTTACCCCCTCGGTTATGCGGTTTAACCTGACCAGCGGCGTGTTGCCGATGAGCTCCGTGGCGTCGTTGGCAATGCCCCTGGTTAGCTTTGGTATCTCGATTGTCCTGAATCTTGTTTTATCTACCATCTCTGTCCTCCCTCTTACTTCAAATGACTGCAGTGCTGGCAGTTCGGGTCCCGTTTGACCTCCAGTTTGGTAAACTCAAGGTTGAGCCCATCATACATCAGCAGCTGGCCGGTCAGGAGTTCCCCGATGCCGGTGAGGTACTTGATGACCTCGGTGGCCTGAAGACAGCCGATTACCGCCGGTGCCACCCCGATGACCGGGAACTTGCCCTGGGTCACGCGTCCCTGATAGACGCACCAGAGGCAAGCGGTCTTGCCGGGTACCACCGTCATCGCTCGCCCCTCAAAGCCGTATACTGCCCCGTGAAAGAAAGGGATATTCTTGACGATGGCGGCCCGGTTTAAAACGTACCTGGTGGGCAGGTTGTCCATGGCGTCGACGATGAGGTCGCAATCGCCGACCAATTCCGCAACGTTCTCCTTGGTTATGGTCTCGGCAACGGCTTCCACGTTGACATCTTTATTCAAGCCTTTCAGCTTCTGCATGGCGGAGTCGGTTTTTCTTTTACCAATGTCCCCGTCACCGTGCAGAATCTGCCGGTTCAGGTTGCTCAACTCGATGGTGTCGTGGTCGACGAGTCGTATGTTGCCGACCCCGGCGACGGCCAGATAAATGGCTATCGGGGAACCGAGACCGCCGGCACCGGCCACGAAAACCCTGGCCTTTTTCAGTTTCTCCTGACCGTCCTGGCCCAGGCCTTTCAACATAATCTGCCGGTCATACCTGGTCAGTTCGTCCTTGGTTAACATTTTGACACTCTCCTTTTTCGGGCAGAGCCATTCACAGGCGTAAAGCTATACTTTGAATTGTATCAAGTAACAGGAGGGAATTAAAGGCGATGGTGTAAATTATAAATCATAATGCTGTATCAGGCTAAAATCGTACTAGAAGTGCGCACCGCCATCGTGTAAAATATGAAGCGTGGAAAGCGAGTTCCGTAAGATACCCGGCGTGGATAAGGTTCTGGCCGACAAACGGCTGAGGTCGCTCGTAAAGACCTATCCCCATGACCGGCTGGTAAAGATGGTGCGACAGCACTTGGAGCAGGAGCGAGCGGCTGTTGCCGCGGGGAAGAAAGCTTCGGCACTGTCAAAAATCGTGGCAGCGGTCTACAATCAGGTGAAGGCAATGGAGATACCCGGCCTGCGACCGGTGATTAATGCCACCGGCGTCATTCTGCATACCAACCTCGGTCGTGCCCCACTGAGTCAGGAGGCAACCGCGGCGATGGATACCGTGGCCCGGGGTTACTCCAATCTGGAGTTCAATCTGGATAGCGGCGCACGGGGCTCGCGGCAGGTGCATGTTGAATCGCTTTTGCGCGAGCTGACCGGGGCTGAGGCGGCACTGGTGGTGAACAATAACGCGTCGGCGGTGCTGCTGGGGCTGACGGCACTGGCGAAAAGAAGTGAGGTAATCGTCTCCCGTGGGCAGGCGGTGGAAATCGGGGGTGGCTTTCGCATTCCCGATGTGATGCGGCAGAGCGGCGCCAGGCTGGTCGAGGTCGGGACAACAAACTGCACCTATAGCAGCGATTATGAGCAGGCAATCGGCCCGCGAACGGTGGCCCTGATGCGGGTTCATTCCAGCAACTTTCGGCTCATGGGCTTTACCAGCGAGGTGGAAATCGAGGAGTTGATAGCGCTGGCGGAACGCCATAGCCTGTTTGTCTTCGACGACCTGGGCAGCGGCTGTTTTCTGGATACGACTGAGTTCGGGCTGGCCCCGGAGCCGATGGTGCCGCGCAGCATGGCCCTCGGCGTTGGACTGGCTTTTTTTTCAGGCGACAAGCTTGTTGGCGGGCCGCAGGCGGGGATTATCGTCGGCAGGAAGCAGTTGCTGGATAAGTTGCGCAAGCACCCGCTGGCCCGGGCGGTACGCATTGATAAGGTACGGCTCGCCGGGCTGGCAGCAACTCTTCTTCATTACCTGAAAGGTGAGGCAACCGGCAAGATACCGATATGGCGAATGATAGCCGTGTCTTTAAAGGATATTGAAAAGAGGGCTGGGAAATGGGCGGAGGCGCTCGGCGACAGGGCGCGCGTGGTGGATGGTGAGACGATGGTCGGCGGCGGTAGCCTGCCCGGGGGCACCCTGCCCACCAGGTTGGTCGCCATCGGAGATGGCAAAGACCGCAGTCTGGCGCAGCGGGCGGCCCGCAAGTTACGCGCGCGGGAAATACCGGTGGTGGGAAGGATTGCCGATGACATCCTGCTTCTGGACCCGCGCTCGGTGCTTCCCGAAGAGGATGAAATAGTGCTGAAGGCACTCCGCGACCTGTCTTCTGATTTGCACCCCGATTAATAAAGGAATACTTATCAATTGACAAGGAGACTTTCCCCCGTATAATTTATACTACTGCAATATTAAGATAGTATTATGAAAGCAAGTTCTACCGGTTATGGCCCTGCTGTGATGCGGGCGATGGAAAACTTATTGCCAGAAAATAAAAGGCTTTTTGAAGATCCTTATTCTGAGAAACTCCTATCGCCTTTTTGGAAATTCTGGGTGATTTTAATGCGTTCTCCTAAAATACTGGACTTCTTGGTAAAGATGAGAGAAAAATCATCACCCGGAATAATTGGGGGAATTATTTGCCGCACACGCTATATAGATGATGTATTAAACAATGCCATTAAGGAAGGGGTTGGAACAGTTGTTAACCTGGGAGCCGGTATGGATACCCGTGCTTTTCGTATTTCTGGCATTGAAAATATACAATATTTTGAATTAGATTTTCCTGAATTACAGAAAGTCAAAAGATCATACATCGATAAAAAAATCGGAGAACTTCCTTCCAATGTTTCTTTGGTTCCTATTGATTTTAATAGTCAAGATCTTGGTGAGGAGTTGAAGAAAGCAGGATATGCTTTATCCTCTAAAACTCTTTTTATATGGGAAGGTGTAACACAGTATATTTCTAAAGAAGCAGTTGATAATACCATAAAATATGTTGCCCAAGCTTCCACTGGCAGTAGAATTGTTTTTACCTACGTTCTAAGAAGTTTTATTGATGGCAGCTATATCCCCGATGGTTTAAATAGCCTGTATAAATTTACCCTTAAAAAGAAGAATCCACTCTGGTTTTGCGGTTTTGATCCTGCCGAGATGCATGAGTATTTGTCTAAATTTTCCCTGTATCTAATTGAAGATGTTGGTCATGAAGAGTATCTGGAGCGCTATATTAAACCCAAAGGCCGTGATTTAACAGTGATGGAAATTGAGCGTACAGTTCTGGCAGAAGTTAAATAAGACGCTATTATTATCAAATAGATAAAATACTGCAATCAAAATCTATCACAAGAACATAATCATCATACACTATTGTCTGGAAAAAGGAAGGCTTTTTAGATGTACGTTCTGGGCACGGCAGGCCACATTGACCACGGCAAATCGGTCTTGGTGCAGGCACTTACCGGAATTGACCCGGACCGTCTGCGCGAGGAAAAAGAGCGCGGCATGACCATAGACCTCGGCTTTGCCTGGCTGAAGCTGCCCAGCGGACGCGAGGTGGGCATCGTTGACGTTCCCGGGCACGAGCGATTTGTCAGGAACATGCTCGCCGGCGTGGGTGGCATTGACCTGGCGCTGCTTATCGTGGCCGCCAACGAAGGCGTCATGCCGCAGACCAGGGAGCACCTGGCGATTGTCGACCTGCTGGAGATAAGCAACGGAATCGTCGTCATCACCAAAAAGGATTTGGTTGATGAGGAACTGTTGAGCCTGGTCCGTATGGAGGTGGAAGAACTTATCAATACCACAGCCCTGTCCGGTGCGCCTGTAGTTGCCGTCTCCGCGCTCACCGGAGAAGGTCTACCGGAACTGGTGGCTATGATTGATGAGATGCTGAATTCCACAGAGCCGCGGCGCGATTTGGGCAGGCCCAGGTTGGCCATCGACCGTGTCTTCACCATGGCCGGTTCGGGCACCGTGGTCACCGGAACGTTGATTGACGGCTCGCTTTCCGTGGGACAGGAGGTAGAGATTGTACCCCCGGCCTTGAAGTCGCGCCTGCGTGGGCTTCAGTCACACAAAACACGCCTTGACACCGCCACGCCCGGGAGCCGGGTGGCGGCAAACCTGGTGGGTATAAATACTTCCCAGCTGCAGCGCGGTGATATAATAACCAGGCCGGGAGGGCTGACTCCCGCCACGCTGCTGACGGTGAAACTGCAGTTGCTTGGCTACCTGCACCGACCCTTGAAGCACGGTGCTACCGTCAGCTTCCATACCGGGGCGGCGGAGGCAATGGCAAAAATCCGCCTGCTGGAAGGAGATGAACTTAAGCCGGGGCAGTCTACCTGGGTACAGGTAACACTTGACCGGCCGACGGTGGCGGTTAACGGCGACCACTTTATTATCCGCTCTTCGATGGAGACCCTCGGCGGTGGTAGGATTGTCGAGGCGCCGGCGAAGCGGCTCCGCCGCTTTCGACCTGATGTCATTGAGAACCTGAAAGCTAAAGAGACGGGGACCGCCGAAGAAATGGTACTGGCGCTTGTGGCCACAAAACAGCCCCTGGCGACCTCGGTACTGGTGTCCGAGCTCAATCTGAAAACCGATGAAATAAAGGATGCGGTTGGCACCCTTGTCGAGCAGGGGAAGGCGGTTGACCTGGGGTGGGAAGACCACTCCTTGCTGGTGACCTTGGAAAAATGGAGAGGCCTTATACAGATAACGACCACAACCCTTCAGGAGTACCACCGTAAGTTCCCGACTCGTCTCGGCATGCCAAAGTTGGAGCTGGGGAGTCGGCTGAAGCTGGGGGCATATGCGGCCACTGCCCTCCAAAAACTGGCGGCACAGGGTGTCGTCGTTGATGAAGGAATGCTGGCTCGGTTGCCGGCCCACCAGATACAGCTGACCCAGGCCCAGCAGGCGAAGATAAACGCCTTTCTGCGCTCGCTTACCGGAAACCCTTATGCCCCGCCCGGCGACCTCATTCCCGAGCCCGACCTGCTCAACCTGCTCATTGAACAGCGCCAGGTGGTGAAAATAAGCAATGACGTGGTCTTTGCCGCTTCAGCTTATGATGAGATGGTGGCGAAGGTGACCGCTCGAATCAGGACGCAGGGGCAGGTGACGCTGGCGGAAGTGAGGGACATGTTTCAGACCAGTCGCAAATATGCACAGGCGTTGCTTGAACATCTGGATGGCAAAAAGATAACCCGTCGGGTTGGTGATGCGCGCATACTCTGTTAAGTGTAGTCCGCGCTTTGCCAGTTTGACGTTTAGCGCGTAACCGTTTATTATTGTTCTACCATATAGGAGGTGAGATATGGCAAAACCAACGGTTCTCAAACCCGGATACTTTGTGGCGGTCAGCTTGATTCCGGAAACGGCGCCAGAATGCTGCTATATCGGCCTGGTGCAGGTTCTAGATGAATATGGCGTACGCATGACTCAGGTTGAATGGGATGACCAGCTGGATGGGGTAAAACAGTTTAGCGAAGACATCTTTGTTCCCTGGGTCAACGTTAATTCCATGCTGGTCTGCACGCATGAGGAGCCGATAAGGCGCTTTATCCGAGATAAGGCTCCGGCGTGGAAAGCTCAGATTGAAGCGATGTACAAACGGTCGAAAGATAAATAAATAGCGATATTGTATCGGAAAGAAGGCGTCTTAATTACGCCAATAGTAACTGTAAGGGCCCTTGAGGGCAGGACAGTTGAACAGAAGCGAAAGCTGGCGAAGGACATCACCGATGCCGTGGTAAAAATTTTCGATGTTGAGCCGGATAGGGTGTTGATTAATTTCTTTGATATGCCAAAACAAAACGTGGCCAAGGCCGGCAAACTGAATATCGACCAGTAGCTGGTCCTAGCTTTTCCGGAATACGATAGACAGGATATTAATCCAGGTAAAAGTGGTACCGATACCCTTCAGCGGTAAAACTTTGCACCATAGCTGAAAAGACAGGCCGGGCACTGACAAAGGCGATTTCAGGCGGTATGACGTGCCCGGTTTGTTTTTATGAAGCGACTATTTTCCCATTAACGGTCAATTAAGTATAATGGGGAGAACGGATGATTGCGAGATAGAGGAGAATCGAATGCGATTGAAAGATAAAGTTGCGGTTGTGACCGGCGGTGCCGGCGCCATCGGGGGGGAGATAACTAAACTGCTGGCCCGGGAAGGTGCCAGAATCGTCATCGCTGACGTGAACACCGAAGCAGCCGACAGGCTCGTTGATGAGGTCAAAGCTCTGGGGTCAGAGGCTCTGGCCGTAAATGCCGACGTGATTGAAATTGACCAGGCAGAAAAAGTGGTCAAAGAGGCTCTTGCTCATTTCGCACAGATAGATATACTGGTCAACGTGGCGGGCGGCTCCACCGGGCCGTCCATTAAAACGAAAATGGATTTCTTCGCCCGGTCGGAAAAAACCCGTGGCGAGGAAATTCTGCGCCTCAACCTCCTCGCGCCGCTGAACTGCGCGCGGGCCGTCATCAACCACATGATGGAAAGACGCCGTGGCGCCATTGTCAGCATCTCTTCCACGGCTGGGGTAATCGGTATGATGAAAGGCGTTGAGTATTCCGCAGCCAAGGCGGGCATTATCGGCATGACCATAACGCTGGCCAAGGAGGCTGCGGAGTACGGGATACGGGTCAACTGTGTTTCTCCCGGCATTGTGGGAACAGAGCGTGTCTTTAAAATGGCGCCCGACCGCATTCCCCAGTGGGAAAAAGGAATCAAGCTGGGCAGGCTTTGCAAGCCGGAGGAAATCGCCAGCGCGGTGCTTTTCCTGGTCTCTGACGAATCCAGCTATATAACCGGCCAGAATATCATCGTTGATGGGGGGCTGTGTCTTGGGCCAGAGGGGTATTGATAGCCCGGTTGAAGTGATAATAGTCACAGACAGGCGGAAAACAATGCAATACAATGTAATTGTTACTGAGAATAGAAAGGGTTGCTGGTGATAGCGGATGAAATCAAGATACGTAATCGGGGTGTTGGTCGGTGCGGCTTTCGGTGTCGCCTTGAGTTACCTGTACAGTCAGGGTGATGGTGCTTCCCTTACCTCAAATATGGGAATAGGTGCGCTGATTGGCGGGGTGGTTGGTCTGTATATTGTTTCCGCGGCCGGCGCGTCAGACAGGGGCAGCGGCGCCGCTGATGGCTGTGGTACCGAAAGGCCTAAGTTTGGCTGATCACCGTTCAACTGGGGTCCCGTGGAGGACTCGGAGAAAAGAAAGACCGGAAAGACGGATTGAGGAGACGCCTTACATGCCACTCTACGAATACGAATGCCCGAAGTGCGGCCAGAAGCTGGAGCTACGCCGCAGTATAGCCGATAGTGACCTTGACATAAAATGCCCGGAGTGCGGGAAAGGAATACTCAAACGAGTTTTGTCCCTGTTCAGCACCTCGTCTTCCGGCGATAGCTGTGCGCCAAGCGGTTCCACCTGAGGCATAAGGATGTGAGGCAGTTTGCCTCGCCGTGTGCATCTTTGACTTTTTTATTAACCTGCCTCCTGTTTGTTCATCTGTTTCGTGTCGGGTAATCCGCAATTTGACAGTCTGGTATTGATGGCATACTATAGCGAAAAAGTATGATGTCAAGGACAGGCGCATATCGATAGATGAATTAGAGAGGAGGTGCTGATATGGTTTTTCAGCAAGATGGCAAACCTGCCGAAGGCAAACTTTCCGACAAGCTGACCGAGCTGCTGAGAATAGAAAACGAAATCAGCAATATCATGAGACGCTCCGATAATCTCCGCGGGAAGCCACTGATAGCGGTTCGCGACCATATAAGGGATGCTTTGCACAAGGCCTATGAAATCGCTCTGGATTTTGGCCCCACGAAAATGTCCGTCGAGGCGGGGATAGGGGTGCCGCCGAGGGTATCGGTGCGTTTCACCTGGCCGATAGGTGGGGAAGCCAAGAAAGAAGAGCTTTCGCTTGATGAGTTGTTCCGTTAAAAAGGCGCTTTTTTATTCAGAATACTGATATGTGACTTAAATCACATATGTTGAGGCAGCCGTACATTACTATTATCTGGAAGTCAGGCGTTAAAATATGTGTGCGATAGTGAAATGAAGTTATTGATTATTGCCTGTAGCGTAATGAAGAATGAGTTTCTGGCGATAAATCCAGATGGAGCTCATATCGAATTTCTGGAGCAGGGTCTACATCAGACCCCTGACAAGATGAGGCTTGTTATCCAGGAGAAAATAGATGAAGTTAATAGTGGTTTCGATTATATAGTGCTCGGCTATGGTTTATGTGGCAATGGCACCCTGGGCATCAAGGCGAGAGACATACCAGTAGTTATTCCCAAAGCGCATGATTGTATTACCTACTGGTTGGGGTCACTGGAAAGGCAACTGCAGGAGCATAATAAGGCGCCGGCATCATATTATCTTACCAAAGGTTGGGTTGAGGAGGCTAAAGCTCCGATAGCAACGTTCAATGAATATAAGCAGCGGTATGGCTCTGAGACAGCGGAATGGCTTATCAGGGAAATGTTCAAAAATTATTCACGCCTTGCCTTGATAGATACCGGGGCGTATAACCCCGACCAGTATCGTTCTTATGCCCAGGAAAATGCTGATTTCTTAGGCGTTAAATATGAAGAGATTCAAGGCTCATTGGCCCTGTTCGATAATCTGATGAAGGGCGAATGGGAGAATAATAGTTTCATCATTATCAAACCCGGCGAAGAAATTACCCAGAAAATGTTCTTTTCTTAGTTACCTCCGGCTCAGCCACAGGATTGAAGAGCAGACGACAAGTGCCACCACGATGGCCGCGCTGCTGATGGTAAAGCTGGTGTGGAAGCCGAGGTGGTCAATCAGGTAACCCAGAGCCGGGGTCAATACTCCGGTGCCTTCCATGTTGCCGAAGAAGTAGAAACCGAGCACTGTGGAGAGGTGTTTTGCCGGTGTCTGGTCGACGATGTATGCCTGCGCTACGATGGTGCTGAAAGCCGTGACCGTGCCGATGGCAGCCAGCACAACAGCAGTACCGAATCCGTAGGGCACGATGTTGAGCAAGTAAACCACGATGCTGGCCAGAAAGCACGTGGTTATGATTATCGCTATGCGGCCAAGTCGGTCCGAGAGATAACCGGCGAGTGGCCCCGCCCAGAACCCCATGGCGAACACGATGGACATTGAAGCCGCCGCCGTTTCCTTGCTGGTGCCAAAAGTGTCGACCAGGAAAAGCGGGGTAAAGGAAATGATGGACATTACCAGTGCCATGGTGAACGAGCTAAGCACAATCACGGTTATCAGGCGGCGCTTATTACCGGGAGAAAATGGAGTTTCCGGTTCAACGCTGATGTCCTGGGCCACTGTTTTCAGGGTTGGCACGCGTTTCCTCAGTATGACGTGGAGTATAATGCCGATGCCGATGCTTAGAATGGCCATGGCGAGGAACGGGCCGCGCCAGCCCAGAACACTGGCAAGCCCAGCCGCAATGAGCGGTGCCAGGAAGTAGCTGAAGCTGCCGCCGACCAGGTGGAAACCGAGCGCCTGGCCGCGTTTCCCTGGCTCTACCACGGACGATATCATGGTGGTGGAGGCGGGATGATAACCGCCCCCCA
>CAYZOI010000018.1:0-22758 GCA_964480145.1 uncultured Dehalococcoidaceae bacterium | reverse complement strand
ATCCCTAATTCGCCAAATGTTCGCTCATTTTTAGGATCGCTTACCCTGCCCACCGTACGAGTAATGCCAAATTTCTCTTTTGCTAATTGACAAATAATAAAATTATCTTCATCGTCTCCGGTAACGGCCACCAGCATATCCGCCCTTCCGGTGCCGACCTCGGTCAGCGTGGCCGCTTCACAGCCGTCGCCTCGCACGCAAATACTGCCCATTTCCTCATTGATAATATCGCAGAAATGGGCGTTCTTCTCGACGATGAGCATCTCGTGTCCCTCGTTAAGCAGTGCCCTTGCCAGGTAATAACCTACTCTACCACCACCAACAATGATGATATACATCTCTCTCCTCTTAGCTCTTTAATTTATCTCTCACCAGCTCGGCAAAAATCGTTGTTGGGCTGAAGGCTTCTATGCCAAGGGTATCATATAGCTCCTGGCGCAGGGGGTCATAGATCCGGGAAATCACCCGTGGCACATTGAAAATATGCTTGGCAATCTGGGCGGCCATGACATTCCGGTTGTCTCCCTGCGTCATGGCGACAAAGACGTCTGCCTCTTCAATGCCGGCCCTCCTCAGTACTTCCTCATCCGTGCCGTTGCCGAGCAGCGCCGTGCCGTTGAAGTCAGGTGGCAACCTGCGGAAACTGTAAGTATCGATGTCTAGGATGGTAATTTCGTGGCCTTCATCTTCCAGCAGGCTGGCTATCTGAGCACCGACTCTGCTGCAGCCCATAATGACTATTCTCATAATTGACCTCAATAAATAGTTTTAATATTGATAGAGTATCACCGGGCAGGGTGAATTTTTCAGCACATAGGGAACCACGCTGCCCAGACTGAATTGGCCGAATCGTCTCTTGTACTTGACGCCCATCAAAATAAGGTTAATCCCGCGTTCCACCGCTTCGTCGATTATCGCCGGACCTATTTCGCGGGCCTGAAGAATATCAGTCTCCACCTCGTAGTCTTCTTCTTCGGCAAGGATTTCCATGTGGTCGAGGATGCTCTCGGCTTCATCGATTTCAGGTCTGATTTCCGCATCGAGGGGCAGGGCACGTTTGATAGCGACGACGTAAACTGACCAGATCTTACCTTTTTCTTTCTTGGCGAGCCTACAGGCCAGCCTCATTGTCTCTTCGTCGGCGTCGGTGCCGCTTATCGGCACCAAGATATTATTAAACTTCATTATTTCCTATTCTAGTTTTCTGTTTTGGGTCTAATTATAATTCTCTTACAAAAAAAGTACAATTCCTTTTGGTAGGGTATTTATTTCTTATTTAATTATTTGCCTCTTAACTTCTTGTCGCGCGGGTTACCGACCCGGCGATTTTTCTTTAAGGTTTCTTATCTGTGCATCCACAATGCGTACCGTGGTATCTCTGAGCACCTCTAACTCGTCAATAGATAAGTGTTCCAATTCCTCCAAATTATATTGGAGGGCCGCGATAATCTCCCGGGAAGGACGCCGCTTGGGGAGCATAAAGTAGGCATAAAGGGTAGCGATTACCACACCAAAAAAGGCAATCGTGCTGAAAATAGACCAGATTGAACCGATTATCATTCCGGGAGCAGTAATCGGCCCCGGGCTATTGGCACCTTGCGTTTGCATGGCGGTGAAGGTCCACCAGAGCGCATAACCATAGGAGTCTATCTGCTCATTTGCTCCCCGCTCGGCGAGATAGATACCCCACGATGAGAGCAGCCAAAGGGCGATGAGAACAAATGTCAATGGTATCAGAGGCGTTTCGGTGGCTATCTGCTTAAGAAACCTGAAAATTCCCGGGATGTCCGGAGTAAAGCGGAGCCTTCGACGTTGCCTTCGTCTGCGGACACGGAGCACCTTGTCCCCCCGCAATAATGGTTTCAGTTGTTCAGGCGTTTCTTGGTTTTCCATCTTCGATGACCCCCCGTCCTCTTTTAGCTTTATTGATTGCAATGAGCTATTTTATGCTCCTTCAAAGCGACTGTCAAATTTTTAAGTGGCATAGGTATTGACAATTGGCATATTTTTAGCTAAAATATAGGACAATTGTCACAGTGAAAAGGTGCCGATATGATAATCAGAACGAGAATATTTGAGCTGTGCGATGGGCGCTACGGCAACCTGTCAGGGATGGCTCATGCCATGGGGCTTTCGGTGAGTCAGGTTTATCGAGTGCGTGAGGGCAAACGAGGTATCAATCAAAAGTTCATTGTCGGGGCCAAGAAAGCGTTTCCCAACTACAGACTTGAAGACCTCTTCTATCTTGCGGATGGATGGGGTAATGACTTGACAATAGGGACAGCTGTCACCAGCAATTACCGTAGTGTTGGCGTGCGAGGATAAGTCGGCATCAAAAATTGGCGGAAATTCAGCGGGAGTGCTAATCGAATTGGAAAAGGGGTGGTAAGAAATGCAACTGGTAGTCCTGCAATTGATATCCGGCATGGTTGAAGACGTTGTTCGGCGCGTGTGTGGTTCCATAAAACAAGTATGGTTAGAAACTGAGAATGGTAGAAAAGACGAATTTATATTGTCCCCGGTAGCGGTCAAAGAGCGGAGCAGCCGAACACGAATCCCTGAAGATTGAGATTGGTGAGGGAAGTCGCCTTTTAGGCCGACTCTGCTGCCGATTCCCCCTGATTTTAGAGCCCGATTTCTTCTGGTTGTACCTTGTGCAGGGTTTCTCTTACTTCCGGGTAGTCAATATACAGCTTACCGTTAAGATGGTCAATCTCATGTTCCAGCACCTGGGCTAAAAGGCCCTCAGCCTTTATTCTGACTTCCTTGCCGTTCTGGTCGCGACCTTTCACAGTTACTGATTCGGAGCGTCCTATCTGACCAAAGTAACCGGGAACGCTGAGGCAGCCCTCATCAATAATGCGTTCTCCTCTGCGGCGCACTATCTCTGGATTGACCAAAACAATTTCTTCCTCCTCGGGTATCCCGATGACGATAACTCGTAGCGAGATGCCCACCTGCGGCGCCGCCAGCCCGGCGCGACCCGGCTCGGCATGCATCGTCTCCAGCATGTCCCGGATAAGCTTTTTAACCGAGCCGTCAATGGTGTGGATTTTTTTAGCCTTGCGTTTCAGCACCGGGTCAGGAGCGGTGCGAATTTGACGAACTGCCATCGTTGTTCCTTGGATGATAAAATCGATTACAGTTTACTAGAGCAGGCTTACCGGGTCAATGTCAATTGTCCAGCCCTGGGGGAAGGTTATTTGAGATAAGAAAGAGGACAGTTCGGCGCCACGCAGTATGAGCTGCCATCGGTAGCGACCTCTGAGGCGGTGGATGAATGCTGGGGTGGGGCCAATCAGATTGAGATTGCTTATTCCCCGGGCGTCTCTTTCCAGGGTTAACACGTTCCTCATTTTTTCCGCCTCTCGTTGGCAGGCGGCATCATTGGTATGGCTGCAGCTTAACATGGCCAGTCGGGAAAAAGGAGGGTTATGCAGCTGGCGCCGATAGTCGATTTCCTTTTCATAGAAAGCAAGGTAATCATGGCTTGCCGCTGCCTGGATGGCATAGTGGTCTGGTGAGAAGGTCTGAATGATTACATGACCACCCAGAGGTCCTCGCCCGGCTCTGCCGGCCACCTGGCTCAGGAGCTGGAAAGCCCGCTCCCCGGCGCGGAAATCAGGGAGATTCAGGCTCGTGTCTGCGCTCACCACTCCCACCAGTGTTACCCGGGGCAGGTCCAGTCCTTTGGCCACCATCTGCGTGCCGATGAGAATATCCGCTTCGTGGTTGCGGAACTGGCGCAGTATTTTCTCGTGCGATTCTCGGCTTCGGGTCATATCGCTGTCCCAGCGGAGCAGTCGTGCCCGCGGCATGGCGTAGCTGACTTCCTGTTCCAGCTTTTGCGTGCCCAGTCCAAGGTATTTCATCTGCCGACTGGAACACCGGGGGCAGCGGTCAGGTACCGCAGTCTTATGGTTACACTGGTGGCAGACCAGCACGTCCTCGGCGTAATGGTGGGTCAGGGGTATCTCACAGCGACGGCAGCGCAGCACAAAGCCACAGTGCCGGCACTGAATAAACGTCGCGCCGCCCCGGCGGTTGAGGAAGAGGATTACCTGCTCCCCACCGTTTACCGCCCGTGTGATTTCCTGCGAAAGGGCGCGACTGAAAATGCTGCGGTTACCGGCTTTTAGTTCGTCCCTCATGTCCACGATATCAACATGGGGCAACGGTGCGCTTTCCACCGGGACAACACGTTCCGGAAGCAGGAGGAGTTCACAGGTTCCTTTCTGAGCGCGGAAATAGGTGCCCACGTCAGGGGTGGCGCTGCCCAGGATAACCACTGCACCCGTCAACTCGGCCAGCTTTACCGCCGCACTGCGGGCGTGGTAGTGGGGTGGGTTCTCCTGCTTATAGGTCCACTCGTGTTCCTCGTCGAGCACGATTAACCCGAGGTCGGGTTGGGGGGCAAAGAGCGCGCTCCTGGGGCCAATGACGACGTCGAATTCACCATCCCTTATCCTTCGCCATTCGTCATACTGCTCACCTGGTGAGAGCTGGCTGTGCAGGACGGCGACCCGGTGCGGGAAGCGCGCGACGAAGCGCTCAATGGTCTGCGGGGTGAGCGCGATTTCCGGCACCAGAACAATGCCTCGTCGGCCCATTTTCACTGTTTCCGCGAGTGCCCGCAGGTATATCTCGGTCTTACCGCTGCCGGTAACGCCGTGAAGCAGAAAAATATCGGGTCGCGTCCGCTTATCATTTATCGCTTCGCGGAGGCGAGAAAGAGCGTTTTCCTGGGCGCGGGTAAGTTGAGGCGGTGACGTTGGTGCAATATCCTGGCGGGAAATCGGCTCCCGTCTGACTTCAACCGGCTCGAAAATGATAAACCCCTGGCGAACCAGGGCATCGGCCGCTGCCTTGCTCACGCCCAGCTTCTGCCTCGCTTCTGCCCAGGGAACCGGCTCAGCCTGCTGGCTTAAAAAATCAATAAGGCTTGCCTGCTTGAAAGCTCGTTTCCTTTTGAGTTCGGCTGATATCTGTGGAGCATCGGTGGAGGGTATGTTGAGGCGGAGAAGGGGCATCGTCTTGGGCCGTATCCTTATCGGCTCAAGTTCGTATTTTCTAACCGCTAGCCCCTGCCTTACCAGCTGCGAGACGGTCACTTGAGCCTTCTTTTCACCGAGTTTTTTCTCCAGTTCCTTGAGGTTTGTCCGGTCCTGCTTTTGCAGCTGTTCAAAGAGCTGGCGTTGCGGTGAGGGTAAGGAAGAAATTTTTTGCTCGTCAGGGGTCGGCATTGCCGAGATAAAGGTCAGCGTTTTCCTTTCGAATCCCGGCGGTAGCATGAGGGCCACGGCATCGAAAAGCGGGGACAGATAGTACTCGCTTATCCAAGTGGCCAGGTCAACCTGGGCCGGGGAGAGAAATGGGTGGGGCTCAATAGCATCAATGATGTCTCTGGTCTCTGGCACGGCAGGGTAAGGGGTCAGCGCCATTACGATTCCCTGTAGAGTGCGCTCACCAAAGGGGACCCATACCGCCTGTCCCGCCCTGATGTTCAGGTGTGAGGGTATGGCATAGCTGAAAGTGCGGCGCTGGGCAATCGGGGAATTAACGCTGACCTCAGCATATTTCATACTGTGCTCCACCGATTGCCTCGCAATTCCCGTTTCCCTGTGGTGCGGGAGATATTTGTGACGTTAAGCGGTGCCGGAAAGATTACTCTTCGGTTTTCTCTTCCGGTTCTTCTTCCGCCGCGGCTGTTTCTGGCTCTTCGGAAGCGAGCTCGTTCTGAGGCTGGGTTACCTCTGGTTCCGCCTCTTCCGCTTCGTCAGGAGTTTTTTCCTCTCCAGACGGCTCTTCCGCCAGTTCGCCTTCCGGTGCTGCCTCAGCCACCGCTTCTGCCGTTTCCGGCAGTGCCTCTTCCAATTCAGGAGGGGCCTTTTCTGCTTCTGGCTCTTCCGCCAGTTCGCCTTCCGGTGGTGCCTCCGTAACTTCTTCTGTCAGCACCTCTTCCTGTTCAGCGACCAGTTCTTCTTCCGCAATTTCGGCTGCCTCGGTTGTCGTCGCTTCTTCAGCCTCAGCGGCCAGCTGCTCCATTCGGGCCAGCTCTTTCTCCCGGTCCACTCGCCTCTCCTTGATGCGGGCTGCTTTACCGCTGCGTCCGCGCAGGTAGTAAAGTTTGGCCCGGCGCACCTTTCCGTGGCGGATTATTTCCACTCGCTCCACTCTCGGGGAGAACAGCGGGAACGTGCGCTCCACACCAACACCGTAGGCGATGCGTCTGACGGTAAAGGTAGCGCCAGCACCGCCTCCATGCATTCTGATGACTACCCCCTGGAATGGCTGGAGTCGTTCCTTGCCGCCTTCAACAACTTTGATGTAAACGCGTACCGTATCCCCGGGGGCGAGTTCGGGAATTTTGGGATTGCGTTTGACATTGACCAGCGAATCAACATTCATTTCTCAGGCTCCTTGTTCAAACTGGATTTGGCTTTATATAAAGCGTTGAATTGCTCTACCATTTGTTTTTCTTCCTGACCGAGCTTGCTCGTGTCGATGAGGTCCGGGCGACGCTCCAGGGTGCGCCGTATGACCTGCTGTCGGCGCCAGCGGGCAATCTGGGCGTGGTTCCCGGAAAGCAGCGCTTCTGGAACCGGCCAGTCCTGGAAAACGGACGGACGGGTGTACTGGGGATATTCCAGCAGACCGTTCACATGTGAATCTTCCTGCACCGAGTCTTCGGAGCCGAGCACTCCCGGGAGCAGGCGAATGACGGCGTCAATTAACACCAGAGCCGGCAGTTCTCCGCCGGTCAGCACGTAATCACCGATACTGATTTCATCCGTGACGAGGTGTTCTACCACGCGCTCGTCAATGCCTTCATAATGGCCGCAGAGCATTATGAGATGGCGGTAACCTGACAGTTCCATCGCGATTTGCTGGTTGAAAAGGCGCCCCTGCGGCGTGAGCAGGATGACCGGTGGTTCCGCGACTTCAGGTTCTTCCGTGACCTGGGCCTTTACCGCTGCCACCGCTTCGAAAATGGGCTCGGGCTTGAATACCATACCCGGGCCACCGCCATACGGGGAATCGTCAACGGTGTGGTGTTTATCATGGGTGTAATCGCGGATGTTATGCACGCTGATACTGATCAGGTTCTGTTCAATGGCCCGCTTGAAGATGCCGAAGCTGAACGGCGCGTCAAACATCTGCGGAAATATGGTTAGCACATCAATACGCATCGAAAATCCCCTGCCACCTTCTTAGGAATGCTCGGTGACCACCCCTTTAATAATATCGACGGCATGCGGTATGGCCGGCAGCACCACTTCAAGGCATTCCCTGACCGCTTTGGGGCTGCCGGGCAGGTTTATTATCAGGCATTTGCCTCTGACCCCTGCCGTTGCCCGGCTTAACATCGCCATCGGTGTTTTGCTCAGCGAATCGGCTCTCATTGCTTCCGCGAGGCCGGGGACAACCCGGTCCACAACGGCGATGGTAGCTTCCGGCGTCACATCACGCTCGCCAAGCCCGGTACCGCCGGTGGTGATGATGACATCCGTCTCTTTATTGTCAGACCACTCCGCCAGCTTCTGGCGGATGATGTCCATCTCGTCGGGGACAATCTCACAGCTAACGATATCGCTGCCCAAATCGGAGAAGATATCCCTGATGGTCTGGCCGCTTTCATCATAGCGCTGGCCACGCGCCCCTTTATCACTGATGGTGAGTATGCCGATAGTAAGCATGGTTGTGCACCAGAACAAATTTCATTTTACCACATATGAAGCGGATAGCAAAATGGAAAAAATATTATGGAAAATTCATCGAATTCAGCCTAAAAGTCTTGACAAACGTGTCAGGCTCGTGTTATAAAGAGTGTTATACAGTGGTGAAAAGTGGAGAATGGTGGTAGAAAATGGGGTAATTCTCTGGCTGAGGGTTTTGTATGTTTTACGGTGAGTACAACTACAAGGTAGATGAAAAAGGTCGGGTAGCTATACCGCCCCGGTTCCGCAGGGAACTGAAGGACGGCGTGGTCCTGTCTCCGGCAGCGGAAAAGTGCGTCAACGTGTATTCGCTGCCAGAATGGCGTAAGCTGGCTGCTTCTCTTACCAGTGGTCCGCTGACCCCCAGTAAAATAAGGAGGCTGAATCGGGCCATCTTTGCCACTGCTTTCAATGTTGACATTGACGGACAGGGTAGAGTGGCCCTGCCAGTACCACTGCGTGAGCACGCTGAAATTCAGGAAGACGTCGTCGTTACCGGAGCCAACACCTACCTGGAGATATGGAATCAGGCTCTCTGGGAAGAAGAGAAAGCAATCAGCCAGGAACAATCCTGGCAGATTATAGAAAGCCTGGAGCGACGAGATGAGTCCAAGTAAGCAGAATTCAAATCACGTACCGGTTCTACTCGAAGAGACCATGGAAGCGTTAGCGGTTCAACCCGGGGGCCGCTACGTTGATTGCACGGTGGGCAGTGGCGGGCATGCCCGGGCAATTCTGGAACGCAGTTCCCCAGGGGGGCAGTTGCTCGGCATTGATGCCGACCCCACCGCGATAAAGGCGGCCCAGAAAAAACTTGAGGCATATCGAAGCTCCGTTCTCCTCGTCAATGACAACTTCGTCAACCTGCAGGCAACCTGCATTAAATATGATTTCTTTCCGGTACACGGCATCTTGTTTGACTTTGGACTTTCCTCAATGCAGCTAAACGGGAGCGGACGCGGCTTCAGTTTTCGTCATGACGCCCACCTCGATATGCGTTTCAATCCCGAACAAGAGGTGACCGCTGCCGATATTGTTAATACCTCACCTGAAGCAGAACTGGCGCGCATTATCCGAACCTATGGTGAGGAAGGCCACAGTCGTCAGATAGCACGGCTTATTGTGCACGAACGTCCTATCACCTCCACTCTTCATTTAGCCCGCATCGTGGAGAAAGCGGTCGGCCGGCGAACGGGTAAAATACACCCGGCTACGAAGACATTTCAGGCCATTCGGATTGCGGTAAATCTGGAACTGGAAAACCTGGAGAGAGCCCTGAAACAGGCAGTTGAGCCTCTCGGTTTTGAAGGCAGGTTGGTGGTGCTAAGCTACCATTCCTTGGAGGACCGCATCGTGAAGCGCTTCATGCAACAGGAAGCCAGGGGGTGTATCTGTCCTTCCAGCACGCCGGTTTGCATCTGTGGGCATAAACCTCGCCTGAAACTCATTCGCAGGCACGTGATTATGCCCTCCGAGAGTGAGATACAGGCCAATCCACGCAGTCGCAGCGCCAAGCTACGAGCGGCGACGCGTCTAATAGCGCAAGATGATTGCTTGGCCGCAGATGAGATGGAAATTCTCTGGGCAGAGACAGAAACCAGGGCCTGGAGAAGGCCAGCGCTGTTACGCAAACTGCAGATGGTATTTGCCACGGCCTGAGCGGGCCAGGGTTGAAATAATACCGGAAGGTGTAGCATCTAGAATAGGAACAAATAATGGAACACGTACAACCGGATAAAAAGGGAGCGGGTGGAGCGAGAGTAGGCACCACTCTTACCGACCTGAAGCTGAAAATAGCCGAACACTTAATCGACCAGGCCGATAGATACGGTCCGGACGAAATGTACAGTATCATGGCGGAAACCAAAGTAAGGGCAAGTAAAAGAACTGACCTTATGAACAAGGTGAGGTTGGTCTTTTCCATATCCTGACATACTCGATTAAAAAAGGACAGTGGCCAAGGAGGCTCTGGCAATGTAAGGCATAAAGGAACTTTAATAATCCAAACCTATTGAAAAGGAGGTCTAGATGAAAAATCGAACCGTAGCGGCGATTGATGTTGGTACCACCAAGGTATGCACGGTTGTTGCTGACCTGAATGAAGGTGGCGCGCCGCGCATTGTTGGTGTTGGCATTGCTCCATCGGTTGGTCTGCATAAAGGCCTGGTGGTCAACATCAATGAAGCCAGGGAGTCAATCAAAGAATCGATAAGGAAAGCGGAACAGTCAAGCAACTACAAAGTGGAGTCAGCCTACGTTGGCGTGACCGGCCGCCATGTGACCTCGCTGAATAACCGCGGCGTGGTGGCGATAACACGGAATGACCGCGTGGTGCGCACGGACGACCTGAGGCGCGTTCTCTCCTCGGCACAGAGCGTCAAGGTTCCCGGCGACCGGAAACTCCTTCATGTTATTCCGCGGTCATATGCCGTTGACGGTCAGGCCGGAGTCAAGAACCCGATCGGTATGCATGGTTTCAGGCTTGACGTGGAGACCCATGTTATCACCGCTGCCGTAACTTCAATACAGAACCTGATTAAGTGCATCCGCAGCATTGGCATTGATATTGAGGACCTTGTCCTTGAGCCTCTCGCCAGCAGTGAAGCAGTATTGACTCCGGATGAAAAGGAAGTAGGGGTAATTCTGGCTGATATCGGCGGTGGCACCACTGATATTGCGGTGTTCAAAGAAGGAAGCATATGGCATACCTCAATACTACCAGTCGCCGGCTATCAGCTCACCAGGGACGTGTCCATCGGCCTGGGCCTGCCATTTGACGTTGCCGAGGAGATGAAGAAGCGATACGGCAGCGTGATGCCTGTCTATGAAAATAAGACCGAGGATACCGCCGCGATATCTCAGGATGGGCACGGCGTTTCATATCAGGACCTGTGCGATATCATCCGCGCCCGCGTTGAAGAAATTCTGAAACTCATCCTGCTTGAGTTGCCCAACTCAGAATACGAGACCCTTGTCCCGGCAGGGCTGGTACTCACCGGTGGTAGCTCCAATCTGGCAGGTATCTCCACGCTGGGGCGTGATATCCTGCAGCTTCCGGTCAGAGTCGGCGCTCCCTCTAATATGGAAGGCATATCCGATGCCCTGTGCGACCCGGCATACGCAACGAGCGTTGGCCTGCTGGCCTGGGGAGTCAGTCATGAGCGCAGCTCGAATTGGACGCGCTGGAACTTTGGCTCGGCGCTCAAGCGCCTGGCTTTTCGAATGAAGAGCCTCTTCAGCTAACGATTTGAGTAAGAACGTTATCAGATTAATGTAATAAGGAGGGGGAAATGGCAAAATCAAGTTTTGTGGCGAATCCAGCCAAAATCAAAGTTGTCGGCTTAGGTGGCGGTGGTAGCAACGCGATTACCCGCATGGTCAGGGAAGAAATTCAGGGTGTGGAATTCATTGCCATGAATACCGATGCCCAGGCCTTGGCGGTTACTGAAGCTCCCATAAGAATCCAGCTCGGCGAGAAACTGACCAGGGGGCTGGGTGTTGGCGGCGACCATAACCTGGGCCAGAAAGCAGCCGAAGAAAGTCGTGAGGAGTTGCAGGAGCTGGTAGGTGGTGCTGACATGGTCTTTGTAACCAGCGGTATGGGTGGCGGCACCGGCACCGGCGCGGCACCCACCGTGGCGGAGATAGCCAAGCAGAGTGGCGCCCTGACCATCGCCGTAGTCACCAAGCCATTTAGCTTTGAAGGTGTTCACCGCACGCAGGTAGCCAATGAGGGCATCACCAGACTGATGGGCAAAGTTGATACCCTGATAATTATTCCTAACGACAAGCTGCTCTCACTCTGCGACCAGAAGACGGGCGTGGATAGCGCCTTCAAACTGGCCGACGATGTTCTGAGACACGGTGTTCAGGCTATCGCTGAGGTTATCACCACTCCCGGGCTGATTAATTTGGACTTCGCCGATGTGAAATCGATCATGAAAGACGCCGGACCAGCGTGGATGTCAATTGGTCGGGGTTCAGGTCAGAACCGTGCCGTGGATGCTGCCAAACAGGCTTTAGCCAGCCCGCTGCTGGATGTCACCATCAATGGGTCAAAGGCGGTTCTCTTTAATATAGTCGGCAGTACGAGCCTCAGCCTGTTCGAGGTGAACGAGGCAGCTGACGTTATCCGGCAGGCGGTGGACCCGGAAGCCAATATCATTTTCGGTGTCGCCCACGATCCGGAAATGGATAACGATGTCCGGATTACCCTTATCGCCACCGGGTTTGTAGCCAAGCTTGGGCTGACCGGAGCACCTCAGGAGGATGAACTGACTCAGCTTCTCAGAGGCATTAAGAGCGAAGATGAACTGGATGTTCCTTCTTTCCTGCGTCGTCCCATGGTCAGTCACCGGCGCCAGGCGATAACACCGGCAATGAAACCGATGCAACCGTCACTGATGACTCCGGCATCCGAACCAAAGCTGTAGTGAGCAGCGTCCATACTGGTCAGAAGATGGGTACTCCCGGCGGCGAAAAAGACGGCGAAAAAGGCCAGCCGTTTTTAAATCGGGGAATGGGTGTGTGATACATTATACGCAGGAGCAAGTTGGCATGGCTTCAAGCGGAGTTGTTGGTTACTACAATGGAAAAGGCAAAAACCGCAACGGTCTCAAGTTTGCTTATTGTCCCTATTGCAATAAGAAGGGGTTGTACAAAGTGGCCCGCAGATATGAGCGTTGTCGCTGTTGTGGATTGCACCGCACGCTATTGCCAGGGCAGGACTTCTGATTATCAAAACCCCTGGGAATAGAACAATTGCCGGCCCATAAACCGGATGGCCGTGTTTGCGTTTTGTTGACAATTAAACCCACAGTATTTATCCTAATTATGTGACATCGATGACTCGACGAGCCTTGAATTTATCATTGTTTCGTATTTGGAATGCGAGTAATTACCGGTAAAGCGAAAGGGCACCATCTGAGAGCGCCCAGAGGAACTGCCACCCGTCCCGCAACAGATTTGGTTAAGGGAGCGATTTTTTCTATTCTGGAGAATATAACTGACGATTGGTCACAAGTGCTTGACCTGTTTTCCGGCAGCGGACAACTTGGCATAGAGGCATTAAGCCGCGGTGCCGGATGGGTTGACTTTGTTGAAAAGAAACCGCATTGTTGTGCTATAATAAAACAGAATCTGGAAAAAACGGATTTATTAAATCAGGCGCATGTTTATTGCTGCAGTGTCACCAAGGCACTTGCCTTTCTGGACAGGGAGTACGATATCATTCTGATGGACCCTCCTTATTCTGATTCATCAATCGGGAATCTGATAACGCAATTAGCCGAATCCGAGCTGGTCGGTGATAGCTCGGTAGTCGTGGTGACGCACTCATCTCTTCTTTCTTTTAATTCTACTTATGGTGTTCTGAGACTCGTTAAGGAGCACCGTCACGGAGATAGCTGTATCGCTGTGTTTCGCAAGGGAGGTACATTATGACCATAGCCGTTTATCCGGGGACCTTTGACCCTATTACCAACGGCCACCTGGATATTGTGAAACGGGCTGCTCGGTTGTTTGACAGCATAGTGATGGGAGTGTACGAAAAATCAAACAAGCACCTGGTCTTTACCACTGAGGAACGGGTGGAATTGGCCAGACTGGCGGTCGCCAATATACCAAACGTAGAGGTAAAATCATTCAGCGGGTTGACGGTTGATTTTGTCAGGGGTGAAGGAGCTCGGGTAATGATCCGTGGCCTGAGGATGAACGCCGATTTTGAAAAAGAATTTGAGATGGCATTGATGAACCGCAAGCTGGCGCCAGACCTGGACCTGCTCTGCTTGATGGCAAGCCAGGAATATCAGTTTCTCAGTTCCAGTCTCTTGAAAGAGGTGGCTCGCCTGAATGGCAATATCAGCGACCTCGTGCCAGAGCATGTGGCTGAAGCTCTAAGAAAGAAGGTTCACGATACAATGTAATTGATGAATTGGCTATCCAGCGCTTTCAACCCAAACATGACATTTTGGTAAAAAGGGAGGTAAATGTATGGCGTTCCAGATTACGGAGGAGTGCATAAGTTGTGGAGCATGTGAACCGGAGTGCCCGAACCAGGCAATCAGTGAAGGAGAAACTATCTACGTGATTGCCCCCGATAAATGCACTGAATGTGTCGGCTCCTATGATTCCTCGCGATGTGCTGATGCCTGTCCTGTTGATTCCTGTGTGGCTGATCCGGCTCACAAGGAGAGCCGCGAACAGCTTCTGGAAAAGTGGCAGAAGCTGCATCCGGGAGAAACGCCGTCAGGCGCCTAGTGGTAGCTTGACGTAAAATCCCGTACGGCAATTTCAGACAACAGATAGGGGCTACGGTACCGTAAATTCCATATCGCGTAGCCCCTATGTCTAAATACCTGTTTTCTGCGGCAGGAATTTTATCTTATTGGAAAAAAGAACGCACTGAGCCAAATTCTCCGGGCAGTAGCGCCAGCACCATAGGGAAGCGGTCTAGAAGAAAGGTAGCCAGCGCCGATTCTGCGATTGGGTCAGATATGCCCAGGAATTTGGTCCACATGGCCAGCAGTGCGCCGCAGAGTATGGAGCCCGTTATCAGGCCAAGAAGTGCTCCACCAAGTCGATTCACCCAGCCCAGCAGTATGATTGAGGCCAGCCACTTCAGAACGCCGGCGATTATGCTGGCGATAAGCACCACCACCATGAGAATTATAGCGAAGGCAACCACTCGAGCCAGTGTCTCCTGAGGGATGAAAGTGAGCCTGTCAGCCAGGGCAACGTAAAAGCGCCCGGCCAGAAGGACACCAACAATTACGCCAGCGAGCGTTAACACGGCCTTGATGATGCCAATTTTAAGGCCAATCAACGTGGCGATGCCGATTATCACGATAACTGCGATGTCAAGCCAGCTCATGGTTTTATTAAACCTTTATCCTGCCGCTCTCACTCTGGTTGCTTGATTCTACATTATATACATTATTATCATTGATAATGCAGTGCGTCAATAGGGTTGAGTCGGGCGGCCCTCATTGCCGGGTACAGTCCGGAGGCAAGGCCGATGAATAGCGAAACCGAGAAGGCTAGTATTATGATATCGATGGAAACTGCTGAAGCCAGCTTGAAACCGCCGATGTCTACCTGCGAAATCGCCCAGGCTAGCAGCCAGCCGCCGGTGATACCGATGCCGCCGCCAGTAAAACCCATCGTTGCCGCCTCGATGAGGAACTGCATCAAGATGTCGCGCCGTTTGGCGCCCACCGCTTTGCGTATGCCGATTTCTCGCGTCCGCTCCGTTACCGAGACGAGCATGATGTTCATGATGCCGATGCTGCCCACCAGCAGCGAGATGCTGGCAATGGCGCCCAGGACGATGGAGAATATCCCCGTTACCTGGCCGACGATTTCCAGTACCTGTTCCTGGCTGACTATGGCAAAATCATTTTTATCATCGCCCTTTAGGTTGTGGCGCCGGCGCAGAATGGATTCAATTTCCTCGGTGACTGCCTCCCTGTTTTCCTCGTCGGCTAGCTGGAAGCTTATTGAGGCAACGGCATCCTGGCCGGTGGCGGTCTGCTGGGGAAATAAGCGCGCCTGATAGGTGGTGATGGGTACAATCACGACATCATCAAAGCTGATGCCAAACATGGCGCCGCCTTTGGGTTCAAGTACCCCGATAACCGTAAAGCGCTGTTTTTTTAGCTTTACCTGTTCACCGATCGCATCATCATCGCCGAACAGGTCTTCAGCCACCAGACTGCCCAGCACGACCACGTTGGCCCGCTGCGCTACATGATGGTCGGTAAAAAACTGTCCGGACGCTACCGAATATTTCATAACATCCAGATATACAGGAGTTGCGCCGTGAAGTAGCCCCCCTTTGGTTTCACTGCCAGCCGTTACGGTGATGAAATTCTCATTTACCGGGGCAATATTGTCGATACCGCGGACGTCCTCCAGGGCGCGGGCGTCATCCATGGTCAGCGAGGGTGCGGCATATGCCGGAGACATGGAGAAACCTCCTTCCACCTCTGGATTTACGGGCATTATCGAAAGTATATTGGTACCCAATTCCTCATAGGCGGAGGTAATGGTAGCCTCGGCGCCCCTGGCCACTGACATGAGCGTGATAACCGAACCAACACCAATGATGATGCCGAGCATGGTCAGCGAAGTCCGCAGCTTGTTGACGAATAGCGACCTGATGGCAATGACAACGGAATCTATTAACTTCACTTATAGCTCCTGCCGCTTAATTGATATTAGTTACCGACATCACCATTGTCTTTCCGTTTGCGTATCGTTTTATCATTGTGCGTAACTTTTTCATCACTGATAACCTTGCCATCCAGCAGACGTATTATGCGCTGGGTCTGCGTGGCCACGTCCATTTCATGCGTGACCAGAATCACGGTAATCCCTTCCTGGTGAAGCTGGCAAAAGATGCGGATAATCTCCGTGGTGGAGGCGCTGTCCAGGTTCCCCGTAGGCTCATCAGCCAGAATGAGTGACGGGTTATTCACCAGTGCCCGGGCGATGGCCACGCGCTGTTGCTCGCCGCCGGACAGTTCGGTGGGTTTATGGGTCGCCCGTTCCCCTAGCCCGACCCTTTCCAGTGCCTCCATGCTGCGTTTGCGCCGCTGCCCGCCGTTGCCGTAGAGGAGGGGCAGCTCCACATTGGAGAGGGCTGAAGCGCGCGGCAAAAGGTTGAACGTCTGGAAGACGAAGCCGACTTTCTTGTTTCTCAGCTCGGCAAGCCTGTTATCATTGAGCCGGCTGACATCCGTGCCTTCCAGCATATATTTACCGGCGGTAGGCTTGTCCAGGAAGCCGATGATGTTCATCAGCGTTGACTTGCCGGAACCGGAGGCACCGATAATGGCCACCATCTCCCCCTGTTTGATGGTCAGGTCTATTCCCCGGAGGGCCGGGACCTCTATCTTGCCCATGCGATAGATTTTGGCGATATGATCAAGCTCAATCATCTGGTGCTCCTGTCTTATCAATTTTAAATAATGTTTCTGGTTATAAACCCGTCCATCCGGCTATCAGCGTTTTCTGGAGGCAAGAATAGTTTCTCCAACTTCCAGGCCGCTGACGATTTCAATACTGAAATCGTTACTGATGCCTATTTCAACCGGTTTTGCTACCAGGTCATCATCAACGAGCACGTAGACCACTGGATTACCATCGTCATCCTTATTTATAGCGCGGTCCGGTACCAGCAGAACATCAGTACGACTGGCCAGAACGATGTCGGCCTCGGCGCTCATGCCGACCCTGACGCCCGATTTCTCCGGGACGTCGAGCTCAATTTTAACGTTGTAGACGATAACGCCGCTGACCTCGAGCGGTAACGGATAGATGGTAGCGACCACACCGTCTAACTCCACGTCGGCCAGCGCGTCAAAGGTTATAATCACCTTCTGACCCACCTCCACCTGAGGGATATCGATTTCATCCACTTCCACGACCAGTTCCATGCTGGTGGGGTCAATCAGGTTTATTATCTGTTTAGGAGCCATCGTTGGTAACGGTATCATATCGCCTTCTTTCGCGGTGACACTGGCTATTATGCCATTGAAGGGGGCAGTGATGACTGCCTCTCTCAGGTCTTTCTCCGCCTGTTCTAGGGACTGCCGGGCCAGTGACACTGACTGTTTGGCCTGCTCCACGGCGGCTTTTGCTGCGTCCACACTCAGCTCCTTCAGGGCGATGTCCTCGTTCATCTCATCCAGGTTTTTCTGGGCCTGAGCCTCGGCCAGTTCCAGGGCTTCCAGCTGCAGCCTGGCGATGGCTACCTCCTCGGTGTCATGGGCGTTTCTCTTGGCGTCCAGTACGGCCTCTGCTATGTCTAATCTTCTTTGTGCATATTCCACCGTTGGCGTGGGCAGTCCTTGGTCCAACGCATACTCCAGGAATGCTTTGGCGTTGTCCACGTCTTTCTGCGCCGTTTCAATATCCGGCCAGGTGTAGATGTCCTGGGTCTCATCAAGGTTATGCTTGGCCGACCTCACGTCTATCTGGGCGTTGAATAAAGCCAGCCCCAGCGCATCTTCCTGGTCCAGCACATTATCAAGTGCGTTTTCAGCGGTTTTCTGGCTCAACTCTGCCTGGATGAGCACTACCTCGGCCTGGGTAAGTGCGTATTCGGCTTGGTCCCTGGCGAGTTCCAGGGTGTCGGCATCAAGCTCCGCCAGAATTTCACCCTTGGTAACCCGGTCGCCCTTCTCAACATATATCGTAGCGATGCGACCACCACTGCTGAAGCTCAAATTCGCATCCTCTGATGTCTCTATATTGCCACTACCGCTGATGGTGACCACCAGGTCTCCCCGTTCCACCTCAACATATTGTTCTACGTCTCCTTCGTCATCCCCCAGGGGATTACAGGCAGTGAGGGCGGTTAAAACTATCAGGAGTAAAAAGGCGGTGATGATTCGTAGTTTTTTCATTCTATGCCTCCCGAAAAAATACATAATACATGGCTATCGGCTTTGTCTTATCGTTTGCAAATCCTTCTGGCGTTCTTTCTCCCATCTTTCCAGCAGGGCAGGGAACTCCTGCTCCAGAAAGGTATATACATCAAGCATCTCATTCAACCATTTGCTGTTGGCGGTGGTTTTCTCACCAAGCAGCCCGAGTCCGCGTTCGGCAAGCTGCCGGAACATTCTTATTTCGCCGGTGAGTCCGCGCCCTATCATGTGTTGCCAGGTGTCAGAGCGCAGGCGGAAGTAGTCATGCCTGACAGCGGGCAGGCTAATGCGTTCAATCAGGCCGTGCTGAATGAGGAGGCGAGTCGTGATGCTGATGGAACCCTTGCTGGCGGTTAAAGCACTGGTAAGCTGTTCCATTGACTGGTGGGGTGGGTCGGAGATAAGAAGCCAGCCCAGAATGCGTCCCGCCATACGAGGCAACCCGGTCTGCTTGAAAGCAATGCCAACTTCTTCAGCAAATTGCTTTGCCTTGCTAACCGATATTGTTTTCACCAAGCTTCACCGCGATTTTCAATCATTTTAAAACATTAAAAACGATAGAATATGTTTTGTCAATATTGAACAAAGTAAATTTTAAAATGCTCATGGGAATTTAACGGAAATGCTTTGGTGTGGTAGATACTGGCGCAGATTATTTGCCGAGTTCTTTGGCCCGCTGGTGGGCAGCGGCGACTGCCTGAGAGACCAGCTCTTTGAAGTTTCCGTTTTCAAGCTGCTGCAGGGCGGCAGCGGTGGTACCGCCGGGGGAAGTTACCATGCGGCGCAGTTCGGCAGGGGGTTTGCCGGATTTTTTCAGCAGCTGTCCGGAGCCAAGCATGGTCTGAAGCACCAGTTCCTGCGCCGTGTCCTCGGCCAGCCCGATGCGGACCGCAGCCTCGATAAGGCACTCGACGAAGAGAAAAAAGTAGGCCGGACCGCTGCCGCTCACCGCGGTGGCGATATCAAGATATCCTTCATCAGCCATAAAGATTTCCCGGCCCATGGTGCTCAGGATGGCCTTGGCACGCTCTTTCTGCGTTTCGGTTACCTCTGGAGTGGCAGTCCAGACGCTGATTCCCTCTCCAATCTGGGCGGGCGTGTTGGGCATCACCCGGACCACTTGGCGATGGTCAAGACCTTTACATAATGTATCTATTCTGGCGCCGGCTATAATGGAAAGAACAAGCTGCCCCGGTTTAATCTGGCCGGCCAGTTCCGGCATTACCTCGGGCAGGTTTTGTGGTTTTATCGCCAGAATTATGATGTCGCCCTTGGTCGCGGCGTCGCGATTGCTTTCGGTAGCGGATATCTGGTAGGTCTGCTTCAGGTGCTGGCGGCGTTCCTCTTTAGCATCGCTGACCCAGATGGTCTGTGGAGTGCTCAGGCCACGATTAAGAACCGCCGCCAGTATTGCCTCCCCCATCGCCCCGCCGCCGATAAAAGCTATCTTCATGGTATCCATGGTTTTTGCACTTACTGCACGACGAAATTTACCAGCCTGCCGGGCACGTAAATTCTCTTTCGGATTTTCTTTCCTTCCAGATAGGCGTTGGCTTTAACGGCTTTCTCCTGGAGAATCTGCGGCAGTTCGGCCTCGGTTATGGAAACAGGTACGGTGATGCGGTCGCGGAGCTTGCCGTTTACCTGTACCACCAGCGTTATTTCCTCATCTTGGGCCAGTGCCTCGTCCCACTGTGGCCAGAGCTGGTTATGAATACTGTACTGGCGTCCCGTTCTCTCCCATAGTTCTTCGGTGAAGTGGGGGGTGGTGGGTGCCAGGAGTCGAAGCAGGATATCTATTGACTCTTGCCAGACTGAGGTACTAATGGCGGCAGTTTCCTTTACTTTTGCCAGGTAGTTGGTGAATTCCATGAGTGCGGAGAGCATCGTGTTAAAGCGAAGCTTTTCCAGGTCCTGAGTTACCCGCCGGATGGTCTGATGAGTAAAACGAGATAGCGCTCTCTCCTCTGTCTGTGTGCGGTCAGGCGCGGCCTTTTCCTCGAGCTGATACTCATCGAGCACCAGTTGCCATATCCGGTTCAGCCAGCGGCTGATACCGCTGATGCTGCTGTCATTCCATTCACCACCCTGCTCCCAGGGGGCCAGGAACATGAGGTAGGCCCGAACTGCGTCCGCACCCAGCTCGGCCACGTACTCGTCCGGGGTAATCACGTTGCCGAGCGATTTGCTCATCTTCTGCTTCCCGGCAATGATAATTCCCTGGTTGAACAAGCGGGTGAACGGCTCATCGAAGTCGACCAGCCCGATGTCGCGCAGTGCTTTGATAAAGAAACGGGAATAGAAGAGATGCATCACGGCGTGCTCCGCCCCGCCGGTGTAGAGGTCAACCGGCATCCAGAATTTATTCTTGTGGTCATCAAAGGGAGCATCGTCACTGCCGGGGCTGGTATAGCGCATGAAGTACCATGAAGAACACATGAAGGTATCCATGGTGTCCGTCTCGCGCCTGCCCGGCCCGCCGCAACGCGGGCAGATGGTATTGACAAAGTGCTCGTGGTATTTGAGCGGCGATTCACCGGTTGGTTTGAACTCGGCATCTTCGGGCAGCAGTACTGGCAGGTCTGCCTCAGGGACGGGGACAATGCCGCATTTATCGCAGTAAATCATGGGGATGGGGGCACCCCAGTAGCGCTGGCGTGAGATTAGCCAGTCCCGTAACCGGTAGCTGATGGTCCGCCTGCCCCAGTCCTTTTCTTCGAGAAAATCCGAGATGGCCTCAATGCCTTGCCGGCTGGGAAGCCCATCGAACTGGCCGGAGTTCACCAGGGTTCCCTCTTCAATATAGGCCTCTTCCAGTTCCTCGCCCTGCCAGTTCGGCGGCGCGATGACTACGGGTATGGGGATATCGTACTTTTTCGCGAAGAGGAAATCGCGCTCGTCGTGAGCCGGCACGCCCATCACTGCTCCCGTGCCGTAGCTTAAAAGCACGTAGTCGGCAATCCAGATGGGAACCTTCTCCCCGGTCAGGTGGTTGGTGCAGTAGGACCCGATAAAGAAACCGTCTTTTTCCTTCTCGGTGGACAATCTCTCTATTTCGCTTAAACGTTTTGACCTTTCGATGTAGGCGTCAACCTCGGCTTTTCTCTCCGGTGTGGTCAGCACGGGGACCAGCGGGTGCTCGGGCGCGAAAACCATAAAGGTAACGCCATAAGTGGTATCCGGACGGGTGGTGAAAACCCGGATTTCTTTTTCTGGCGTGCCCGGGTGGTCGAGGGCGAAGGATATCTCCGTTCCCTCGCTGCGGCCTATCCAGTTGCGCTGCATAATCCGGATGGGCTCCGGCCAGTCAATGCCGTCGAAGCTCAACATTTCATCGGCATATTTGGTGATGCGGAAGAACCACTGCTCAAGGTCACGGCGGGTAACTGCAGTGTTGCAACGTTCGCAGAAGCCGGTGCCCAGCACCTGCTCATTGGCGAGCACTGTCTGGCACTTGGGGCACCAGTTCACCGGCGCTTTGCCCCGATAGGCCAGACCGGCTTCGTACAGCTTCAGGAAAAACCACTCCGTCCATTTGTAGTACTCAGGCAGGCAGGTAACCACTTCCCGGCTCCAGTCATATATAGCGCCGATGCTGCGGAGTTGGCGACGCATGTTCTCAACGTTCTGCATTGTCCAGGTGAAAGGATGAATACCGCGCTGGATGGCGGCGTTCTCGGCGGGGAGACCGAAAGCGTCAAAACCCATGGGGTGAAGCACGTTATAGCCCTGCAAGCGCTTGAAGCGAGCGTGGACGTCCGAAGGCGCCATGGCATACCAGTGCCCGATGTGAAGGTCGCCGGATGTGTAGGGGAACATGGTCAGCGCGTAGTATTTCGGCCTCGGATCGTCGTCGCTGACCTGATAGAGCCGGTCCTTATCCCAACGCTGTTGCCATTTCCTCTCGATTTCCTGCGGGTTGTACCTGTCTATCATGCAGACTCCGTTGCCAGAGCGCTATCCAAGCGCCTGAATAGGCAGTGAATGAATCAAAGAAAGGAAATGGTGTGAAAAGAGGGGTGTTAACCCCTCTCAAAAAGCATCCCTCCCTTGTAGTTCACCACATAAGTCTAGCTCAATTGACTGAGGCTCGTCAACAAGCCAGCCTTCGTTCGGTGGAGGAGCTCAAAAAAGCAGAGAAACTGGATACTCACATGTACACTATCCAGTCTCCCTTATATTTTCGACGTCGCAAATTAAGTTAATTTAGGCTTTGCCAATTCGGAACATCTTGGTGCCGCAGGAAGGACATACACCCTGAGTGGCCGGCTTGCCATTCTTCATGGTGATAGACTTGGCGTCTTTCATTTCCTTCTTGGCACGACATTTCACACAATATGCCTGCATGACTACCCTCCTTTTAAGTTTATTAGGATTAGTAGCAAGAATAAACTATTCCCGTTATGTTGTCAATAGCCATAACGGTTAAAAAGGAATGAATTTGAGCGTCACATGACAAAATAATTCCGTAGACTGGCCTCGTTTCTTACCCGGCCTTTGTCCTTTGGCTTTATGCCTGTCCGCAGACAACTGATTTCGTTGAATGCGAACATTGCTCAATAAACGAAATATCAACTATAATTATTGGATTCGAGGTGAAAAGTGACGTT